>JAIPIO010000123.1 GCA_021734595.1 Kiritimatiellales bacterium | reverse complement strand
GGGAAGGGTGGTGCTCGATGGGTTGGTGTTTACAGTCTTCGGCGGTACATCTTTTTCCACCCTTGGACTAAACAGCAGCACGCATCCGACAATCACCAGCGCCGCAGCCAAGTAAAGCCCAGTTTTTGCATTCATTGCAGTTTTCCCTTCTTTGGGGCGGCCCCGTTTTTTGCGTTGGTTTGCGGCTAGCCGCCCCAGCTTCTTTATAACCCCTCCTCATCTGACTTCTCCAAGAATGGTTTTACCTCTGTTTGCTTCCGCCAGTCCATTGTTTGTTTGCGGAACGTTGCGAGGCGTTGTTTTTGCTCCGGGTTTCCCGCAAGGTTTTTTGTTTCGTAGGGATCGACATGAAGATTTAAGAGGTTCTCCTTCTCCTGCCAACCTTGACAAAACCCCAGCCTTTCACTACACCTTTTGCCATGATTACAATGAAGAAACTACAGGAGCTGGCCCGGGAGCACGGAACCCCCTTGTTTATCGTGGACCACGATGAAATACGTGCAAGGTATGCCTCCTTTAAACGGCACCTTCCACGCGTGCAGGCGTATTATGCAGTGAAGGCAAACCCGGATCCTGCCATCGTGAAAACGCTGTTTGACGCTGGGTGCAGCTTCGATGTGGCGTCCATGCCTGAATTCAACATTGTGTATCAATACATCAAGGACATGCCGGCGAAGAAACGCCAGGACTGGATTTGGGACAAGATCATCTACGCCAATCCGATCAAGGCCAACGAGACGCTGACCGAGTTGGACCAGTACAAGGCACTGGTGACCTTCGACAACGCCGAGGAAATCCGGAAGATCAGGAAGCATGCGCCGAACTCAGGGCTGGCGCTGCGGTTGAAGGTGCCCAACACCGGTGCCATGGTCGAGCTATCCTCCAAATGCGGGGCGGCACCCGGCGAGGCGGTGGACCTGATCCTGGAGGCTGACAAGGCCGGACTGGTGGTGGAGGGATTGAGTTTTCACGTGGGCAGCCAGACCACGAATTTTGAAAATTTCGTGCAGGCCATCAATCTGGCCGCGGATATATTCGACGAGGCGCGTACCCGCGGCTACGACAAGATGTCCCTGCTGGATATTGGCGGTGGGTTTCCCGCCCCGTACGACAGCAGCGTCCGGCCATTCCGCGAACTGGCACGCAGGATCAACGCCGAGATCAACCGCCGGTTCCCCAAGGAAATCGAGATCCTGGCCGAACCGGGTCGTTTTATGGTGGCCACTGCCTGCACCGTGGTTACGGAAATCATCGGCAAGGCGGTGCGCGATGGGAAGCTCTGCTATTACATGAACGACGGCATTTACCACACCTATTCAGGCATCCTATTCGACCATTGCCGGTACAAGGTGGAATCGTTCAAGAGAGGAGATCGGCAGATCTGCACGGTGTTCGGGCCGACCTGCGACGCACTGGACGTGATTTCCATGTCCGAAGACCTGCCGGCCAACCTGAAACTTGGCGACCTGCTTTTCAGTCGGAACATCGGTGCCTACAGCCAAGCCTCGGCCACCAATTTCAACGGGTTCCCGCCGGCCAAAACCGTGCATGTGAACCAGTAGGGACTTCTATTTTTCCTTGCGAGCGGCCGCGGCGGCCTTGAACAGCGCCTTTCGCTGCGCCTTGACGTCCAGTGCCACCATGGGGTTCGCGGCCGAGACCGAGACGGTGGCGGTGGACTGTGCCAGCTCAGTCGCTAGATCGCGCACGGTGCCGTTGAAGGAGTACTTGCTACCCGGCTTGATTTCCTTGACGTCGGTGGGCAGGCCGATCTTGTCCAATAGCGCGATGAATGGCTCCGGATCCAGCTCCTCCACGTTGACCATGGTCTTCGGATCCCAAATCCCCTGGGCCACCAGCATCGCTGCCGCCACCGGCGGGACGCCAGCGGTGTAGCTGATGCCCTGCGAGCCCACTTCCTCGAAGCACTTCTTGTGGTCCGAAACCTGATAAATGAACACTTCCCGTTTTTTGCCGTTCTTCCAGCCCTTCACGAAATTGCCGATGCAGGTTTTCCCGGTGTAGCCGGGGGCGAGGGTTTTGGGGTCGGGCAGCAGCGCCTTCACCACTTTGAGCGGAACCACCTCCTGGCCGGTGGTCAGGGTGACCGGCAGATGGTCGAGGAAACCGAGGGTGCGCAGGACGGTGAAGACATTGATGTAATGGTCGCCGAAGCCCATCCAGAAACGGATGCTGTTCGCGTCGATGTTTTGGGAAAGCGAATGCAGTTCGTCGTGCCCGTTCAGGTAGATGGGGCAGGATCCCGCCGCCGGGAAATCGTAGGTCCGTTTCACCGAATGCGTCGGGTATTCCTTCCACTGGCGGTCGATCCATGTCCACACCTTGATGAACTCGCGAAAGTTGATTTCCGGGTCGAAGTTGGTGGAAAAATAGCGGCCGTGGCTACCCGCGTTTACATCCATGATGTCGATGGTGTCGATCTTGTCGAAATACTTTTTGACTGCCAAGGCACAGTAGGCATTGACCACGCCGGGATCGAATCCGGCCCCGAGGATGGCCGTCAGTCCTTTCTTTTTGCAGCGGTCCCGGCGTTTCCACTCGTAATTGGCGTACCAGGGCGGATCTTCACACACCTTGTCGGGGTCTTCGTGGATCGCCGTGTCGATGTAGGCGGCGCCGGTCTTCAGGCAGGCCTCCAGGACCGACATGTTTACGAACGCGTTGCCTAGGTTGATGACGATCTCGGATTTGGTTTCCTTGATCAGCTTGACGGTGGCCGGGACTTTCATGGCATCCAGTTGACGGGAATAGAGTTTCCCGTTTCTCTTCTTCAGGTGCTTCATTTTGCGGACACTGGCGATGATCTCATCGCACTTGGACTGGGTCCGAGAGGCGATGCAGATGTCGCCCAGCACATCGTTGTTCATGGCCGCCTTGTGCGCGGTGACGTGCGCCACGCCGCCGGCCCCGACAATCAATACGTTTTTCTTCATGATACCACTCCTTTATGACAGACTCGAAAGATAATCCTTGTAACTGAAAGCTTTGACCTTGTCCAGCGTTCCATCCAGTCTCCGCACCCAAATGGCTGGCATGGGGATGCCGTTGAACCAATTCGTCTTAACCATGGTGTAGCCGGCGGCGTCCGCGATGCGGACCACGCTGCCGGGCTTGAGTTTTGTCTTGAGGTCGTAGGTGCCGAAAACGTCGCCGGCCAGGCAGGTGCGCCCGGCGATGGTGAACCGGTGGGGGCCTGGCAAGGGAGAGGCGATTTTTGCGTCGAGCCGGTAGATCAGCAGGTCGAGCATGTGCCCTTCCGTGGTGGCGTCGACCACCGCAATGTCGGTTTCGTTGCGGACCACGTCCAGCACCGTGGTCACCAGCTCTCCGCATCCGGTGATGGCGGCCTCGCCCGGCTCGAGGTAGACTTGGACACCGAAGGTTTCGGCGAACGCCTTCAGGCGCGCGCAGAACCGGTCCACCGGGTAGCCACGTTGGGTGAAGTAGAGGCCGCCGCCCAGACTGACCCACTCCCATTGGCGCAGGAGCTCCCCGTAGTCGCTGCCGATCCGGTCCAGGCTGGCGGAGAAGTGGTCGATGTCCGCGTTTTCGCAGTTGAAGTGGAACATGGCGCCGCTGACCCGGTCGGCGTTTTCCCGGAGCAGGTCGATGTCCCGGACGCCCAGCCGGGAATAGCGGCGGGCCGGATCGGCGAGGTCGAAGTGGGAGTAGCTGATGCCCGGGTTTATCCGGATGCCGACCTTGGTTTTTCTGTTTTTGATGTCCGGGACCAGCGCGTCGAGTTGGGAAAAGGAGTTGAAAATCACCTTGTCGGCATAGCGGCGCACCTCCCGGAATTCCTTGGGAGAGAACGCCACGCTGTAGGCATGCACTTCACCGCCGAACTTTTCCCGGCCCAATCGCGCCTCGTACAGGCTGCTGCTGGTGGTGCCGTCCATGTATTCCCGCATCAGCTCGAATACCGACCAGGTGGAAAAGCACTTCAGCGCCAGCACCGATTTGGCGCCGGAGCGGGTACGGACGCGTTGGATAATTTTGAGATTCCGCAGCAGCTTCTTCTCGTCGATCAGGTAATAAGGTGTTTCCATGCAAGGCTCTCCGTGTTCAGCCGTCTCCGTAAAAAAACTGCTTTGAAAACGTGCCAGAGAAAGACCGGGAAAGCAAGCGCGTGGTTCCTTCATCAGGGAAGATCCGCGCCGTGACCCGTGCGACGGGACAGCCGCCCGTATTTTATCGCGGATGCATTAATCATGGGGGCAATAAATGGGTTGCCTTAGGCTGGCCCCTTTCGCCGAGGCCACTTGGTTGCAATTAACAGTGGGTTCTCGGGCCAGATGTTGCTATAGCACTACCTGCTTTTTCAAAAATCTCGGAATTAACCTAGGTATTTTCATATGATTACAACATCCAGAATCACGATGCGCTTTGGCCAAACAGCTCTTTTTGAGGACGTTTCGGTAAAGTTCACTCCGGGCAACCGCTACGGGTTGATCGGGGCCAATGGTTCCGGTAAATCAACGTTTTTGAAGCTGCTGACCGGTCAGCTGGATCAGAGCGAGGGCGAGGTGGTGATCGGTCATGGCTGTACGCTTGGCTACCTCCGGCAGGATCACTCGGCCTTTGATGAGTATACGATTATCGAGACGGTTTACATGGGCAATCCCAAGCTCTGGAAGCTGCATTGCGAGCGCGAATCCCTCTACTCAAAAGACGAGCTGACCGACGAGGAGCAAGATCGTTGCAGTCATATCGAGGAAGAATTCGGCGACGCCGGCGGCTATACGATGGAAGCCGAAGCGGCATCGCTGTTGGTGGGGCTGGGTTTTACGGAGGATCTGTTTGAGCAAGGCATGACTGTGCTGCAGGGCGGCTTTAAGCTGCGGGTTCTGCTGGCGCAGGTGCTGTTTGGCCAACCGGATATTCTTCTGCTCGACGAACCGACCAACCATCTGGATATGGAGTCGATCGAATGGCTGGTTGATTTGCTCAAGCGTTATGCCGGAACGCTGATCACGATTTCGCATGATCGCTTCTTCCTCAATCAGGTTTGTACACATATTGCCGATCTGGATTACCATGAAATCCGGATGTTCCCGGGCAATTACGACGACTTTACCATCGCCAGTCTGGAATCCCGCGAATTGCAGGAAAAGGCGAATAAAAAGGTCGAAAAGCAGGCGCATGATCTGAAGGCGTTTATTTCCCGTTTCAGCTCCAACGCTTCGAAAGCGAAGCAGGCGACCTCGCGCAAGAAGACGCTCGATAAGCTGGAAATCACCAAGTTTAAACCCAGCAGCCGGGTCGCTCCGTTTATCCGTTTCAATCCAAAGAGGCGTCTGGGCGATAAAGTGATCGAGGCCACAGCGATTGCCAAGTCGTACGACGAAGCACTGTTCAGCGACTTTTCCTGCACGATCGGGCCGGAAGAGCGCGTGGCCATTATCGGTAAAAACGGGATTGGAAAAACGACGCTGCTGAACATGCTGTGCAATCAACTCAATGGCGATGCCGGGCAGGTTAAGCTGGGGGAAACCGTAGAGATCGGCATGTTCCCGCAGGATGCATCGACCCTGCTGGATCCTGATTCCAGCGCGCTGGACTGGCTCAACCGTTTCGCCGATACCGGAACCTCCGAAGTCGAGTTGCGCTCGTTTATGGGCCGGATGCTTTTCCGCGGTGAAGATTGCTGGAAAAAAGCAGGCGTCCTCAGCGGCGGCGAAAAAGCCCGCCTGATCCTTTCAAAAATGACGATGGAAGGAGGCAATGTGCTGGCCCTCGACGAACCGACCAACCACTTGGATCTTGAGTCCATCGAAGCGCTAAACTTTGCCCTTTCGCTGTTCCCGAACACGCTGCTCTTTGTTTCGCACGACCACCGCTTTATCGCGACGCTGGCCACCCGTATTTTCGAAATCACGGAAGGCGGCATCATCATCGACTATCCCGGCACATTGGACGACTACGAATCGCTGAAAAAGAGCCGCAAGGGAAAGGGCTGAAAAGTGCCGGTTCCGAATGGCACTTATAATGTGCCGTTTTGAATGCCATTCAGGAATTCTCTTGCTTGAAGCCGAGCGCCTGGATTTTGCCCTTTAATTCAACGGAGGCGTTTTGCGCGTCCACGGTGGTGTTCATGAATTCGCGGCGGACGCGGTAGGTTGCGCGGAGAGCGTCGAAATTCTTTGCGCGGGCGGCATCGTTCTTCACGGCGGCTTCGCGGATGTTGGCATCGTCGAGCTCGATGTCGTAGACCTGCTTGACGATTTCATGCAGCGCGGTTTCGTCGTCCAGGCCGGAGGCGTCGATGGCAACCTTCGGGACTTCCGGAACGGGCAGTGACACGCTGACATCCCACTTTCGGACAATCTCGAAAAAGTGGCAGAGTTCGTTGTAGACATTGACGGTTCCGTTGAGCTTGCCTTCGTAGGAGTGTCCCGCGATGTGGGCGGAGGCAAGGTCGGCGGTAGCGAGCAGATCGGTGCGGAAGGCGGGTTCGGGATCCCAAACATCGATGATGGCATGCGAAACGGCATAGTTGTTTCGGGCATGAACCAGCGCGTCGCTGTCGGTCACTTTTCCGCGCGAAGCATTGATAAAAACCGCGCCGGGCCTGAGGTGCGAAAAAAAGTGGTGGTTGGCCATGTAAAGGGTAGGCCAGGGTTTTTCCTTCACCAGCGGCACATGCAACGTGACGATATCGGATTCGGCAAGCACCGTTTCCAATGGTTGGAAGTCGGGGTCGGCGGAGGTGGCGGCAAGCGGCGGGTCGTTGCGCAGAATTCGCATGCCGAGGGCTTCGCATTTTTTTAGCACACGGCTGCCGACGTTGCCGCAGCCGATGACCCCGATGGTTTTTCCTTGCAGATTCAGGCCATGGCGAGTCCGCAGGCTCAGCAGGGCGGCGATGACGTATTCCGAGACGCTGTTGGCGTTGCAGCCGGGCGAGGCGCACCAGCCGATGCCTCGAGCGTTAAGGTATTTCGCATCCATGTGGTCGGATCCGGCGGTGGCGGTTCCGACAAACTGTACCGGAGTGCCGTCCAGCAGGGCACGGTTTATCTTTGTCTTGGATCGAACCACCAGTGCGTCGGCGTCGATCAAGTCATCGCGGGTGATAGCGCGATCGGGGATGACCACCGTGTCGCCGATGGTCTGGAAGGCTTCCTCTCCGAGGAGTACCGTTTCTGCACATACAATTTTCATGGTACGTTAATTCCGGTTCGAAGGGTGCCGCCGATGTGCATGATGGTGTTTTATTCCGTGATGCCTCTTGTGCGTACGGTTTTTTCGCCAGAGGTGCGGGAACCACATCTTGGATGTGGCCACGATAAGAAGGCATCCTGATATGACGAATGTGATGACGAGCGTAAACTCGGCTTTCTGCGAATATCTGCCGCTGCCGTCATCCTTGGTATAGAAAGACATGGCAAGCAGACCTCCACCGAGAAGCACCACAACCAGCGCACTGGTTAAAAGTGGGTGCGGCTTCAGGTTGAACGTTGGAACCCGTCCTTTTCCAGGCAACATGGTTTTTTAGACTCCCTTCTTGTATCTTAACCGATAAAATGTAACTAAATCTCGGCGAAATGTCCGAACGATCTGAGCAATAAACTATATTCCCACTTTCGAGGGAATTTCAAAATTGGACTATTTGCCTCTTCAGGCGGTTACTAAAATCTTTTTTCCGGGCGGATGCACCGTCTGTGCAACCGGCCTGCAAGCCCGTTTCTTTGCCGTTGCAGGCGGCTTGCATACGTCCTGCGGTTCCTGTTTCGGGTTGAAAAGTTCCTTTATTGCCGGGTCCACCTGGGTCAATGCCGCTTCGAGGTCCGCGCCGTTTGGAACATCGCGGCCTTCCTTGCGGGCGAGAAACCGGCTGCGCTTGGATCCGGCCTCGATCCCTGCCAGGTATTTGCCGGATCGGCGGGCATAGGCGCTCAGTAATTGGAGCACTTCGCTTGATGCCCTGGGCAGATAATGCCTGGCGATGGCGATGAGATCCTCTGACGGTAGAACGGTGGGCAAATCAAGGCGGTAGGCAATGCGCCCATCGAGCTGCTCGGATGCCCAGCCGGAACCGTTCACGATGGCCTTTTGTGAAATATCGAATTGCGGGGTGGTGATCATGGCAACAGGAATACCTTTGTTCACGATTTCTGTTAAAACCCAATTCACCCGGCGCGGGGAGCTGCGGACATCCTTGTATTGGGGGAATAGATAGTGCGATTCGTCAAAGACCAGCATGATGCCTGAATCCTGGATGGCGTCTTCGATCTGCCGCTTGATCTGAGTTGTTTTCATGGCGCTGCCCGCTGCCGTGCCCAAGGAACGGGCTATGGACCGAAAGAAGCTGATATCATCGTTGCCGGATGGAACTTGCACATAGCGGACGCGGCCCGGATGGGATTTGCACCATTGCTTAACCTGGAAGGTCTTTCCCATGCGGGCAACACCGTTGATGTGGATCAGGCACTTTTCTTCCCAGGCATAATCAAGGGCATCGTTGATCTGTTCGCCAATGCTGGACACCACCTTCCCGGCCAAGGCATCGGCGCGGCGGTCGGCCATATAGTCCTTGAGGGATTGCTCCAGTTCGCCAAACCAGCCGGGCGGACAGGTGAGAGTGGTATACGGATCAAGGCAAAAAGCGGTCAGCCAATCTTCAAGGCCGCTCTCTGCCTGCTCCATGCAATAGTCGATAAAGGCGGTCGCAGGATAGGATTCAGGAAAGCTTTCAGCTTCGCGCACATGACGGGCGCGAACCTCTTCTACGGATTCAACCACGCCGGCGTAATAATCAAGAGAGCTAAGATTTTCGGCGGCAAATGTTTCGTGTCCGAATGGGTCAACGCGGTCGGCTTCGCCTTTCAACAGGAATGATAGAGATCCAAGTTCTTCGCGCACCGCCCGAACGATGGCGGCATCAAAGGTTTTCAGGCCGGAGTGCTTGCGCATGGTTGGGCTGCCGATCCGGTCGGCATAGCGTTTGAGAAAATCGGCGGCCATGGCGGACAAGCCGCCAGGCTGCATGGATGCGTATTGAAGAAACAGGCAGAGTTCCCGGTGCGAAGGATCCGGCATGATGCTGCATTTGCGGGCAACGGCGCTGGCCTTGAGCTGTTCATTGAAGGCGGGATCGCTGGCATACCGTTCCTGCCGCAAATGGGTGCCCGGTTCTGCTTTGCGTGTGCTGCTCATGCGCTTCTCACTTTCTCCAGGCACTTCCTGAAATCGGCATCGGCTTCGGCCTGTTCCTTGCGGCGTTCCGCGATGGGCGAGGGCTTGAATCCACCCTTGGCGATCTTCTTCTTTTGTTCGGTGTGCTGCTTCTGCTTCTTACCGGCTTCCTTGCGCTGGAATTCCATTTCCAGCCCGAGATCGGCCGTCTGTTCGTCTACGATGGTTGGGCGGAACATGCGGTCGCGGATTTCATCGGGGAAGCGCTGCTTGACGGCGCGATATAGCCGTTTGCCGTATGCGTTGTGGGCTTCGTTCCGCTCCAGTTCCACAGCCAGCAGATCCGGGTCGGCATCCATGAGCGGAACGGCTTGCGCCCGTTCAACGGTGAAGGGGTTCTTCTTTTTCAGGTCGGTAACGCAAAGGATTTCCGGATTCTCGGGACTGAACCAGGCGAGGACTTCCATGCCTTGGAGCTTTCCGGTTTCCTCGCTCTTGTAAGTGAAGCGATCCTTGCCGCGAACCAGGCTGATTCCATTGCGCCCGATCTTCACCTTTTCGACAGAATCGGCCAATAGATAGCGAGTGGTCCGTCCAAGCTGCACCAAGGGATCATTGAAATCAAAGTATTGCCGATAGGCCTCTTCGGGCGTTAGACCGGGGCAAAGCTTGCCGTTTTGAACGTCGTTATTCACCTGGTCAATGATCTGATCTAGCACGTCGCAAAACTCTTCTTGGGTCAGCAGTGCCTCTATGCTGGGCAGTTTGTTGGAGCGGACCGACTGAAGCTGCTTCTGGATCTTTTCGTAGCAGTCGTGGCGTTCATCGCGGCCCACGTATCCCTGAACCCTTTCGCAATAGTTTTGCAGTAGGCCGAAGCTGCGTTCAACGATTTTGGCCCTTGCTTCGCGGGCATGTTGAAAACGGAGGTTAAGTTCGGTCATCAAGCCTGCTTCCGTATCGGCCCAGGCAATGCCGCCTTTTACGGTTTTCGCTCGCCAAATGCCGTTCTCGAAGTAAAAACCTTTGCGCGGCAATCCCCATCGGTCGTGGGTGACGGTGATCAGGTTGCGAACGTCCCGCCCGTTGTAAGCCTTGTCGGCAATCATCACGTAGGAAAGAATAAAGCCGGTGCGAACGTCGACCATCATAAGGAACTGGCCACGGGTCGGCTTGCGCGGATCCTTCTCGTTGTGGATATAGATCGGCAGGGTTGTGTCATCGCCCTGAAACCAGTCCCCGGCATTGGTGCTGCCGGGATCGCGGTCCAGGAATGCGCCCTGCATCTTGGCGCGGTGCGGGCCGTGGTGATGGTCATCGACCATCTGGACCTTATGCCGCAGGGCGGCGCGGATCGCATTGGGGACATAGCTTTTGTTTTGGCGTTCATCCAAGGAGTAGCGCTGCATTAGATCCGGGCTTAGAACCTTATCCATCCAGGCTTCCCGCCACCCCTGGGAAAGACGTCCGCCCGCAACGGCGGTATAGGCCAGGATGGTTTCTTCTTCTTCCTGCGAGAGCGGCGCGGGCTTGTAGTTGCCGGAACGATCACCGCGCTTGTCCTTGATCGCCGCCGGGCGTCCGCCGCTCTTTTTCCAGGCCTTGGCCTTCCGGTAGAAAGCCGCCTTCAGCGCATCGGCGCTGGCGGCAATGAAAAGTGCTTCGGTGTTCAGGAACTCGAGCGCGGCCTTGTTGGCTTCGAGTTCGCGCATCCCACCGGAAACGAGTTCATCCAGCGTTGAAAAAACATACGTCCAGATAATCAGCCTTTCCTTGGGCGTGGGCTTGGCCGGATTCGCAACCATGACGATGGCCGCCCGTGCGTCGGCAAAGGCGTCCACGGCCTGTTTCCGGGCGCTGGCTGGTCGGTCCGGGCGACGGGATAGCTTTTCCTCAAGATAGATTTCAAGGCGCTGGAAGTGTTCGTTTCCGCGATCCCGGTTGAAGGTGCGCATTACGATCCGGTTCCAATGCCTGGAAGAAATGCGATGGCCGAAGGTTTCCTGATAGAGCCGCCGCCCTTCATCCTCCACCGATGCCAGGGAATCAAGATCGCCCAGCCGCTCCAGGATCGGGAGCAGCGCCTTTTGAAGCTTGGCCGCGTTCTGGATGTGCCGGTCCGCGATTTCGCGCAACGGGATTTCAGGCTGCCACGGCGTCCGACCCCGGTCGAGCAGCTGCTCC
>JAIPIO010000122.1 GCA_021734595.1 Kiritimatiellales bacterium | reverse complement strand
GTGCCCGGGTACTGACCGAACATATCAGCAGCAGTGGACTGTCCGTCTGCGGCGGAGACAATCTTTCGGATGGACAAATTTATGCAAGGGACGTGAACTGGCTTGTAGCCAGCGACGCCGTGATAGCAGAGGTGTCGGCACCATCGCTGGGCGTCGGCTACGAAATCGGCATGGCGGAAGCACTGGGCAAACCCACGCTGTGTCTCTTCAACGTCACGGATGATTCCCGTTTATCAGCCATGTTGTCCGGCAATCCGCATGTTGCGGTGAAACCCTACCAGGAACTTGCCGAGGCAAAAGCGGCCATCAACGAGTTTATCGCTGCCGTGGATTCTTCGGCGTCAAAAATTTAACCGTGGAAGATCAGAAACTTGCGTCCCGCATAATTCACCAGTGTAGCCGAAACCGCTTTGGCAACATAGGAGTAGCTCGTGTCCACATTGAACACGGTGATCAGCAATGAACCGACAAACGTTCCGGCCAGCAGACTCACCAGGGATACCGCATAAAACAGAACCAGCTCAACGTGACGTCCATGCTTGCCGCTTTTAAAAACAAAAAAGACATTGAGCACATAGGCCGTCAGATTGGAAAATATAAAAGCAACGATACTGTCGAACCAGAAATTACGTACGCGAACACCTTCCGTTATGGTCTGTACGTCCATGCCGAAAATCCGCACCAGCGGATCGGCGTCCGTGAGCGCGGGAAACACCAACCAGGCCATCAGGAAGAAAACCAGCATGTCGACGGCAAGCGCAACACCGCCGCACAGCGAATACTTGATGAACTGCAGACCGGCGTGATCCTTCTCTTGAAGTAGTTTAGCGATGATTTTCATAAAAACAGGGCATGATGCTACCATACTATCCCACGAATGCAGATCACTTCCTTCAGAAAAATACCCGGTTGTCTGGACACTTTTTTTATCGAATTTTCGGCCATTGAGCCGTATGGTTCAATCGAGGTTAGGAAAGGGGTTAACCCTACCTGGTTCGCGGACCAGCCAGAGATTCCTCTTACCCAATAATTGCTGAAAGGGAGCTTAGCTTCGGACCCTTGCCCGTATGCCCTTGAATAAGGGAGGGTTTCGGAATCCGGTTTGATTGGCACCCACGTTGTAACTTCGGTGATCGAGGATTGGCTTGTATGACGGCCAAGGCGGGGTTCCTTTTCTGACTTCATTTCTTTTGGTTAGGATAACACTTCCAAAACCAGAACTTCCTTCCTAAACTGCGTCAACGAGTATGGAACTGTTTAACGAACAACCTGGGCAAAAACCGAAACCGACAGCGGGCACCGCCCCGCTGGCGGCACGCATGCGCCCGCAGACGCTCGACGAAATCATTGGACAGGATCATATCCTCGGACCGGACAAAATGCTGCGCCGGGCCATTGAAGCCGACCGCATCAGCAGTATCATTCTTTATGGCCCGCCCGGCTGCGGCAAAACCACACTCGCGGAGGTCATCGCCCGCACCACCAACCGGCGGTTCGAGCGCACCAGCGGCGTACTGGCCAATGTGGCCATCCTGCGGAAACTGCTGGGCGCGGCCTCGCACCGAAAAAAAATGAACGGCGAGGAGACGATCCTGTTCATCGATGAAATCCACCGTTTCAGCAAATCGCAGCAAGACGTGCTTTTGCCCTTCGTCGAAAACGGCGACATGGTGCTGATCGGCGCCACAACCCACAACCCGTTTTTCTTCATCAATACCCCGCTGAATTCACGCTCGCAAATCTTTCAGCTTCAGCCGCTGGATGAGGAATCCATCGTCAAAGTCCTAAAGAATGCCCTGACCGCTTCGGCCGGGCTGAACGGTCTGGTCGAATCCACCGACGAAGGGTTGCTCCATCTGGCAACGGTGTGTGAAGGGGACGCCCGGCGCGCGCTCAATGCGCTGGAAATTGCGGCACTCACCACTCCACCCGGCGAGAATGGCATGGTCCACCTCACGCGGGATGAAATCGAGGAATCGGTTCAGAAAAAAGCGGTGATTTACGACCATGACGAAGATGAACACTACAACACCATCTCCGCATTCATAAAAAGTGTCCGGGGTTCGGATCCGGATGCAGCGGTTTACTGGATGGCCAAGATGCTTTATGCCGGTGAGGATCCACGCTTCATCGCCCGCCGCCTTGTGATTCTGGCGTCGGAAGATATCGGCAATGCGGACCCGCGCGGCCTGACCCTGGCCGTCGCCGCCATGCAAGCCGTCGAGTTTATCGGCATGCCGGAAGCGCGCATCACGCTCGCACAGGCAACCACCTACCTGGCCAGCGCCCCGAAAAGCAATGCCGCCTATCTCGCGGTCGATGCCGCGCTCAAAGATATTGAACACGGCCGCACCCTGCCCGTACCGAAGCATCTGCGGGATGGTCATTACAAAGGGGCCAAGGAACTCGGGCACGAGGGCTATCGATACGCCCACGACGGAGCGGATCATTTTGTGGATCAGGAATATGCCCCCACCTCCAGCGTTTATTATAATCCAACGGATCAAGGGTACGAGAGCACCATCCGCAAGCGGCTCCTGTTCTGGAACTCGCTGCGGAAAAGCAAAAAGAAATATGAAGAGTAAGCAGCAGCTGCGCCGGGACCTGGGGGATAAGCGCCGGGCGCTCGATTTCCAATGGCTGGAAGAATCCAGCCGGGCCATGATGGAAAACTTCCTGGCCCTGGAAGAATTCCGCAACGCCGGCACCATCGGCCTCTTCATGCCCTTGCCGGGCGAACCCGATCTGCGCGGCCTCTTTCCCAAGCTCTGGAAAAACGGCCAACACATTTGCATTCCCGTCTATCATGCAGCCTCCGGGCAATACCGCATGGCTGGAATCACCGAGCAGACGGTCTTCCGCACCGGGCATTACGGCATCCAGGAACCAGTCGGCTTTCCAGAGGTTGGAAAGGACGAAATCAGCCTTTTTATCGTCCCCGGCGTGGCTTTTGACGTGAGCGGCAACCGACTGGGCCGGGGCGGCGGTTACTACGACCGCCTGCTGGACGCCTTTCAGGGCGTATGCATGGGGGCCGCCTTCGATTTTCAGGTTTTTGGGCATATCCCCCATTTACCGCACGACAAACCCATGCAGGTGATCGTCACCGAACGGCAGATAATTAAAGTTTGCGACGAACGTTCGACAAACCCCGCTGTCTGATTTATGATTTCGATTTGAAACAATAAAGGGATCGTTCCGGCCCCTGAAAATGGGCATTTGGCAACTGCCCAGGGCTTTCTACGGGGAACGGTCTTCATGAAAAGGAGGTTTACCGTGGAAGAAATGTTTGCAGGACAGGGCTTTATGCTCGGTATCGGGTTTGTTGTTCTTGGTTTCTTTTTCCATGCCTATATTACAAAAACAAATGCGATTGCGGCCAGTAAGCGAGGGAAGGTATTGCTGGCCGAGGCGGAAAAAGAAGCCGATGTAATCCGCCGCGAAGCCAAAGTGCAAGCCATGGACGCCGCGCTTCGCGCCCGCGAAAAGATCGAAAAAGAAAATACCGGACAGCGCAAAGACATCCTCGATCTGGAAAAACGGGTGGTTGAACGTGAAAAGGATCTCTCCAGAAAAATAGACATGCTCAATAGCAAGGAGCAGAAACTGGAGCAGCACCTCAGTAAAGTCGATGTGAGAGAAACGGAGCTTAAGGAAACACAGGCGACGCTGCTCAACGCGATCAGTGAGGAAAACAAAAAACTCGAATCGCTGGCCCAGTTTTCCCAGGAAGAAGCGCGCGAAACCATCATGAAGCGGATGGGAGAGGAAGTGCGCGCCGAGGCGGGCGGATTGATTCGCCATATCCAGCGCAACGCCAAGGAAGACGCCCATCGCAAAGCCGCTGAAATCATCACCAATGCGATCCAGCGCTACGCCGCAGATCAGGTCAACGATGTCACCACCAGTACGGTAACGCTGGCGAGTGATGACATGAAAGGACGCATCATTGGTCGCGAGGGACGCAACATTAAATCATTCGAGTCCGAAACCGGGGTTAATGTACTCATTGATGAAACCCCGGAAGTGGTTGTGCTCTCCAGCTTCGATCCCATCCGCCGGGAAGTGGCACGCGTTGCCCTTGAACGACTGATGGAAGACGGGCGAATCCATCCGGTGCGCATTGAAGAAGTTGTAACAAAAGTCCGCGAGGAAATCGACGACAGCATACGCTCAGCCGGCGAAGAAGCCCTGTTTGCGCTGGGCGTTTCGGGGGTGGCTCCCGAACTCGTACATCTGCTTGGACGACTTAAATTCAGAACCAGCTTCAAGCAGAATGTACTGGATCATTCCGTGGAAACCGCCCATCTCATGTCCATGATGGCAGCGGAACTGGGCCTGGACACATCGATTGCCAAGCGCATCGGTATTTTCCACGATATCGGGAAAGCGGTGGATCATGAAGTGGAAGGGAGGCATGCCATCATTGGCGGAAACCTCATGCGAAAGCATGGCGAAGACCGCCTCATCTACAATGCGGTGGCATCCCACCACGAGGAGACCGAGCGCGATAGCATCTACGCCGTGCTCTGCGATGCGGCTGACGCCATTACGGCCGCCCGGCCGGGTGCGCGCTCCGAAACAACCGACCTGTATCTCAAGCGGCTTGAGAAACTGGAAAAAATCGCGACGAACTATACGGGCGTCACCAATGCCTATGCGGTGCAGGCCGGCCGCGAATTGCGGGTCATGGTCGAGCAGAAGCAGCTCGACGACAATGATGCGTTGATTCTGGCAAGGAATATTGCCAGGCAGATCGAGAACGAGGTCAAATATCCCGGGCAGATCACGGTCACGGTGATACGTGAGACGCGCTGTGTCGAGTATGCCAAGTAATCTGAGGGATAAACATGCCTGAAGTTGTCGAACTCAAACATCCGCTGGTGCAACACCACCTCTCCTCGTTGCGGGCAGAAGACACGCCGCCCCATCTGTTCCGGGAACAGATCAGACGGCTCTCCCTGTTGCTGACCTATGAGGCCACGGCCGGACTGCCTCTCAGGACGGTACAGGTAAAAACGCCGATGACCACCATGCAGGCGATGGAGCTCGACTGCCGCCTGGGGCTGATTCCCATTCTGCGCGCCGGACTCGGGATGTCTTCCGCCGCACAGGAGCTCATCCCTCAAGCCGAAGTCTGGCATCTGGGATTCTACCGCGACGAAGAAACCCATCAGCCCGTTCAGTACTACCGCAAGTTTTCCGAATCACCGCCGGATATCGCATTTATCCTCGATCCGATGCTGGCTACGGGCGGATCGGCTTGCGAGGGGGTAAACGAGGTGAAGAAATGGGGTGTCAAAAAAATCAGTCTGCTGTGCATTATCGCCGCCCCGGAAGGCATTGAAAAATTACGTGAAACCCATCCGGATGTCTCGATTATCACATGTGCAATCGACGAACGCCTCAATCAGAATGCCTATATTATTCCCGGATTGGGGGATGCCGGCGACCGGATTTTTAACACTCTTGAGTAAAAACCCCTAAAAAAGGAGGAAGAGTATGCAGAGAAGAACAGCTATGGCGGCAATCGTTGTCGTCTGTATCATGGCAATCGGAACCAACGTGTTCGCGCACTGCCAGATTCCGTGCGGCATCTATGACGATGCAACGCGCGTGATCCTGTTGAAGGAGCACGTAACCACCATCGAGAAGTCGATGAAACAGATCCAGGCATCGCCCGACATGAACCAGGCCGTGCGCTGGGTCAACAACAAAGACGAGCATGCGGATGCGCTTAGTGAAATCGTAACATACTATTTCATGGCGCAGCGCATCAAGCCGGTCGATCCCAAGGATAAAGCGGCTCAGGCGAAGTATGTCAAAAACCTGACCCTGCTCCACGGCATGCTGGTTGAGTCCATGAAAGCCAAGCAGACGGTCGACCTGGAACATGTCGAAAACCTGAAGGAACTGATTCATCAGTTTGAACACAGCTACATGGGTCTGAAGGACTGATTCGGCTTATATAGCCACTGAAACGGGATAATGAATTTTTCATTATCCCGTTTTTTCGCTACCACCAGAGCTGGAAAGATGGATCCAGCGGAAATGCATTCTCGATATGCCGTAGTTCCGGCACGCTGCCACCCGGTTCTCCAATCACTTCCACAACGTCAAACCGGATATAGGCCGGATTGGACTTCAGCCGTTTCAGGTAATGGACGGCGGCGCGTGAGAGGTGCTTTCTTTTTTTGGAGCCGACCGCCGAGGCCGGGCGCCCGAAATCCTCGTTCTTGCGGGTCTTTACCTCGATAAATACCAGGGTTTCATCCTGGCGTGCTATCAGATCGAGTTCATCGTGCTTTCCCACGTTCACGCGCCGTCCCAGAATTTTATAGCCCTTCTGCTTCAGTAGCTTCTCCGCCTGTTTCTCGCCCCAACGACCAGACCGCAAATGGGCAGGTTCGCCGGCGCGGAAAAAAATCCTAAGCCACGGTTTCATCGGGCTCCTCCGCCAGCACGGATTCATAGAATTCGAGGTATTGCACGCCCATGTGCTCATTCGAGAAATCCTGTTTCATGGCATGGCGCACCAGCTTGCGCCATTTTCCCGTCTTTGGAAAAAGATTCAGCGCCCGTTCCAGGCATTGGAAAAACCGGTCGGCGGTGTATCCTGCGAATTTAAACCCGTACCCGCCCGGCTCATCGGCATCCACAATGGTATCCTCCAACCCGCCCACCGCATGCACCACTGGAATGGTTCCGTATTTCAGACTGTAAAGCTGATTCTGGCCGCAGGGCTCAAACTGCGACGGCATTAGGAAAAGATCAACCCCCGCCTCAATCTGATGCGCCAGTTCCTGCGAAAACTCGATCCAGACGCCTACACAGTCCGGCCAGCGCTGTTGCCACTCGCGGCACTTCGCCTCGTGGTAGGCATCGCCGGTTCCCAGGATGATCAACTGGGCACCGCTGGCCACAATCCACTCGATCGATTCGGCGACCAGATCGATTCCCTTCTGGTGGGTAAGGCGGGTAATCATTCCCAGCAGTGGAGTATCCGGATCTTCTTCCAGTCCGGCCGCCGCCTGCAGGAAACGTTTGCACTCCTGCTTTCCTTTCAGATTCGCCATTGAGTAGTTCCGGCAGAGATACGGATCCGTCGCGGGGTTCCATATCTCGTAATCCACTCCGTTGGTGATTCCCCGCAGAAGTTCCTTGCGCTCGCGCAGCACACCATCCAGCCGGAAGCCAAACTCCTCGGTCTGGATCTCTTTTGCGTAGGTCGGGCTGACGGTGTTGATGGCATCCGCCGAAACCAAGCCGCCCTTCAGAAAACTGATCTCGCCGTAGAATTCCAGCGTTTTGATCGTGTAACAGCTGTCCGGCAGATTGGTCTGGTAGAATTTTTCGGATGGAAACCAGCCCTGATAAGCCAGATTATGAATGGTGAAAATTGTTTTCTCTGTTTTTTCCCGTCCGGTGCCTTCTATTCCATGCTCAAGAAACATTGGTATCAGCCCGGTCTGCCAGTCGTTGCAATGCACGATATCCAGCTTGAGCTGCAGCATGTCAATCAGCAGTACCACCGCCTTCTGGAAGAAAACAAACCGCTCAAAGTTGTCCGCGTATCCCTGCCCGTCTGCCCCGTACATGCCCGGACGACCGAAACACTCCTCGTTTTCTATGAAATAAGTAACGATGCCGTCGGCTTCGAGAATCCAAGCCCCCCCCCGGTACCACTGGCGGCCCAGCGGCACATGCAGCTCCAACCCGCTCGAACGCAGCCCATGCTTGTCGCGGTCAATCATCTGGTAAAGCGGCTTGAACCGGATCACCTCCGCCCCCAGTACGGCCAGTGCCTTGGGGAGCGAGGACGCCACATCCCCCAACCCACCTGTTGAAGCAAAGGGTACTATTTCGCTGGAAACTAATCCGATTTTCATGACAATAAGCGTAAAGGAATCAATTATGAACTTCGAGACACAACTTCTGCAATTTATGGGCGCGCCCAAATACCGTCCAATGAAACAGCACGAACTGGCCAAGGCGCTGCACGTGCACAGCAAGGGACAGCGCGCCGAGCTGCGCAACGAACTCCACACATTGGCCGATGCCGGCAAGATCGTGCGTCTGCGGCAAAACCGCTGGGCACTTCCTGACCTTGGAAAACAAGCGGTCGGCATCATCAGAATGCTTCAAAAAGGCGGAGCCATCCTCGTTCCGGAACAGGAAGGTGTGCAGGAGGTCTACCTCTCCGACAGAAACTGCGGCATCGCCCTGCCCGACGACAAGGTTGCCGTTGAACTGCTTAAGAAGGAATATACCGAACGGCGGCGCGGCCGCATGCAGACCGAAGACCTGCGACCGGAGGGCAAGGTGGTGCGTGTCATCGAGCGCAACACCACCGAAGTGGTCGGCCTGCTCCGCTGCACCCCCTACTACAACTACGTCATCCCCGACGGGCAGCGCATGAAGCATGAGGTCCGCGTAACCGATAGCGCCAAGGGACTCGAGAACATTCCCGAGAACCACAAGGTGGTCGTAAAGCTGAACGAATGGAAAGATCCCTACCAGCCACTGACCGGCAAGCTCGTCGAAGACCTTGGCGAAATGTCCGAACCCGGCATGGACGTCAGCAGCCTGTTGCGCGCCGCCGGCATCAACGAAGAGTTCCCGCCGGAGGTGATTCGCGAAGCCGACAAGGTTTCCAGTAAAATCACTGCGCGGGACTTGGAAGGCCGCCGTGACCTGCGCGACGCCGTCACCTTCACCATCGATCCCGAAACCGCCCGCGACTACGACGACGCCGTCTCGATCGAACCGCACCCCGATGGAGGTTGGAGCCTCGGCGTCCATATTGCCGACGTGGCGCACTTCGTCAAACCCGGCACGCTCATCGACAAGGAAGCACTCCGGCGCGGCAACAGCATCTATCTGGTCGACCGCGTCGTCATGATGCTCCCGCGCGAGCTGACCACCAAGGTATGCAGCCTCAACCCCGAAAACGACCACCTCTCCCACTCCGTCCAACTGCACCTGAGCGAAAACGGCAAGGTGATCAGCTACGAGACCTTCCCCTCCGTCATCCACTCCAAAGCCCGGATGACCTATACCCAGGTCCAGAAATTCATGGATGGCGATGCGGACCACGGCATCCCCGAGCCAGTTGTTCAGCGGCTGGAAAACCTCTGTCCCCTCGCAAGAAAAATCCGCGCTGCCCGCATTGAACACGGATCGGTCGACATCAACACTCCGGAAATCGAGATCAAGCTCAACGACCAGGGCAAGGTCGAAAAAATGATGCCGCGATCCGAATCAAAGGAAGCCTACCAGCTCATCGAGGAATGCATGCTGCTCGCCAACTGCGCCGTGGCCGAAATCCTGATCGCCTCCAACCAGCCCGCGATCTACCGCATCCACGAAGAACCCGACATGGAGCAATGGGCCGCCATGGGCATGGAATTGCAGGCGCTGGGCATCGACAAACTTCCCATGACCCGTCATGAAATCAACGAGGCCATCAAACTGGCCGAGGGTACTGCGGTGGAGTATACCGCCAACCTCGCCATCCTGCGCAACTTCAAGCGCGCCGAATACGCCCCCGAGCAGACCGGGCATTTCGGACTCGCGTTCGACGACTACACCCACTTCACCTCCCCCATCCGCCGCTACCCCGATCTGGTTGTGCACCGCCTCCTCAAGGCCGTTGAGCTGGGCAGGGATGTTCCAATGTCTGGAGATCAAATCACGGAAATTGCCAAACATTGTACCGAGACCGAAAAAAAGGCCGACGAGCTCGAAAGGCAGAGCACCGAAACCAAGCGCATTGAATACTACAAGGAACTGCTATGGAACCAAGGTGATGGCAAATTCAAAGGCTACATTGTCAGTGTAAAAAACAAAGGAATGATCGTCGAGCTGCCTGACAGCCTTCAACGCGGCATGGTCACCTTCGCTTCCATGCCCGAAGAGTGGTACGGCACCAACGAAGACCACACCCAGGTCATCACCCGCAGCCGCAAGGTAAAATACACCCTTGGCGACGAAGTCGAGGTGCAACTGGCCAAAGTCGACCCCGCCCGGGGCTTTGTCGACTTCATCCTCGCCAACCGGGTGCCTAGGAGCCCGCGCAAGAAACGCGTCAAGCCCGACCTGAAGACCGGCCGCCCCCGCCGCGGCAGTTCCCGCCGCCGCAGGAGCTAGTCATCTCATGAGTTCCTCCTTTCAGCTTGTTGCGGATTTTGAGCCTACCGGCGACCAACCGGATGCGATCGATGCGCTGTGTGCCGGACTTGAAAAGGGCAAACACTTCCAGACATTGGAAGGGGTCACCGGCTCGGGCAAGACCTTCACCATTGCCAATGTAATTGCACGGCAGGGCCGCCCGGCCCTGGTGGTTTCCCACAACAAGACCCTCGCGGCGCAGCTCTACGCCGAGCTGAAGGGATTCTTCCCGAACAACGCGGTGGAATTCTTCATCTCCTACTACGACTACTACCAACCGGAAGCCTACATTCCGCAGACCGACACCTTCATCGAAAAGGATTCCTCCATCAACGAGGAGATTGAACGCCTGCGGCTGGCCGCCACCGACGCATTGCTCAACCGCGAGGATGTAATCATCGTGGCATCCGTTTCCTGCATCTATGGCCTGGGATCGCCGGAAGATTACCGGCAGATGGTGGTCAGCTTGAATCAGGGCGAAATGCTTGACCGGGATGCCGTGCTGAAAAAGCTGGTTGATATCCAGTATGAGCGCAACGACTATGAGCCGCGCCCGGGAACGTTCCGCGTGCGCGGCGATACGCTGGATATCTTTCCGTCCTACGCCGGCGATTACGGCATCCGGGTGGAATTCTGGGGCAACGAGGTGGAAAGCATCCGGAAAATCAATCCGATTACGGGCGACACGCTCGAAACCTACGACCACATCATGGTTTCGCCCGCCAAGCACTTTGTCATGCCGCAGACCAAAATCGATGCCGCGCTGCTTGCCATCCGGGAGGAGATGGAACAGCGCGTCAAGTGGTTTGAGGAACGCGACCGGCTGATCGAAGCGCAGCGCGTCAGGATGCGTACCGAATACGATCTGGAAATGATGAAGGAAATCGGCTTCTGCGGCGGAATCGAAAACTATTCCCGCCACCTCGCCGGCCGCAGCCCCGGCGAGCGCCCGGAATGCCTGATCGACTATTTCCCCGAAGGGTTCCTGACGATCATCGACGAGCCCCACGTCAGCCTGCCGCAGATCCGCGGCATGTACAACGGCGACCAGTCCCGCAAGGGCACACTCGTTGAGCACGGCTTCCGCCTCCCCTCCGCGCTCGACAACCGGCCGATGAACTTTGATGAATTCATATCGGTCACCAACGAGATCATTTTTCTTTCCGCCACGCCCTCAACCTACGAGCAGGACCAC
>JAIPIO010000121.1 GCA_021734595.1 Kiritimatiellales bacterium | reverse complement strand
CCCGTGGTTTGTCTTCCAGGCATTGGAAGACGGTTTGCAGGCCCTGGAAAAGTGGTTAACAGCCTATCCACAGGCCTCCGTCGGTGAAATCGGCATCGACCACGCCGTTGAAAACCGCGACGACGCGGTGCAGGAGAAGTTTTTTCTGCGTCAGCTTGAAATTGCCCGCAGATTCGGCCGTCCCGTCACCATTCATTGCCGCCGCGCGTGGGGGCGGCTGATCGAGCTGCTCGATCAATTCGGTCCGCCGCCGCGCGGCATGCTCATCCACTGCTTCGGCGGCTCGGCCGAGGTGGCGAAGGAACTGCTCGCCAGGGGGGCCTATATTTCCTTTTCCGGTTCCATCACCCGCCCGAACAACAGAAAGGCCGGCACCGCCATCCGCGCCGTTCCCGACGACCGCATCCTCATCGAAACCGACGCCCCCGACATCGTGCCGCATGGCATCGCTGGCGACCTGAATGAACCCGCCAACCTCCGTCTCGTCCTCGCCAAGGCCGCCGAGCTGCGCGGCGTTTCCGAAGAATCGCTGGCCGAACTGACCTTTCTCAACGCCGAGCGGTTTTTTGGTTGCGGTTGATGGATGGGGGTTAGACCGGAAAAATCCGGCGCCCCAATCTCCGGCAGCAGTGGCGGAGCCGGAGTGGGACGCATCGTGCGGATATGCACGCACTCGCGGGTTTGTGGGAATCCAGTCTGGACAAGGCGCCTTCGGTTAAATACATTAAGAGGTTTATGGTGTTTTGAACTATTTAACCGGAGGCGATGGGGTACCAATGAATGGAATTCAGAAATATGCGGGATTGGCCGGGTTGTTGTGGGTGCTGGGATCCGGTGCGGTGTGCGCACAGGGACCTCTTGCGCCGCCAGGAGCACCGGCCCCAACCATGAAGACGCTGGGTGAGCTGGAGGCGGAAATGGTTGAAGCAAGCAATGTGGTCGGGCGGGCCGAGGCGAGGATTGATCTGGCGGAGGTGGCGGGCGATGCAAGCTATTGCCACGTGATTTCAGAGTCGGGTTCGTATTATCTGAGCCGCAATCTGGAGGTGGCCCAAGGGGGCGGAGTTCATGTCAATGCGACGGGGGTGACCCTCGACCTGAACGGGTTCGCGATTGTCCAGAAAGGTGAAGGCACCTCTGGGGTTCATATTTCCCTGCAGGGTGCCCTATGTACCCTTATCAATGGAACCATTCGCAATTTTGAATCGGGGGTCTTGTCCTATGGCATCAATGCCCGGTTTGAAGATCTGGTGCTGACCGAATGTTCCACCGAGGGCATGTACGTAACCGGGGCGTCAAAAATCATCAATTGCCGTGCGTTCAAAAACACGGGCAAAGGGTTTAATGCGGCAGAAGCGTCTGTGCTGACGGGATGCATTGCCGACGGCAACCAAGGCGACTATGGAATTTATGCCGGTGCGGGTTCGGTGCTGTCGGATTGTCTGGCCCGATCCAACTCGCAGCATGGAATCCATACCGAACCGGGGTGCGTCTTAATCCGTTGTGTTGCAAAGAAAAATGCCGGCATGGGGATATATGGTGCCACCGGGAGTTCCCTGCGCGGATGTGTGGCACGGGACAATAGCTACGGCTTCTATTTGGAGAATGCCTGCGTGCTGAGCGATTGTACGGCAGAGGGGAGTCAAAACTCTGGATTTCATGCCGTCGGAAGGGGAACGCAATTCACGGGATGCCTCGCGCGGAATAACGCGCTCAATGGTTTTTCGGCGGGGAAGGATTCTTCGCTGGAGGAGTGTCTCGCCACCGGCAACAGCGGGCAGTATGGGATTTTCGCGGGTTTGCGGTCGATTATTCAGGGGTGTACGTCCGCGTACAATGAATTCACAACCTATTCGAGTGCAGGGATCCATGCCGAAGGCCATTCGACGGTGCAGGAGTGCGTGGTGATGGGAAACAGCAGCACCTATGCATCCAGTGGCCCCGTCGATGGCAAGGGAATCTACGTGGGGGAGGGCTCCCTGGTTAAGAATTGCTCTGTGTGCCAGAACCAAGGCGATGGGATACGGGCTTTAGGTGCAAGCCAGCTGATTGGAAACCAATGCGACGGCAACGGACCTTATCTGGCGAATACGGGTGCGGGGATCTATGTGGTGAACGGCGCCTGCCGGATTGAGGGGAACCAGTTGACGGATAACGATTATGGATTGCAGGGTTCGGGTTCGACGAATTTGGTGGTGGGCAACAGCGCCGCCGGAAATGCGGACGACTATGACGTAACCGGCACACAACTCAAGGGGACGGTTATTACCGCCCCCGGCACGGTTTCTACGAAAGATTCGTGGGCTAATTTCGAATTTTAAACAGCCGTTGCCCGCAGTGCGATGGAACAGGAGATGGATTGATGAAAATAGGCAGTTTGATTTTTGGTGTGGTTTGCGTGGCAGGGGTGGTTTTCGGGCAAGGGGGGCTTACTCCCCCGGGTGCGCCGGCTCCGACGATGAAGACGCTCGATGAAATCAGTGCGGCGATTGCCGGCACGGCCCATGCGGCCGGACAGGTTGAATCCCGGATTGATGTGGAAACATTGGCAGGAGATGGATCGAGCCGGCATCTTGTTGTAGTGCCGGGTTCCTATTATTTAAGTTCCAACCTGGTGGTTTCAAACATGAACGCCATTGCGGTTGGGTGTTCCGGGGTGACGCTGGATCTGAATGGATTCAGTATCATGCAGCTGGCTTCCGGCACCGGCGAGGGCGTGAACATTTCCGCAGTGGCCAGCGGCGTCTCGGTGCGCAATGGATCGATCCATAATTTCAACCACGGCATCCTGGGCGCGGGCAGTAACAACTGTTTCAAGACCCTCTCCTTTTTTTATAATTTGGCGGGGCTGGCCTCGGGACCATCATCCCGTATGATAAACTGCCATGCGTACCATAATAACGGCGTATATGGGATCAATGCGGGCGAAGGGTCGGTTTTGAGCGGATGCAGCGCCTATTACAGCGGAGGTAAAGGGATCCAGACCGCCGATGACTGCACATTGGACCGCTGCCTTTCGTACAATAACAACGGCGGTGGAATCTACGTAGGGGTTGGGTGTTCGTTGAATGCCTGTTCAGCGAAAGACAATGTCGGATTCGGAATTCGTACTTCGACCGACTGTGTGCTGAAGTCGTGTATGGCAACGGAGAATGGTGGAGCGGGGTTCACCGGCGGGGCAGCGAATGCATTCAGCGATTGTGCCGCCTTGGATAACACGGGCACGGGCTTTAATGTTGCTCAGGTTTGCCGCCTGAAAGACTGTGTGGCAAAGGGAAACCAGGGAAATGGCATTAATGCCCTGTTCGGAGCCAACCTGTCAGGATGCAATGCCTCCGACAATCACGGCGCATATGGGATCTGTGTGGGACTGGCCTCCCGGGTGGCCCGCTGCAATGCTTCCGAAAACAGCAGTTCCACCACGGCGGAATCTACGCGGACGAAGGCTGTTTGCTGCTCGGTTGTTCCGCCGGCGGGAACGCAAACGACGGCAATACGGCGGTCGGGATTCGTGCGACCGGGGCGACCACCATTCAAAACTGCACCGTAAACAGAAACCAGGGCCATGGAATCCGGATCTACTCCGATTGCCGGGTGGTCGGCAACCAGTGCGCTGAAAATGAGGCCGGAATTTATGCATCGGGCTCCGGCAACCGCATGGATGAAAACCATCTGCAAGGCAACGCCTATGGCATGGTGGTGGATGCGGCCGGAAACTTGATTGTCCGCAACAGTGCCTCCGGCAACCGTTCCGGAAACTACAGTATCACGGAAACGCAGACCATCGGCCCGATTTATACGACATCCTCTCTGGTGATTGTAGGGGAAGGCCGGAATCCATGGGGCAATTACAGTTATTGATTGAACGGGCCACTGCTTTGGCAGGCCGGATTGCAAGGGAGGGTAAATGAAAATACAACTATTCGTCACGGCAGCATTCGCAGTGGCCATTTCAAGCTTGGCGGTCACGACGGTTGACCCGGCAAACAAATACGCCTACGGCGCGAACATAGGCTGGATCAATGCCTATGCCGACGAAGGAATCAATGGCGCGGTGATTGGGCAGGCCTTTTGCTCGGGCTATATGTATGGCGTGAATGTCGGTTGGATCAACCTGGGTGACGGATCGCCCGCAAACGGCATGGCGTATGCCAACGACTCTGCAACGGATTATGGCATCAACCACGACGGGCTCGGCAACCTGTCCGGCTACGCCTATGGCGCCAACATCGGCTGGGTCAACTTTGAACAAACCTATGGACAACCAAAGGTGAATCTCGAAACCGGTACGCTCAGCGGTTACGTATGGGGCGCCAACGTTGGTTGGATCAACCTCTCCGGTCTGAAAACCCTCTCCCTCGGCACCGGGCCCGACAGCGACTCCGACACCATCCCCGATTCGTGGGAACTCGGGCACACCAATACGCTGGCTGTGCTGGACAAGAACGGAAAGGACTCCGACGACGACGGTGTCCCGGATGTTAGTGAGTATGATGCCGATACCGATCCGTTCGATGATACCGACTTCCTGCGCATTACCGACTTCCAGACATTGGAAACCACCAACCTCGTCACCTGGGCGGCCAGCAAAACCCGCCGCTACACGCTCCAGCACGCACTGATGCTCACCAACACCATTCCCTGGAGCGCAACCAGTGCGCCGTTCATTCCGGCCAGTAGCGGCGATGTTACGGAGACGGTTCCCGGCGTCGGCGACGCCAACCGCTTCTACCGCGTACAGGCAGAACCGCCGTTGAGTCCGTAGACATGAGACACAAGGCATGGGCAGGATTCTTGGATCAGAACCCGTCAGTCTGTCGTTGGGAACGATACCGAAGGGAAGACGCTGAACTGACCCGCCATCCTCCGCCTCGTCCTCGCCAAGGCCACCGAACTGACCTTTCTCAACGCCGAGCAGTTTTTCGGTTGCGGTTGATGGATCGGGGTTAGACCGAGAAAATCCGGCGCCAGGCCCCCAAGCCGGCGCAACAAAACAGCGCCATGATGATTACACCAGGCTCAGGAATGATTTCCACTGCGGTTATGGCATAATGTTCCATTCCTGAATATGAGCCGCCCCAAGCCATGCGTTCTTCATCCTGCGTCCATGTGTCATGCAGAATCACCTCGTCCGTATTGGAATCGTAGCCATATCCATACATGGTGTGTCCGTCAACATGAATCAGCACAGGCCTGCCCGCATCAATCTCAGCAACGTAATTGTCAAATGTAAACCCGTCGGTGTTTCCGTTGTACCCTGAAATGTACTGATTGAATAAACTGCCGGTTTCGTATCCCGCATATTCAACATATTCGCGAATACCATACATTCCGCTATCCTCGTAATAGTCGGAGCCAAGTGCGACTAATTCATAGTCGTACAAACGCTCACCGCCGGTATAGTTCCAGAATGTCGTGGAACCGTTGCTGTTGCTGTAGGCATCCTGGCTGGTACCCATGAAATCCGCCAGGCAGTTAAAATCATGCCAGGGTTCATCGAGATCGTCGCCGGAAACCCCATATCCTCCGCCAGGAGGAAGGCCGCCATAGAAATCAGTGATGTGATCGGCGCTTGCTATGATGTCGTTGACCAGATACGGGCCATCCCCGAACGTATGTGATTCAGCCTGGCCGCCGGGGACAAGGTTGTCGTATCCATTCAGGTCGTAGTATCCCATCATCATACCGGCAGATGTCGGGGAACAGCCATACCACCAGTCGTAACCTCCCGGGCTCGACAGCGCTACGTCCCCCTGTTGATGCGCTACAATACTGCTGCCATACACTTTCGTTCCAACAACCAGCACCGCGATCGCTATTAAAGCCGCTTTTGCAGCCTTTTGTTTTATCGTCATGACGCAAACCTCTTCTTTACCCGCTGAACCTCCGGAATATATCCCGATATAAAACTAGCCTGAAAAATTCCATACTTGCATAAAAATAACGCAGTATCGGTCGGATAGCCCATGGCCGCCAAAATCCCGACCATCTATGTCGCATGATATGCGCATGCAATCAAAGTCAAATCCATCACCATGTCCGTAAAAATTTAGAAAGGTGGCTGTCGAGTTGTATCTTGTGTCCGATGAGAAGCCCGCCCGTTCGGCGGCTATCGGGAGCCCTTCACCATTGCGTGGCCTATCTGAACCAGGATCACGGCATTCAGGCCGGCACCGGAGTGGAAAGCACCGACCCCTGGGCCAACTTTAGCTTTTTATTTTCCGCAATGCGCAAAGGGTTTTCGGTTGCGGTCGAGTGCCGGACGGGCTACCATTTCCACCGTTGGGTGAGACCGGTGGGGTTGGCGGAGTCTATGGATAAACTAGTTGTATTGTTGTTGGGTTTGGTTTTTACGACGTCGGCCTTTTCGGTCGTGATCGAGCAATACGGACCGTTCGATGTCTATTTTTACGATGAGGACGAAATATACGGATCCATTACCAATACACAGGCGTGGACGGTGGAACAGAAAGCCGATGTTGCGGCGGCGGTCAATGCGTGGGACAGCGTGATCACCAACACCCCCGGACGCCAGATAAAGATGCACGTTTTCTGGAACGATTTCTCGGGCAATATATTGGGCGGATCGAGCAGTACCGTGCTTTATGATGGCGGGCAACGCTGGCAGAGTGGCGAATTTGTCTGGAAAGAGGAAGACGATCCGGCCAACTACGGCATCGACATTGATGCGGACACGCTTATCCGCTACGACGTCGATGCCGCCGGTCAGGCGTGGAATTTTGGTTCCGATTCGCCGACCGCCGCCCAAATCGATTTCCGCAGTGTGATCACCCACGAAATCGGCCATTCACTTGGTTTTTCTTCCAGCTATAACGTAAATACGGATCTGTTCGGGTTTGTGGGCTACGACCTCTCCAGTGAAGCGATGTATGAGGGGATTACGGCTTGGGATATGAATCTGATCGACAGCGTCGGCAATGTCCCGGGGGTGGCCACCAACGGGATCCCCGGCAATTTCGACGAGCTGGACAACCCCGTCTACTTCTACGGCGCCAATGCAACGAATCTGTATGGCGGGTTGGTGCCGATCTATGCGCCGGCCAGCTGGCAACCGGGTTCAAGTCTTTCCCATCTGGATGAGACGGAACTGGGATCGGCCCTGATGAGCCCCTACATTGGCAACGGGGATGTTGTCCGCGCTCCCACCGACCTCGAGGTGGCCATGATGGCCGATATGGACTGGAAGGTGATCCCGGAGCCGGCCACCATTGTGATCCTTGTCGGCTTCGGCGCGGCGGTTTATGCGATACGCCGGTTCTTCGCGGTGTAGCGACCAATTCGTAGAGTTTTATGTTTTCTCTTCCACGGGTTTCCACGTAGCTTATCCGTCCTATGCAGATGACGGACCAGCAGACCCGCCCCTTCGGCGGCTACAGGGAACTTTTCACCATCGCGTGGCCTCTGATTATCAGCACCGGCACGTTTACGGTGCTGCATTTTTGCGACCGCATGTTTCTGGCCTGGTACAGCGAGGATGCGTTCCGCGCGGCGTTGCCGGCGGGGATACTCTTCTTTACGCTGGTCTGCGGTTTCATGGCCCTGGCCGCCTTTTCCAATACCTTTGTGGCGCAGTTTTTCGGCGCCGGCGACAAAGAGGGCTGTGCGCGTGCAACGACGCAGGGCATCTTTTTCTCGCTGATGTCATGGCCGTTGATGCTGCTGCTGATGCCGGCGGGACTGTGGGTGCTCGCGCACAGCGGGCACGGGCCGGAAGTGCTGGCGCAGGAGCAAATCTATTTCAAGATCCTCATGTGGGGCAGCATCAGCCTGCCGCTGAGCTCGGCGCTGAGCAGTTTCTTTTCGGGGCGCGGAAAAACCAAGGTGATCATGACCTGCAATATTATCGGAAACGCGGTCAACATCGCACTCGATTATGCCCTGGTTTTCGGCAAATGGGGTTTCCCAGAGCTTGGAATTGCCGGCGCAGGCTGGGCCACGGTGGTTGGTTCTTTAGTCAGTCCGCTGATTATGGCGGCGCTGATTTATTCGCCAAGGATGGATCGGGAATACGGAACCCGCCGGAACTTCCGGTTCGACCGTTGGCTGTTTGGGCGCATGATTCGTTTCGGCCTGCCGTCGGGCATTCATCTGGCGCTGGATATTTCCGCCTTCACGCTGTTTGTCATGTTTATTGGCCGCATGGGCGCCGTGGCGCACGTGGGCGGCAACATTGCCCTGAGCATTAATCTGATCGCGTTCATGCCGATGCTCGGCATGAGCATGGCGGCATCGATCCTGGTGGGGCAGTACATGGGGCGCGGTCAGCCGCACTACGCGGCCCGCATGGGATGGATGACGCTGAAAACCGGTATCGTCTATACCCTGTGCATTGCGGCAACCTTCCTGCTTTTCCCGGCGTTCTACGTTGATTTCTTTGCCCGCAATGCCATGGATTCGGTTCCCTACGGCGAGCTGCTTGCCCTCGTGCGGGTACTGCTTATGTTCCTGGCCGTATGGGGTACGATGGATGCCGCGAGCATTATTATGGCCGGGGCGCTTAAGGGGGCGGGGGACACCCACTTCGTCATGTATTTCCAGACCGCGCTGGCCTGGGGCTTCCTCGTCGCCGGACAGGTCGTAATCGTTTTTGTGCTAGAGGGCGGGGTGTATATGAGCTGGCTATGGACGCTGTCCTACATCATCCTGCTGGGCATCGGCTTTATCCTGCGCTTTCGGTCCGGCCGCTGGAAAAAAATCGACCTGCTCGACCGCCGCGCCCCCGTTGTGGATTCGCGCATCCCCGTCGAGCACTAAAAAAGCGTCCCGCATGCAGGGCGCTTTTCAAAGCTATAATCTAGAGGTTTCTATAGGCCATACTTGCCGAGGTCCACCCCCATGGCTTTGAGTTTGTCGAGATAGACCTGGTAACGCGCTTTCAGGTCGGCCAGATATTCCTTGGCCTCCTCGAGTTGGACCTTCAATACCTTCGCTTCATCGCCGAGCAGTTCCGTTACCGGAATATCCTTCACCTTGGCGGCAATGGACTGAATCTCTTCGGTTTTGGCGACAATGGCGGTTTTATACTGGTCGGCCGCTTTTTCGAGCTTCTTGACATCGAAGCTTTCGATTTTTGCCGCCACTTCCTTGACGGTCGCGTTCATGTCGTCCATGACGGAGCCGCCGCCTTGTTTCGAGCAACCGCCTGCCAGGATCATTGCCGCAACGGCAATGCATGTGAACACAGAGAACAACTTCATAATAACCCCTCCTGTTGGTTTTCTGGAAACACGGACCATCCGCGCTCCCCTTCAACCGTCGAAGAATAGAAAGCTTTGTCTGGTTTGTCAAAGATTCAGCGGCGGGAAAAACGGCCGGTTATTGGATCGGGTTCCAATGCCTGGATAAAAAAACCCAATGTCTGGAAAATGCGCACGGCAAACTTCCAGACATTGGAAAACCCGGCACTAGTGCCTAGTGCCTGATGCGCCTTCTCACAGGCCATACTTGCTGAGATCCACGCCCATGGATTTGAGCTTGTCGATGTAGACCTGGTAGCGGTCCTTGAGCGCGGTCAGCTGGTCCTTGTACTGGGCGACCTGCTGCGTCAGTTCCCGCCCCTTCGATCCCAGCAGTTCCATTTTGGAGATGCCTTTCACCTTGTCGACCAGCCCTTGGTACTCGGTCGTTTTTTCCGCGATAACGGTTTTATATCCCTCCATGTAATTCATGAGGCTTTTCTGGTCGAGCGAGGCCGCTTTTGCTTTCACATCTGTCAGGGAACTGCCGAGGTCGGCGGTAATATCCGCTTTTTCTCCCATAAACGAGGTTTTGATGCTGCTCGCCTTTTCCTTGACGACGGCATCGAGCTCTTTGACTTTGGCGGTGACGTCATCCTTGACTTTGGTGACATTCTCCTTGGCGACTTCGGTTTTGGTTACAGGTTCAGGCAAGGGCTCGGGTGCAGGCTCTTCCTTTTTTTTGCAACCGCCGCTAAAGAGTGCTGCCATGAGGACAGTGCAAACGCAGATAGACCAGGGCATCTTTTTCATTGTGTTCTCCTTTTTTAGGTTAACGGGTTCCGATTGCTGGAAAGCTTACTTGATCTTCTTTACTTGTACAGCTCTGAATCTTCCAACCTTTGGAAGTTTCCCGATAATCGGTTTGGCGTAGTCGATGAACGCCTGCGTGACGTGGTTTCCTTCGGCGTTGATGAATTTATCAGGCATGTGCTGTGTTTCCCTGGCAACGCTCCTGAGTGGAACGCGCTTGAATTCGACCGCGTATGTTGCGCCGGGCTTGCGTTTGATGGCGATGCTGCCATCCTTGTTGCCACTGATTGATTCCTTGACGGCGGTGGCGCCAACGCCGAAAGCTTCCCTTGCGTCGGTTTCGGAGACACAGCCCGCAAACGAGCGCTGGAGGTAGCCAAAGGTGTCGGCCCGTACACGGGTGATGCCGGTCTTGTCCTTGATCTCCTGCGCCAGGATGTCGCCCAGCGCACCGGTGCCGCTGAGCTGCACATTGCCGTGGGCGTCGACTTCCTTGCTGGATGCGCCTTTGACAACAATGGGTGTTCCCCGGGAATCAGAGATCCCCTCGGAAACGGCAATCACGCAGCGGCCAAGCCTTTTGTAGACGGCTTTGACGTCCTTGATGAAGCGGCCCATGGCGAAGGGGCGTTCCGGCAGGTAGATCAGGTGCGGCCCGTCATCCTCGTTTTTACGGGCGAGGGCGGCGGCGGCAGTCAGGAACCCGGCGTGGCGGCCCATGATTACATTGATCTTCACACCGCGAAGCGCGCGGTTATCGAGATCATCGCCCATGAACGCCTGCGCCACGAATTTGCCGGCCGAGCCGAAGCCGGGTGTGTGGTCGTTCTGCCGCAGGTCGTTGTCGATGGTTTTGCAGATGTGGAAGCAACGCAGTTGGTATTTCGATTTTTTGGCTTCTTCGTTGATAATGTGGGTGGTTTCGGCGGTGTCGTTGCCGCCGATGTAGAAGAAGTAGCGCACATTGTATTTTTCCAATACCTGGAAAATCGCGGTGCAGTCGGCCGGGGTCGGTTTGCGGCGCACGGAGCCGAGCGCGGAGGAAGGGGTGCCCGCCACTGCGTTGAGCGTGCGGTCCGATTCCTTCTTCAGGTCGATCAGGTTTTCGTCGAGAATACCCTGGATGCCGTGCAGCGCGCCATAGATGTTCTTGATGGCCGCATGTTTCTTCGCTTCCATCACTGCGCCGATCAGGCTCTGGTTGATGACTGCCGTTGGCCCGCCGCTCTGGGCGATGAGCATGTTTCCTTCAATCGTCTTCTTCGCTGCCATAATTCTTCCTTCGGGTTTGGGTTGAAAAACAACCGGAACTTTAAGCCATCGGGGTCTGAAATCAAGCAAACCCTTCAAACGGATTATGGAAC
>JAIPIO010000120.1 GCA_021734595.1 Kiritimatiellales bacterium | reverse complement strand
CACCTTGCCTCGGAGCGCGACATTATCGACCAGGCCTTTTCGCTCCGGGAGCCGATGAAGCGCTATCGCGGCTACATTGAAAAATACCAGCCGAAGCGCAAGGGTGAAATCGAACTGGCCATCACGGAATGGAATTCCAAGGTGCTTGAAGACCGCACTACCGGAGAACTGATGAATGGATTGTGGAGCGCGATATTTGTCGGCGAAATGTTCCGCGAGGGCGTCGCCTTCGCCACACAGTGGGACCTGCTGACCGTCACGCCGGAGGGCGGGCACGGCCTGTTCCATTTTACTGGTCGCTGTCTTCCGAAGAGCCAATTCTGGGGACTGTACCTCTGGAGCAAATACATGGGCAACCAGTTGGTGGCCTCCGAGCTGCAGGGCAATGAAAATGCCTATGCCGTCGTTACGCGCGACAAGGAGCGGCTCTATGTGATGGTGGTCAACGTTTCGCGCGACGGATACGCGCAGATCAAGCTGGACGTGCCCGGCGTGCGCTTTGCATCCGAAGGGCGCGCGGCAACGCTGTCGCACCGCGAATATTTCTGGGACATCTACCAGCATGAACCGAAGTGGAGCCGCAAGCCCCACGAGACCCGTTTTGCCATTGGCAAAAACATTGAACTCGATGTTCCTCCGTATTCGGCACGGGTGTTTGAGTTGCCGCTGAAGGGCTTTGATCTGCGTTCGGTTTCGGAGGTTGAAAATGCCGAGATCCAGCCGTTGGAAATCCTGCTGCCTGAATCCGCTCCCGCCGACCTGCCGGTGGAAGGGTGGGTGTTCCTGCAGAACGATCCACAGGATCCAAAGGTTGGAAAACAGTTTGATGCCGCGAAGCTGTCGGTCGACGGACCGGCCAAGGCGGATGTTGCCACGGTATGGCTGGGCGAGGCCGCCGGGCGGTTTTTCCTGACGCCGTCCGGTGCCGGAACCGTAACCGTTCGTGCCAAGGCCAATGAGGTTTCCGTGGAACGAAAAGTTGAAATCCGTTCGGTGCAGGAACGCAAAGAGATTGTCTGGCAGTTTGAAGATGCGCGCCCCAATTGGGGGGCGGAAAGCTCATACGAGTTGATCGGCGACGATGCCGTGCGCCCGAACCAGCAGGTGGCGGCGATCATACTTAAAGGGGATCTTCCAATGCCTGGAAACGACAAGCTGGCGGTATTTACCCCGCTGCCGGAATCCGTGCCGAAGGAGCGCATCGCCGGCGTGGTGCTGGATGTACGCGCTTCCGGCGATTTCAAATGTTCGGATAAGAACGTGGGCATCCGCGTGGTGCTGCAGAGCGAGGTCGACCACTGGATCGAATTGGGCTCGCTGAAAGTGGAGGAGGTGCGCGGCAAATGGAAGACGCTGGAACTGAAGCTGCCCGACCCGAAGTATTATGCGGCCATGGGAAAAACCTACGCGCTGTTTATCCAGCTCTATCAGGACGACGACAAGAAGGTTCCAGTGTCTGGAAAAATCTATTTGGACAACGTTGGATTTATTTTTAGGTAACTGTTGATGAAGGAGAGAATCATGAAAATTGGAAGACGTGGATTTATTGGAACAACCGCCGCTTTGTTGGCAGGCTGTTCGCTGGCGAAGAAAGAGCGAAAACCGAACGTGGTTTTCTTTATTGCCGACGACATGCTGCCGAAGCACTTCAACTGCCTGCCGCAAGGGAAGGGCAAGAACCTGACGCCCAACATTGACCGTTTGGCAACGGAGGGCACGGTCATGCTGGGGCAGCACTGCGCGTCGCCGATCTGCACGCCCAGTCGCTACAACGTGCTGACCGGACGCTACGCCAGCCGCGCGCAGAATCTCTTCTTCAAGGAGCGCACCGCCGCCGAAGGCCAGGCCGTGGTCGAATTCAACACCCACAACATAAAGACCGATGACACGTTACCCAAGTTGATGAAGAAAGCGGGCTACATCACCGGCATGGTCGGCAAAAACCACGTGGTGGAGGCGGACGACCTGAAAAAGTTCTCCGACTTTGACGGCAGCGCGAAGGATCCGAAAAACGTCTCCATCCTGAAGGCGAATCACGACCATGTGTGCCAGGCCATCCGCGAGATCGGCTACGATTACGTCGATCGGGTCTACCACAATAACCCGGACTTTCTCGGGCTGCACGAAGTGGCCGTGCAGAACATGGAATGGATCACCGAAGGGGGACTCAACTTCATTGAACAGCAACACGACAAGCCGTTCTTTCTCTATATGGCCACCACGGTGCCGCACGGTCCAACCCAGGCGGAGCGCTCGTGGAATGCCAACCCCTTGATTTCTGCAATCGGCTATCTGGACGAGCCGGCCAAGGGCCAGCCGCCACGCAGTACCATTCCGACGCGGCTGGAAAAAGCCGGTCTGCCCGTCAATGACGACACCGCCAACATGCTGTGGCTCGACGATGCCGTCGGTGCATTGATTGATAAGTTGGAAGAGACCGGGAAGTTCGACAATACCGTATTCTTCTTTTTCAGCGACCATGGCCAGATGTCGAAGGGCACGGTCTACCAGGGTGGCGTCTACGATCCGAGTATCGTCTGGCGCAACGGCGGTTTCCCGTGCGGGGCAACGAGCGACGCGCTGGTGCACATCGTCGACTTTGCTCCGACCATCCTTGATATTGCCGGTGCGGATTATTCCGGCGAGAAATTTGATGGGGAGAGCTTCTTTCCCTACCTGAACGGCAAGCCTCAGAAAGAAGGGCGTGTGCTCTATTTTGAGCTGGGCTATGCGCGCGCCATCAGGAAAGGCAACTGGAAGTACATGGCTCTCCGCTATCCCGAGCCGATGGAAAACATGTCGCTGGAAGAACGCAAACGGGTGCTTGAAGAGTGGAATGCCAACCGCCGCCGCCGGCATCTGGAAATCGTCACCGAAGATCCGACGGCACCGTTCAGCCATCTCACGCCGATTCCGGGCGGTGGGCACGCCGAGTCGCGTTCGACCGGTTCCTATCCCGGCTATTACGACCGCGACCAATTATACGATCTTTCCAAAGATCCGAAGGAGCAAAAGAACCGCGCAAAAGATCCCGAGTACAAGCAGAAGCTCGAAGAGATGCAGCAGGAGCTGCGGAAGATCGTCAATACCCTCCCGGGGAAATTCAACGTGTAAAGGATGTCTTGATGAAGCAGTTGGAAACCGTACCGCATAAATACCAGGAGATCCGCGACCACATTCTGGCCCGCATCGAAAGCGGCGAGCTGAAACCGGGCACGCGGCTTCCGGGCGTGCGTGCATTGGGCAAGGAGTTCGACTGCAACTACCACACCGTTCGGCACGCCTTCGAAGAGCTGGCCGAGCAGGGCTATGTGTTGCTGAAGCGCGGCAGTGGAACGTTTGTAACCGACCGTGCGGCGGCGTTTCAGAAGAGCCGGGTTGAGGCGGACAAGGTGCTGCGGACCACCGACCAGCTCGGGGTGCTGCTTCCGCTCTCCCAATGGGGCTACTATGTCACCAGCCTCATCGACCAGCTGCACCGAGCGGCGGCGGCGCAGAACCTGAAACTGAATATCCGCACCGTTACCGAGATCGATATCAAGTCCGCCTCCCTCGCACGCGAGCTCCACGACCAGGATTGTTGCGCCATCATTCTGCCGTGGATCGGTGGGGAACAGGATGCATCCGACCTTCACGATTTCGTGCGGGCCAGCGAACTGCCGGTAGTGTTGGGCAACCCGGCCCACGGCTTGGAGGCTAATTGCTACCGCGATCCAAAAGTGGATCTGGATGCATACCATACCAGCACCACGCTCCAGTGCCGCTATTTCCAAGCATTGGGATATGAAAATATTGCGCTGTTGGGGCCGACCACCGCAGCGGGAGAATATTTTCAGCGCAAGCTGCTCCAATACAGCCGTTGGATATGCCAGGAAAACATGTCCAGTCTGATCGGGTTGGTGGATGGCACCCCGAAGGATTTTGACCGCGTCATTGAGCGGTGGTCCGCCCAAAAGGGAAAGATCGCAGTCATCGCCTACCACGATGAGCTGGCGTTCAAGTTCATGGATGCCTGCCGCTGGAACGGGATCTCCATTCCCGCAGACTTTGCGCTCATCGCCCACAATAACGATCCGTCCGGACTGCGCAGCGACCCACCACTGAGCTCCATGCTTTGTCCGTATAATTATATTGCCGCCGGTATGATCGCACATGCCCTCGCACTCAGCCGCGGGGAATCGGCCCAGTGTCGGGAATCATCACCCCAGTCGTTCGTCATCCGCGAATCCTGCGGCGGGCGGATGCGGCGGGGCAGCGGGATCCATGGCGTCGTCAAGGCGCTGATGGACGATTTCTATAAAAACGAAGAGACGGAATAGGAGAAACAAATATGAAACGCAGAAACTTTATCAGCACACTCGCGATCGGGGCCGCTTTCCAATCATTGGAAACTTCATATGGCAAAAGTTCTCGCGTGACCACGTTAACGCGCCACGAGAGCCGAGTTGGCCTCGGCAACGTGGCCTCACTCGGGAACGCGACTCACAGTGGCAACCATTGGAATGTTTTGTTCATCGCCATCGATGACTGCAAACCGATGCTCGGTTGCTACGGCGACACGCTTGTCAAGTCGCCGAACATTGACAACATCGCTTCGCGCGGAACGGTCTTTCTCAACAACCACTGCCAGTGGGCGGTCTGCGGCCCGTCGCGCGCCAGCCTGACCACCAGCATGATGCCGGAAATGACCGGTGTGATGGGATTCAAGCAGATGCGCGCCATTATTCCCGACGTGATTACCCTGCCGCAGCACTTCCGCGCCAACGGATACGAAACCGCTGCCACCGGCAAGATCCACGACTACCGCTGCGTCGAGGGGGGCAAGAATTCGGACGATCCGCAATCCTGGTCCATCCCATATCGACTCGGGTCGGGCAATGCGTATAAGTCCAAGGAAAAACTTTCGTGCGAAGCGCCGACCGTCGCTGAATCCGAACATACCGATGCGCAAATCTGTGAAAACGGGCTGGAGCTGATGCGCCAACTGGCGAAGGGCAAGAAACCGTTCTTCCTCGGCGTCGGTTTCAAGAAACCGCACCTGCCGTTCATCGCGCCGAAAAAATACTGGGATCTCTACGACCGGAAAAATATTCCGCTGGCCGAGTTTCAGGAGGAACCGAAAAACGGAACCAAATACACATGGAACCACGGAGCGGAGACGCGCACGTATGATGACATTCCAGACAAGGGGCCCATTCCAAAAGACAAGCAGGCGGAGATGATCCACGGCTACTACGCCTGCGTCTCTTTCATCGACAGCCTGATCGGGACACTTCTGGCCGAGCTGAAGAAACTCAAGTTGCAGGACAACACCATCATTGTGCTGTGGGGCGACCACGGTTTCCACCTTGGCGACCACGGTGAGTGGGGCAAGCACACGAACATGGAAAACGCTACGCGTTCGCCGCTCATCATTGCCGCGCCCGGAGTTCCAAAGTATGGAAAAACGCAGAACCCCTCCGGCTTCATTGATATCTACCCCACGCTCTGCGAGCTGGCCGGACTCGAAATCCCGAAACAGGTGCAGGGGCGCAGTCTGGTTCCAATGCTTGGAAACCCGGGTTTCAAGGTTCGGAACGGTGCCATCAGCCTCTTCCGCCGTGGCGGTGCCATCGGCTACGCCTACCGGACGGACCGCTACCGCTACATCGAGTGGATTTCCAAAGGCGAAGTGGTCGCTCGCGAACTGTACGACTATGAAAAAGATCCGCTCGAAAAGGTAAACCTTGCCGCGGACGAGCGCACCAAACCGTTGATGAAGACGCTGGCCAAACAGCTCCGCGAAGAGGGCGTCGGCTGCAAAATGTTAATGAAGGCAAATCCATGAAAAGTTATAGAATGATGATAGCGGTGGCGGTTGTGGTTTTCCAATGCTTGGAAAGTCCGGCGGCAAAACCTTCCAATGTCCGGAATATTCTCTTTATCGCCATCGACGACCTGAAGCCGGTGCTGGGATGCTACGGCGACACGCGGGTGAAGAGCCCGAACATCGACCGGTTGGCGGAGTCGGGAACCGTGTTCCTCAACGCGCACTGCCAGCAGGCGGTCTGCGGGCCGTCCCGCGCCAGCCTGCTCACCGGCCTGCGGCCGGACCGGACCAAGGTCTGGGATCTGAAAACAAAAATCCGCGACATGAATCCCGACGTGGTCACCCTCCCACAGTATTTTCGTTCACTTGGTTTCACCTCCGCCGGCACCGGCAAGGTGTTCGACCCGCGTTCGGTGGATAAAAAACTCGATGAACGGTCCTGGTACATTCCTTTTTCCAATCCCGACCGGCTGCCGTTTGCGCCGGAGGACGGTTGGCCTGTGCTGGGCGCGTACCAATCGGCGGAAATGCAGGCGCTGCTGAAAGAGGCGCAGAAAAAGAGCCTGGTGAAATACGGTGAGGTAAAGGAATTCCTGCTGAAGCACGATGCCTGGCCGGTGACCGAGTGCGCCGATGTTTCCGATAACGCGTACATCGATGGCGCCATCGCTAACGAGGGCATCCGCCTGATGAAAAAGCTGAAGAAGGAAAACAAGCCGTTCTTCCTTGCGGTCGGCTTCAAGAAGCCGCACCTGCCGTTTGTGGCACCGAAGAGATACTGGGATCTGTACGCGCGCGCGGATTTCAAGATCCATCCGTACCAGCAAAAGTCAGCAGGCGGGCCGGAGGTGGCCTATCACGGGTCGGGCGAGATTCGCGCCTATACCGGCCTGCCGGATTTCGACAGCTATTCGGATGATGCATCACGGCACATGCCGGAAGCAAAGCAGCAGGAACTGATGCACGGCTACCATGCCTGCGTCTCCTACGTCGATGCGCTGGTCGGGAAACTGCTCAGTGAGCTCAAAGAGCTGGACTTGGATAAAAACACGGTGATCGTCCTGTGGGGCGACCACGGCTGGCACTTTGGCGACCACGGACTGTGGTGCAAGCATACCAATTTTGAGCAGGCCACGCATTCGCCCCTGATTTTCGTTTCACCCGATTTTCCAAAGGCTGGAAAAACGCAGGCACCGGCAGAGTTTGTCGATCTCTTCCCTACGCTGTGCGAGCTGGCGGGAGTTCCAATCCTTGGAAACCTGGATGGGACGAGCCTCGTGCCGCTGATGGAAAATCCAACGGCTTTGGTCAAGGATTTCGCCGTTAGCCAGTGGCCTGCCGGCGATGTGATGGGATACGCCATCCGCGACGAGCGCTATCGCTATGTGGAATGGCTTGATGGCTACCGCAGTACGCAGCCGTACGATGCGGCAAGGCTGGTGGGTCGGGAGCTGTACGACTATCAAAACGATCCGATGGAAAAGGTGAATGTAGTGGATGACCCGGGCTACACAAAGATAGCCGGGAAAATGAGCTGTCAGCTTCACGAATATTTCAACCAGCAACGGGGAAAATAAATTGTCGGTGCGGTTTACAGTCCTGTTCCTGGTTTCGTTTCTGGTTGTTCACGCCGGAGCGGAAAAACTTCCGATGGGTGGTGAGCCGGTTAAGTTTGAAGAGGAGTTTCTGCAATGGCGGCAACGCGGCGGCAGAAGCAATGCAGAGATTGACGACGGTCGCGCTTCCGGTATGCCGTTCAAGAAAATACTGAAGGTGACGGTAAAGGAACAGACAAAGAACAGTCACAGTATTTCACTACGCGGCCTCATTAACGGACAGATTAAGCAGGGCGATGTCCTGCTGCTTTCCATGTATGCGCGCTGTGAACGTTCGGACGATGAATCTTCGCTGGGCAGGTTCACGATCTCCAGTATGCTGAACCTGCAGGGTGAATACATCCGTCCCTTTACAAAAACCTATTCCGTTGGCAAGAAATGGAAGCGGTTCCTGATCCCGTTTGATGCCCCGCGAAATAATAAAGAGGGGATATGGATTGCCCTCATGCTGGGCGGCACCAAGCCGCAGCGCCTGCAATTTGGCGACCTCCAGATTCTGAACTATCGCGACAAAAAAACGCTGGCAGAGCTGCCGATTACCGAGGTCCGTTATCCCGGTATCGAACCCGACGCCCCGTGGCGAAAGGCGGCGGCCAAGCGCATCGATGAACACCGCAAGGAAATGCTGGCCGTCCGGGTGCTGGATAAATACGGCCGTCCCGTGCGCGGCGCGAAGGTGCAGGTGAAGCAGACCAGTCACTCCTTCGGGTTCGGTGCCGCCATCGGCCTGCCGACCATGTTCGGCAGGCGTAATCCGGATGACGCGCAGAAGTACCGCGACGCGGTGGAGGGAATGTTCAACAAGGTCACCATAGAAAACAGCCTGAAGTGGAAACATTATGATGTCGAATTGGTCGATGAAGCGCTGGCTTGGCTGAAAGAAAGGGGAATTCCGGTCCGCGGCCACTGCCTGGTCTGGCCTGCGTGGCAGCGCATCCCGTCCAGCCTGCACCATTATAAAAAGAAGCCCAACGAATTCCGCACCGTTGTGGAGGACCGTGTCCGTGAAGCGTCTTCCCAATGGCCCGGTGCATTTCCCGAATGGGATGTGGTCAACGAACTGTATTCCCAGCACGAATTTGTCGACCTGCTTGGCAAGGAGGTGGTCGTCGACTGGTTCCGTATTGCCAAGGAAGCTCGCCCCGAATTCAAGAACTACATCAACGACTACAGCATCCTCGCCGGCTACCACGAAGAGCATCAGAACCACTATTATGAATGGATTGAATATCTGATTGCAAAAAAAGCGCCGCTCGACGGCATCGGGTTCCAGGGGCACTACCGCGCACCGGTTCCGCCGGAGGAAATCCTGCGGCGCATTGACCGCTTTGCGGAGTTCGGCCTCGAAATGCAGATCACCGAATTCGATTTTGAGGAGACCGACGAGCTGCTGCAGGCGCGCTTCACCCGCGACTTTATGACCGCCATCTTCAGCCATCCGCAGATGACCGGCATCATCACCTGGTGCGTCTGGGAGGACGCGGCCAGCAAACCCGACGCCGCCTTCTTTTCCAAGGATTGGAAAAAGAAAAAAATCGCATTGGCGTGGGAATACATGATCAACAAGGAGTGGCACACCGAAGCAACCGCAACCGCCGGCGCCAATGGGATCATCAAGCTCCGCGGCTTCCTCGGTGACTATGAAGTCACAGTTTCGCAATTCGGTCGGAAGAAAATCGTTCCGTTCAAATTGGAAAAAGGCAAGGGCCTGTTAACGGTCAAGTTGGATTAGGGAAAAGGAAAAAGCAATGAAGAGAATAAGCAGGGCTATTGTGTGTGGTTGTCTGTTGATCGCGGGTGTGGCGTCGGCGAAACAACCGAACGTGCTATTTATCCTGGCCGACGATCTTGGTATCGGCGGACTCCACTGTTACGGCACGGATTGGCTGGAAACGCCGAATATAGACAAACTCTGTAAAGAGGGCATGCACTTTTCCAACGGCTTGGCGGCCTATCCGACGTGCCGTCCGTCACGGGCCGCGCTGTTGACCGGACAATATGGCCCGCGCACCGGTGTCTATCGGGTGAAGGACAGCTATGGCGACGAAGACAAGGCGAGACTGGTTATTCCAAAAAACCTCCAACTCTCACCGGATAAAACCACATTGGGAACGGCCTTCAAGAATGCCGGCTACGCGACTGCCATGTACGGCAAGTGGCATGTCTCGAATGAACACCAGGTCCATCCCGGGGGACATTTCGGATACGACGAGGCATTTGTTAGCGCCGGTGCCCATTATAATGCCAAATCCCTGCCGCCAGTCGTGCTGCCGGCCGGGATGATGATTGAGGAGCTCTACAGCGGCAAGGCGGCGGCCTTTATGGAAAAATCGGCAAAAGCCGGGAAACCGTTCTTTATTTATATGCCCTATTTTCTGGTTCACGGCCCGGCGGAGGCCCGCCCCGATTATATCGAGCACTTCAAGAAAAAGCTGAAAGGTATCGAGCTGGAGAAGGGTGGCAAGGATATAGAAGTTACCGCGGCGATGACCAGAATGCTTGATGACTTTGTCGGCATGCTGCTCGGCAAAGTGAAGGATCTGGGAATCGAGAAAGATACCATTGTCGTGTTCACCTCGGACAACGGTTCATACGACCAGAATCTGGTGGGTGGCTACCGCGGGCGCAAGGGAGACACCTACGACGGCGGCATGCGGGTCCCCTATATTTTCAAATGGCCCGGAAAAATCAAGGCGGGCGACGTAAGCACGGAACGAATTATCGGCGTGGATGTATACCCCACGCTGCTCGGGCTGGTCGGTGTTGAGAAACCGGCCGGCTATCCGCTGGACGGGGTGGATTTGACGCCGCTGCTGACGGGGAAAACCAAGGCGTTGCCATCTCGGGAAATCTATTGCTTCTATCCAAAATATGTACGCTTCAGCGAAAAAACCCAACGCTGGGCCTATTCGTGGCGCAACGTCATTTATGACGGCGATTTCAAACTGATCGAATATCCCGAGTATGACGAATATGAGCTGTTTAATCTGGCCGACGATCCAAAAGAGGAGACAGACCTCGCGCAGTCAACTCCGGAAAGGCGTCAGGCGTTAACGGCCAAGCTGCACCGTTGGCTGAAGGATGTCGGTGCTCCAAAACTTGAACCTAACCCCAACTATTCACTGCAACAGCAACCGCAGGAAAATATCAAAAGAAGAGCACCGGCTAAATCCGTAAAGCCAGCCAAACCTGCCCCAACCGCACCCATGCCGGTAAAAAAAGGAAGCCGGGCGAAGACCATTCAGTTTGGCGGCAATATCCTGAAAGTGAATCCCGAGCATCCTGTGGCGGACAGCAGTACCGGTTGGTGGGGCGATTGGTCCCTCGCCGTCACGAAGGAAAAGGGTTCCCGCCGCGGAAAGATGGAGGTCGGCGAATGGTTTGCGGACATTACCGGGGCGCTGTCCATCCGGGCAACCGCCTTTGCGGATTACGCCGCCGGGAAACCCGGCACCTTGGCCGTGAAGAAATCGAGGCTGGGTGTGAAGGACGGCGGCGCGGCTGAAGTACAGCCCGGCGAAGCCCTCGTGCTTGAGTTCAACAAGGCTGTCCGGTTGCGGCATCTGGCTTTTTTCGGAACGCCGGATGCTATAGAGGCCAAGCTGACGGTGGCGGGGATTCCGGTGGCGATCAGCAGACTCCTTCCCGGCCAGGTGTACACTTTTGAAAACCCTCCGCTGTTGCATCCCGGACAAACGGTGGTGCTGGAGAGCACTGACAGCTATATGCTCTATTCCGCAGTCGTGGAACCGGCCGAAGAGTCCGTGTTGGATGCCGTACCGGCTACTGCACAGAAAGAAAAACGGAAAGACCCACCGCCTATGAAGTCAGCGGTGGTGGCCAAGCCCGGCATGACGGCAGCGGCGTTGCAGGATGAAAATTTTGAGATCCAGGAATTCAAGGTCGACAAGTCGACCAAGCTTCCAACCGCCTCCGATGCGGCGCACGAGGCCTGGAAGAATCAGCGCTTCGGCATGTTTATC
>JAIPIO010000119.1 GCA_021734595.1 Kiritimatiellales bacterium | reverse complement strand
TGTGGCTTTTGAAGTTTGCGAAATTGGCAAGGGTTTGGAACGAGAGGAGTACGGTCAATAGCGCGCACCCAATGGCAAAGCCTATTTTTTTTGTTAGCTGCCGGGGAGGGGTTTTTGTCCGGATATCCTGAACCAGCAATATGAGCGTCAACGCCATGAGGTAGAGACCGGCGTAGAAAGGCACTTGTGGCTCGCCTCCCTGGAATGCAAGCGCGTAGCACATGGCCGCGGCAACGAAGCCTTTCCAGCTGCCTTTTTGCCACGCCGCAAAGTAGAAGCCGAATATCCACGGGATCCACGGCAGGGATTGGATCTTGTAGACGTGGCCGGCATGCAGAAGCGATACAATATTCGGGGTGAGTCCGAATCCGATGGCCGCCAGCGCCGCCCCCCATTTTCCAATGCCGAACTGGCGCGCGCAGAACCATGCCCCGCAGCCCGCGAGCAGGAAATGCAGATAAATGTTGAGCCACATGGAGACGCCCACGGGGAAAACCGCCAATAACGGCCAGTTTACATAGACCATCTTTTCACTGATGTATCCCAGAAAGTAGGTCGGATTCCACTGCATGGGTGCCAGGGTTTTTGCGGCCGTTGCAATGTCCCGGTGCAGCGACATGATATAGTCCGAAGACCAGACCGTTTGGGAGGGATCCATGAATCCGGTTCGGAAGAGATAGCACAAGGCGAAGAGAAGAATTCCCAGAGCCATCGTTGGTGTAGGATTTTGGACCATCCATTTTTTTGGGTTCATGCGTTTCGCCTTATGTTTCAAACACAATGGTTTTTATTGGATCCACCACATGGCGGGCGAAGACCTTCAGGTCGCTGACTTCATGGCTGCACCGGAGCGCTTTTTCACCGAATTTCTCGCGGGTGTCGGGTTGCGTGGCCAGCCGAAGCAGTGCTTCGCGGAACTCCGCGGGATGGGCGGGCGAAAACAGGAAACCGTTTTCGCCATCTTGGATGATTTCGGCAATGCCTTTAAGGCGGACGGCGAGGATGGGTTTCCGGCAGGCCATTTCATGATTGAGCGTGTCGGTCATATGGAAATGATCCGTTTCCTGGCCGATGCGCATCACGAGACCGACATCGGCAGACGCCAGCGCTTCGTTCATCTCTTTTTCCGAAGGTAGCCAGCCGGTGAAAACAATACGGTCTGCGATGCGGAGTGTTGACGCCAGCTTTTGCAGCGGAGCCATTTCCGAGCCGTTGCCGATCAACAGGTATTTCAGGTTGGGCAACTCCTCCTTCAGCTCGGCGATGCGGTGGAGGATCCAGTCGTTGCCTTTGTTGGGATGAAGGATGCCATGGTGGCTAAGGACAATGTCGGCGTTGGTGAATCCCAGTTTTTTGCGGGTTGCGGCGCGGGTTGCATCGTCGACCGGATGGAATATGGTGTGGTCGCACGGGTTGGGAACCACGTGGATGCGGTCGGCCGGCACGCCGCGTTCAATAAGGAAATCCTTGGCCACGCGCACATGCGTGTAGACGGCCGGTAGTTTTTTCCAGCTTTGGCAATCCAGCCATTCCACCAGGTTTCGCAATCCGTGCAGCCACGGTTTTTTCTCGGTGTAGATCCGGGCAAAGAAGTCCATCACCATCACGCCGACATTGGGTCCGTAGAATAGTTGCAGGATGCGGGTGCCCAGAGGCAGGGTCTCTTCCCAGTAGATAAAGTCGATGCCCAGCTTTTTGCACCGGCGTCCAATGCGTGGAAGCGCGCAGTAGAACCGGAGGGTCTTGCTCCATTTATGTCCGGAGTTGGATCGGTCGAACTCCCATGGAAGCAGATGCATCGTCAGCTTGCCGCGGAGGATGTCGTTTCGCTGCTCCGTCGTTTCGGGGCCGATGAAATGGACTTCGGCCGATGCTGAAAGCTGGTCAACCATGCTAGGGACGGCATGCCCGCCGCAACAGATCCACCCTTCGAGTCCGTACCGGTGCAAAAATGCGATTTTCTTTTTGTTGTTCATCAAATCAATTCTTTAATGGATGCTTGTAAGCAGCGCTTTATGCCGGATTGACGGGGGGATGTCGAGTTGGTGAATGGTGAAATGGGCAAGAAGATGGTTGATCGATTCTGTTTGCCGGGGCGTGAGCTGAATGGTTTTGGTGATATGCGGGGCGGCACTTTGCTGCAGGCGGCGCAGGATGGCGAGGACATCGGGCGGACTTTCAAGGGTTGGCCAACGTGAGTCGCGTTCCGCGCCAACGTGGTCACGCGAAAGCTTCTTCGCGCGCACGCACGCCGTGCAGATCGTGCCACCGAGCTCGGCGGAAAAGCGCAGTTGTTGAGCCGATTTGCAGGCTATGCAGTTTCCAAGGTTTGGAGCATGGCCGCTCCAGTCGCAGAAACGCAGTTCCGCCCAGAAAAAAAAGGGAGTGTATCGCCCAAATTCCACCGTCAGGTCGAGCAGTTCCTCGTACAGTTCGAACAGCCCGTCTTGGGGGGCGTGTTCCGGCGTGGTTTTGGCGAACAACGCGGTAATGTAGGAGGCTGCCATCATCGCGCGCCAGTCGTCCCGGAATTGTGGACGCGAATGGAGCAGGGAGCATTCCTTGCCGGTAAAAAGCCCGGCGGTTCCGCGGTCGTAGTAGAGCAGTTCGCTGGTGCTGAACAGGGAATAGCCCCCGAGAAACATGCTTTTCGGGCGCAGCGCACCCTTGAGCATGGTGGAGATTTTTCCCTGCTGTTTCGTCATCCAGTGCACCACCCGTGAAGTGTTGGAAACCGGATAATACGCCAAGGGAATCGCTACCGTCTTAACAATCATGTTATCCCCCTAGCACCGCCGCCCGCAGGGCGATCAGCGATGCCGTGGTTCCGTAATAGATCAGCAGGGCGAAGATGTCGTTGGATGCGGTTACGAACGGTCCTGACGCAACCGCCGGATCAATCTTGAAGCGGTTGAGTACCACCGGCACCAGTGCTCCGAATACCGCGGCGAAGGCCATTGCGCAGAAGAGGGCGATGCCGACCGTCAGCGCCAGATAGGCGGGTGAAACCATGGCCGTGCCGTCATGGGTAATAATAAAGCCCGCCCACAGTCCGATGGCCGTTCCGCAGACCACCCCCATCGTGGCGCCGGCGGCGATCTCGTGCGAGATGATTTTCATAATCCGCCGACTGTGGCCGGTTCCGAGCGCGATAGCGCGGATAATCAGGGTCGAGGATTGGATGCCCGTATTGCCGCCCATCGCCAGAATGATAGGGATGAAGAAGCTCAGCGCCACGATTTCGGAGAGTGTCAGGTTGGCCATGAAGCTCTTGAGGATCAGGCTGTTCATGAATCCGGCCAGCAGGGTCACCATCAGCCACGGCAGGCGCGCCCGGCAGGCGTTCAGCGGCGATGAATATTCCAGCTCCGATTCGTTCGACCCCGCCAGTTTGAAAATGTCTTCCGACGCTTCTTCTTCGATAACGTCCATGATATCGTCCGCCGTCACGCGTCCGACCAGCTTGTTCTGCCAGTCCAGGACCGGCAGTGAACTGAGGTCGTATTTCGACGCCAGGCGGGCGACCTCTTCCTGGTCGGTATCGGTGCGGACGGAAATGGTCTCTTTGTCGGCCAGTTCTTCCATCGGCAGGTCCCGGTGTGTCTGCCGTAACAGCTTCCAAAGCTCAATCCATCCGGTCAGCCGCCCTAGGCTGTCAACCACGTAGACAAAATAGACCGGTTCATCAAGGTCCAGCGATCCGAAGTAATCAATCGCCTCCGCGGCGGTCATGGTTGCGCGCACCGCCACGAAGTCGGAAGTCATGATTCCGCCGGCGGTGTCTTCGTCATACTGCAGCAGTTCGCGGACCTCGTCCGACTCCTCGTCCTCCATCAGTTCAAGGATTTCCTCGCTGCGTTTATCCTTCAGTTCGCCGAGAACGTCCGCGGCATCGTCCGGCGCCATCTCTTCCACGATGTCCGAGATTTCCTCGTCCGTCAGCTCTTCAAGAATGTAGGCTTCCGTCTGGTCGTCCAGCTCGGCCAAAACGTCCGGTTTGATGTCGTCATCCAGCAGGTCGAAGAGCTTGTTGTGGGCGCCTAGCGGAGCATGGTTGATGATTTCAGCGATGTCGGCCGGGTGCAGTTCCTCAAAAAACTTCGGGATCTGTTCCCAAAGCTCCCCCTTGATGCAGAAGTTGGTCCGCTCTTTGATGTGGTTGATGTCTGCCATGCCGTTAAGCCTGTTGTACGGGTTTTAGTTCCCGGAGTCGACCAGTTCGACTTCGAAGACCAGCCATGCGTTGGGCGGGATCGGCCCGGTGCCGCTTTCACCATAGCCGAGGTGCGGCGGGATGGCCAGTGTGCGCTTCCCGCCTTGCTTCATCATCATGATGCCTTCGTCCCATCCGGGGATGACGCGTCCGGCGCCCACGGGGAATTGGATGGGTTCCCCGCGTTGCACGGAGCTGTCGAACACGGTTCCGTCAAGCAGCTTTCCGGTATAATGAACGCTGACCGTGGCGCCTTTTTTCGGCGCGGGACCCGTGCCTTCCTTCTCGATGGTGTACATCAGTCCGGAAGTGGTTTTCTTGGCGTTCGGGAACATCTTATCCAGTTTCTCCGCCTGTGCGGCGGCTGCCTTGGCCAGCTTTTTCGCGGCGGCGGCTCCATGTTTCGTCAGCAGGGTGTCGAATGCCGTCTGATCGGCTTTGAATGCCTCTGCTTCGCCGCCAACCCGGATAATGGTGATTTTATTGATGGTGTCGCCCTTGGCAATGGCATCGACCACATCCTGCCCGCTGACCACATGCCCGAACACGGTATGTTTTCCGTTAAGCCACGGCGTGGCTTTGTGTGTGATGAAGAACTGGCTTCCGTTTGTTCCCGGTCCCGCGTTGGCCATGCTCAGGATGCCCGGCCCCTTGTGGGTGAGCGTGGCGTCGATTTCATCGGGAAATTCGTACCCGGGGCCGCCGGTGCCGTTGCCGTCGGGGCACCCACCCTGGATCATGAAGTCGGGGATGACCCGGTGGAACACGAGACCGTCATAGTATGGCACACCGGCGTCTTTTTGGTCGTTCTTGATGGAGCCTTCGGCCAGTCCGGCGAAGTTCGCCACCGTGAGCGGGGTCTTCTTGAATTCAAGCTGGCAGAGGATTTCGCCTTTTGATGTCGCGATGGATGCATAGAGACCCAGGGCCTTCTCTTTTGCGCCTGCGGTGGATATGGCGGCGATCGCCGCCGCGAGAATGAAAGTTGTTTTCATGGTTGCCTTCCTTTCTGTGTAGTTGAAGCAATGCGTTGGAATCTATCGGAAAGCCCGGCTGTGGTGAAGCCCTGAATTGTGTTTAGTCGTAGGATGGGTAGTTGACTGGATCATCGCCCGGAGCGATCCGGCGCCAGTGCTTGTACGCCCACAGCCAGTATTCCGGGTGGGTCCGGATTTCCCCGCTGATCACATCCATAATCTGCTGGGTCAGCTCGCGGGTCACTTCTTTTGTGTCGTGGCTGCTGTCGAAAGGCGGCGGCGAGATCGTGCAGGGGGAATAGAGCAGGTATTTCCCGCCCGCCTGTGGCAGGCAGAAGGCCATGAAGACGTTCGATCCCGTGCGGTAGGCCAGCAGGGCCGGTGCGGAGGAGATCGGGGTCGGCATGCCTAGGAAGTCAACCCAGATGCCGCCGTCCTGTTCGCGGGTGTTCTGGTCCAGCAGGAAGGCCGCCTTGCCGTTCTTGCGGAACCGGGCAATCAGCGTCTTCAGGGCTCCCTCGCGTGGAATGATCGTCTGGCCGGTCCTCGCCCGCAACTGGCAGAAAATATCGTTCACCTCCGCGTTCTTGGCCGTGGCCGCAATACTGGCCAGGTTGCCGCCGTGGAACGCGAACGACTGTCCCATCACCTCCCAGTTGCCCATGTGTGCCGTAATGCCCACGTTCAGTCTGTCCGTGTGGAAAAAGCGCTTGAACTCCTCCGTGAAATCAACGTACTTCGGAATCCGGCTCGCCGGCTTGCCCGCAAACCAGAAAACATCCAGCATCGTCCGGGTGAACGTGGCAAACGACTGTTTCAGGATCGCGCGCTTTTCCGCGTCCGTTTTCGTGTCGCCGAAGACCGTGTCCAGATTGATCATGCCAAGACGCCATTCCCGGCGCGCAAACAGGCGGGCCAGCGCCCCGGATGCCGAGGCGATCCCCAGGATCACCCGCCGCGGAATCACAGGGATGACCACCGACACCGCCTTGAAGAAAAATGTTTCCAGCGGCCGCCGGATCGCCCGTATTCTCTGCTTGCTACTACTCATAAACCGCAGATTAACCGTAAACTTTATCGACAACACGCCAAAAGACCAATAGTTTTTCGCCCCGTTAACCAAACTGGAGGAGCCATGAAAAGAAGGGTTATGTTATTTATTGCGGTAGCCGCGCTCGTTAGTGGCTGTGAGGACAAAAAAGCCGCGCCGGCATCGGCAACGCAAGCACAGGAAAAGAAAGGAAACGTCATGATCTTAATGAAAACATCCAAAGGCGATATCAAGCTTGAACTCAACCGTGAAGCGGCACCCAAGACCGTCGCCAACTTCGAGAAATATGTCGAGTCCGGCCACTACAACGGAACCATCTTCCACCGGGTCATCGGCAACTTCATGATCCAGGGCGGCGGGTTTACTCCCGATATGCAGGAAAAGAGCGCGCCGGACAACGTCGAAAACGAAGCCGACAACGGACTCTCCAACGATATCGGCACCATCGCCATGGCCCGCACGCCCGATCCGCACAGCGCTGGCGCGCAGTTCTTCATAAACGTGGGCAACAACGGGTTCCTCAACCACACCGCCAAAACCCAGCAGGGTTGGGGGTACTGCGTCTTCGGCAAGGTTGTCGAAGGCCTGGACACCGTGGACGCCATCAAAATTGTTCAAACCGGAAATGCCGGAGGACACCAGGATGTGCCGCGTGAGCCGGTGGTCATCACCGAAGTGACCGTGCTCGACGACTAAACTTTCCAACCGCTGGAAATAATCCATGCCGGAACTTCCAATCCTTGGAAGATTCCGGCATCTTTTTTCCAGTGATTGGAAACACCGACAGCATCATCGAAGCCATCCAGTCGTCCGGATACAAGGCGGCGCTGGCGATCACCGGCGGCGGGAGCGGCGCGCTCCATGCGCTGCTTGCGCATCCAGGCGCATCGCGCTTTGTACTCGAAGTGCAAATACCATACTGTCCCGAAGCACTTATTGCCTATCTCGACAAAGAGCCCGAACAGTCCTGCTCCGCGGATGCCGCCGTCAAAATGGCTGCGAAGGCCTTTGAACGGGCATCCAAGTATCAAGCATCGAGCATCAAGCTTCTCTCCATCTCCTGCACCGCCGCGCTCCAGACCAACCGCGAACGCAAGGGTTCCGACCGCGCGTTTGTCTGCGCCAAGGCCAAGGAAAACGAACGGGTTTATGCGCTGGAATTTTCCGGCGGCACCCGCGCTGGGCAGGAGGACGCGCTCAGCGCTACACTGCTCAACCTGATCGCCGAAAACACCGGCGTATCCCAGCGACTCGAAGTCCCGGAGGAAATATGCCGGATTCGATAGATCAGTTGCAGGCCGGGGAAATAGCGTTCACCACCTTCCACGAAAAGTGGTGGTTGATTATCCATTAAACGTAAGGCGTAAAGTATGGCTGAATTGTTGAAGCTTGCGGAGCAGGTCGTTGGAACCCTGAAGGCAAAAGGACTCTTTATTACCGCCGTGGAATCGTGTACGGGTGGGGGGCTTGCCAATTGCATCACCAATATTCCTGGTGCAAGCGATGTAATGCTGGGAGCAAGGGTTGCCTATTCCTCCGAAGAAAAAATAGCGCTTGGCGTTCCTGAGCACTTGACCCTGGATGAAACCATCTATTCCATGGAAACCGCCGTTGCCATGGCGAAAGCGGGAGTTGCTGCGGCGTGCCGTTCCGATGTTGGGGTTGGCATCACGGGACAGCTCTCCTTTCCCGATCCCTGCCAGGAGAACCGGGTCTATATTGCCGTGGTTTTTGGCGATGTGACGGTAACTGACGTGGCGGAGTTCCCCGTTGAATACGAGCGGTGGAAAGCCAAGGAGGACGTCATCGAAAAAGTCCTCCACCTGGTTCTTGGGATCATATAAAAAATCTGTTGGTAGCATTGTCAACAGGGTTGCCAGCCATTGGAGTTTCAGAAACTGTTTATTCCAACCCCGAAGGGGTTATGTATTCCAGCCCAGGGTTGCCATCGGCTACCCTGGGTTTGGTGTTGAATAAGATTCAACCCCAACGGGGTTGTGGAACCGGATTCCATAGAATGAATACACAACCCTTCCAGGGTTGCGGGATGGGGATCTGATAAATTCCCAAGGTAGCCTGCGGCAACCTTGGGCTGGTGTATGCAACCCCGTTGGGGTAGAGGACCAGCACCGGACAGGTTCAACGCAGGTTTTCAAATATTTTCCAGCGGTTTCTTGGAAATATTTTGGCTGACGGATTCAATGGTTGGAATATCTCTACTACTTAATAAACCCGGTGGCTTTCCAGTAGACAATGCTGACGGCGAGCGTGATCAGGCAGCCGGCCAGGTAGACCATGCCGTAGCGGAACAGTTGGCCCGGCGTCCAGCTGCGTTCTTTTGCAAGAGCGGAGCCCATCAGCGCGAAGGGCTGCATGTAGGGCAGGATGGCAAAGTTGCCGGCCATGATCATCAGGCAGCTGGTTACGAGCGGATGAATACCGAACTCGCTGTGGATGGACGGCAGCATGGAGACGAGCAGGGCCATCGTCGGGATCATCCAGGCGATGTCGAGGAAGCGCCACGCAAACATAAGCAATGGGACGATCATCACAAACAGCCACGGATTTTGTCCTAGGTGGGAGAGGATCGGAAACATCTGTTCCTTGATCAAGTTGGACACGCCCACTTCGGGATTGGCGAATATGGCGGGTAGCGCCAGCACACATCCGAGAAATAGAATCAGGTTCCAGGCAACACCATGGGCAAGATCCGGCGGCTCCAGTACCTGCACGGCAAACAACAGGAAAAAGGCCCCCATGCAAACAGGCACCGCGCCCAATCCGGTCAGCGGCTTGAACAGAAACATCACAAACGTGGCAACCAGTATGATGGCGGACAGCTTCTCGTTCCGGGTCCATGGGCCAAGTTCCTCGTATTCCTTGACAAAGGCATCGCGGGACTGGGTGGTCAGCTTGCCCGGTTTCAGCGCCACGTAAAGCCCCGCCACGATCAAGGCGGTCAGGAGGGTCATCGGCAACAACATTGCCTGCACCCACAGTTGGTCGGTGCACATACCGGCCAGCCCCTCGGCCTTGCCGTACAATCCCAGGGTGATCGGCCCCCATAGGGAGCCGGTGAGCCAGCCGGAACCGGGAACGACCGCCATGGCCCACGCGACCAGCAGAATGAAGGCGTTGCCCTTGGAACCCGGTTCCAGCTTCAGTGTGCTGGCGCACCCCGCGGCAATCGGCATTACAATGGCAATGCGGATCAGGATGGACGGGGTGAACGCGGAGAGGATGAGCCCGATGATCAGCCAGGCAATCGTCATGTTGAGATAGGTGGGCTTGAACAGCTTTATCACGAGAAAGGCGACGCGGCGGCCCAGTCCGGTCTTGGTGAGCACATACCCGAACGCCGTAGCGGGAATGAGGATCCACGTGGCATCGCCGGTAAAGCCCGCAAAGACCAGCTTTTGGTCGACCCCGGTCACCAGGAAGATGGCCATTACCAAGCAGGAGGCCACCGCAAACGGCATCTTTCCCGGTTGGAAAATCCAGAATCCCACCCCGACCAGCAGACCCATCAGGACGCTGTGCCCCAGCGGACTCAGCGACGTTATCGGATTCGCAACCGCCAGAAAAATTCCGACAACCACGCAAACCAGTGCTCCCATCCACCTTTTATTCATTCAGCATCCCCCTCTTTTAAAAACGTTACCTTGGCAATATGCGGCAGCTCGCGGTAGAGGCTGTCGTAGTCCAGTCCGTAGCCGACCACAAACACATCGTCGACCGGGAAGCCGGCGTAGTCGGCCTCGAACTCGACGGCGCGGTTGGTCTGCTTGTCGAGCAGGACGCAGGAGCGGACGGATTTGGCGCCGCGTTTGAGCAGCATCTCTTTGGTAAAGGCCAGTGTCCGGCCGGAATCGAGGATGTCGTCCACCAGCAGGACGTCCGCACCGGCAATGTTGTCGCGGATGTCGTGCACCACATCAATCTTGCCGGACGAGACTGTGCTGGAGCCGTAGCTGGAAACGGTCAGGAAATCGATGCGCGGATGGACATCGTGCCGGTGCAGGCTGCGCAGCAGGTCGGCCAGAAACATAAAGCTTCCCTTCAGAATCCCTATCATCACAAAGTTGTCGCCGTGCTCATCTTTCGATATCTCATCCACCAGACTGTCGACCCGCTGCCGGATTTCTTCTTTATCGATCAGGATTTCTTTTACATCGTGTGCCCGCATAAGTTAACCTCCGTTCCTTTCCAACATACGAAAAGACAGCACCTGATAAAAGGAGATTTAAGAAATGAAAGTACGCACACGCTTTGCACCGAGTCCGACCGGCAATGTCCATATCGGCAACATGCGCGCGGCCATCTACAACTGGCTGTTCGCCCGCCACCACGGCGGCGACTTCCTGCTGCGCGTCGAGGATACCGACCGGGAACGCTCCACGCCCGAAGCAATCCAGACCCTGATGGAAGCGATGGCATGGCTCAAGCTCGATGTCGATGAAGAACCGCTCTACCAATCCACCCGCATGGAGGCGCATCTCGCAGCGGCGGAAAGGCTGCTGTCCAACGGGCATGCCTATAAAGAGGATAAGGGCGGGCTGGGGCAGGGCGAGTGCGTTATCTTCAGGATGCCGGGAACGGATGTTTCGTTGGAAGACGGCATCAAGGGCACGCTCTCAAAGAAAGCGGAAAACATGCAGGACTTCGTGATTGTCCGCTCCAACGGAACCCCGGTCTTCCATCTGGCCAACGTGCTCGACGATATCGAACAGGGCGTGACCCACGTCATCCGCGGCGACGACCATGTTGAAAACACCTACCGCCACATCGCGCTCTATCAGGCGCTCGGTGCCGACGTGCCGAACTTTGCCCACCTCCCTATGATCGTGAACGCGCAGGGCAAGCCCTACTCCAAGCGCGACGGCGACGCCTTTGTCGGCGATTTCCGCGAAAAGGGCTTTCTCGGCGACGCGCTCTTCAACTATCTCGCGCTGCTCGGCTGGTCGCCCGGCGACGACCGCGAAGTGATGACCCGCGACGAAATGGTCGAGGCCTTCACGCTGGAACGCTGCCAGTCGTCCGCCGCGCAGGTGGATCTGAAGAAACTGACGTGGATGAACGGCGAATACATGTTGAAGCTGCCGGTTGAAACCTTCGACGCCATGTGTTTCCAGGCATTGGAAGAAGCAGGGATCAATCTTGTTGATGCAGACTACGCCAAATCCGTTTTCGGCCTGATCCGCGAGCGCGTAAAAACCTCCGCCGATATTTTTCCAATGGTTGGAT
>JAIPIO010000118.1 GCA_021734595.1 Kiritimatiellales bacterium | reverse complement strand
GGCGCTCAGGGCACTTTACCCGCCCCCTTCGTAGTTCACTCGGAGTGAAACGGTGAGTGCCCCGCCACAGGGTTCCTCAACCGAAACCCATCTCCGTCCGTCAATCGACGGACTACGATGGAACTACATAGGCGCTCAGGGCACTTTACCCGCCCCCTTCGTAGTTCACTCGCAGTCCGTCAGACGGACGGAGAGTGGAAATTGACTATTGAAAAAAAACGCTCTATGTTGTTTGCATGCTACCGCAATGGATCATTGAAAAGAAACGGGACGGGCTGGAGCTTTCCGGAGAAGATATCCGCGGCTTCATGGCCGGCTACACCGACGGCTCCATCCCCGACTACCAGATGGCCGCGCTCGCCATGGCCATCTATTTCCGGGGCATGACCGCCACCGAAACGGCCATGCTCACCACCGCCATGATTGAATCCGGCAGCGTCATCGACCCCGCCGACATGCCCGGCCTCGCGGTCGACAAACACTCCACCGGCGGCATCGGCGACAAAACATCGCTGGTTCTCGCCCCACTCGTCGCCGCCTGCGGCGGAACCGTCCCGATGATCTCCGGGCGCGGCCTCGGCATCACCGGCGGAACCCTCGACAAGCTCGAATCCATTCCCGGCTACCGCACCGGTCTCTCCGAAGAGGAGTTTTTCCAGACCCTGGAAACCTGCGGTTGCTCCATCATCGGCCAGACCGCCGAAATCGCCCCGGCCGACAAAAAGCTCTACGCCCTGCGCGACGTCACCGCCACCGTCCCCTCCATCCCGCTGATTGTTTCGTCCATCATGTCCAAGAAGATGGCCGAGGGAATCGATGCGTTGGTGCTCGACGTCAAATGCGGCTCCGGCGCCTTCATGAAAACCATTGAAGATGCCCGCGAGCTGGCCCACGCCCTCGTCGACACCGGCGCCGCCATGGGCCGCAAGGTCACCGCCCTCATCACCGACATGGACCAGCCGCTCGGCCGCGCCGTCGGCAACGCCCTCGAAGTGCGCGAAGCGGTGGAGATTCTCGGCGGCGGCGGGCCCGCAGACGTTAAAACCCTGGCGATCGAGCTGGCCGCGCGCATGCTCGTGCTCGCCGAGGTTTTTCCAGACCTTGGAAGCGCGAAGAAAGAATGTTTCCATTCGTTGGAAAACGGCAGCGCCATGCTGCGCTGGCGGCAGATGGTTAAATGCCACGGCGGAGAGCCCGACGCAGAACTTCCAAAGGCTGGTAAACGAACCCCCGTGCCTGCTCCAATGCCTGGAACCGTTTCCGCCGTCGATGCCGAAGCCATTGGCCGCGCCAGCCTCATGCTCGGCGCCGGACGCACCAAAACCACCGACCCCATCGACCACGCCGTCGGCATTTCCAACCTTCGGAAAATCGGCGACCCCGTCGAGGCCGGCGAACCGCTCTGCATCATCCACTCTTCCAATGGCTGGAAGAATGCGTCCGAAATTTTCCAAACCCTGGAAAACGCGTTCCAGATATTGGATGAACCCACCGAACCGCCGCCGCTTGTGCTGGAGGTTATCTAATCGCAACCCCTACCCAAAGGATCCTGAAAATGACTAAACGACTGTTGCTGATTCTGTTGCTGGCCGTTTCCGCCGCTGGTGCCGCGGAGAAGAAAACCGACCGCAAGGTGCCGACGCCGGATAAAATCCTGAAGACCCTGCGCGCTGGGCATCCTCGGATCATGGTCGAACCGGAAACGTTCGATGGACTGAAGGCCCTGATCAAGAAAGAGAAACTGCCCGCGAAAATCTACGGCACCGTCAAAAGGAAAGCGGATAAGATGCTCACGGAACCGGTCTCCATCTATGAAAAGCCGGACGGCAGACGGCTGCTGAGCGTAAGTCGAAGAGTGCTGGACCGTGTACGCACACTGGCACTGGCGTATCATCTGGAGGGCGACCGGAAGTATGCCGACCGGGCGTGGCAGGAGTTGGAGGCCGCCGCCGCATTCCAGGACTGGAACCCGCCGCATTTCCTGGACACGGCAGAAATGACCCACGCCTTCGCGCTGGGATACGACTGGCTGTACGATTGCTGGACCGCCGACCAGCGGCGCGTGCTGCGCGACGCAATTGTCACCAAAGGCTTGGAACCGGGATTGAAGGTCTACAAAAAGAAAAAGGGTTGGCACCGCAATGAGAACAACTGGAACCAGGTCTGCAACGGCGGGCTGATCAGCGGCGCACTGGCGATCGCCGACACGGAACCGCAGATCGCGGCGCAAATCGTGTGCGAAGCGGTAAAGAGCGTAACGTTGCCGATGGAGCACCTGGCGCCGGACGGCGCCGGCAGCGAGGGCGTCGGCTATTGGGATTACGGTTCCCGCTACAACATAGTGCTGCTTTCATCGCTGGAAACCGCACTCGGCACCGACTTCGGCCTGTCGCAGGTCGGCGCCTTCGGCAAGAGCGGATTCTACCAGATCTACCTCTCCGGTGCCGAACGCACCTCATATGACTTTGCGGATTGCGGAAAATCGCGGGTTTCCGCGCCGCAGCATTTCTGGCTGGCGCAAAAGTACAATATGCCGACGTTCAGCTGGTTCCGGCTCAGTGCGCTGGAAAGCGGCAAGGAGCACGGCGGTGCGCTGGATCTGCTCTGGTATGACGACAGTGGCCGGGGGCTCGATTGCAAGAAACTGCCGCTGGATAAATATTTCCGCAAGGTCGAAACCGCTTCCATGCGAAGCTCCTGGGAGCCGGATGCGATCATGGTGGGCATCCAGGCCGGCGACTCGCTGAACCTCGGCGGCCACCGGCATCTGGATCTCGGCAGCTTCATCCTGGATGCGCTGGGCGAACGGTGGATTATCGATTCCGGCAAGGAAAAAGAAACCTATATGGCCCACAAGCACCATAACCCGCGCCACTTCTACTACCGCATACGGGCCGAAGGCCATAATCTCCCCGTGCTCAATCCCGGCGAGGGCCCCGACCAGAACCCCAAGGCGGTGGCAAAATTCGTTGGATTCGAGTCTACACCTAAACAGGCGCTGGCGGTGCTGGATCTGACGCAGGCCTATGAGGAAAACGCCAAACGCGCGCAGCGCACCTTTACGCTCGAAGACCGCAAGCGCCTGGTGGTGACGGACGAGCTGCAGGCCCTGAAGCCGTCGGAGCTGTGGTGGTTCCTGCACACCGAGGCCAAGGTCAAACTCTCCGAAAATGGAAAGATCGCCACTCTGTCAAAAAACGGAAAATCCCTGACCGTGCGGCTGCAGCAACCAGCCAATGCCGCGTTCGAGGTGATGGAATGCAAGCCCCTGCCCTCGTCACCCAATCCCGAAAAACAGGCCGACAACAAAAAACGCCGAAAACTCGCCATCCACCTGACGGATGTGAAGAAGATCAACATCCAGGTTGCGCTGGAACCGCAACGCGCAAGCCATGCAAAGTAGGTCAACAACCTGCGATATTCCGGGAGGGTTTACCCGCGCTTCCAATAGTTGGAAAAGTGTCTCCAATCATTGGAAAGTAGTTGGCCAATTATTGATCAAATGTGTTTGCGGTAATCTCTGCGGTGAAGTATTGTTTCTCTCATGGAAGGTCGCACCCAAGCTATGCCCATGGAAGTATTGGAAACCTCGTTTGGTAGCCGCGGAGTGAATACGATTCCGGTCGCTGCTGCATCATCCATCAAAACCACCCGAAAATGCCAATGAATCCTGAATCCACCATCCAGAAACCGCAAACCGTCTACGTTGTCGACGACGATCCTTCCGTGCGCAAGTGGCTGTTGCGGCTGCTGCGCACCAAAGGGTATGACATTAGGGCGTTTGCTTCGGCAAATGAGTTTCTGGCACGCGATCTCGACGCTTCCGACGAAGGTGGCTGCCTGGTGCTGGACGTGGCGATGCCTGGGTTGAGCGGAATGGAATTGCAGGAGGCACTGGGCGAAGACAGCATGCCGATCATCTTCCTCACGGGACATGGGGATATTCCCATGGGCGTGAGCGCCATGAAAAAGGGAGCTGCGGATTTCCTCGTCAAGCCGGTTGCCGGACGGGATCTGCTGAAAGCGATCGAGGTGGCGTTGCACAGGGACGAAGAGGCGCGTGCGCACCGAGCTGAAATCGCAGAGATTCGGAACCGCGAAAAGACGCTGACCCCGCGGGAGCGCGACGTGATGCAGCTGGTTATCACCGGCATGCTGAACAAGCAGATCGCCAGCAAGCTGGGCATCGAGGAAGGCACCGTCAAAATCCACCGTGGCCGTGTGATGACCAAAATGGGCGTCCCCTCCGTGGCGGAACTGGTGGCATTGTGCGCGAAAATAGCGGCGGACTGATGCGGCTCCGCTACCGGGGAAAAATCTAGCCCGCCCGCCTCCAGTTCCCGCAGCGCGGGCCGCATCATACCTCCGCGACACTCGCCTTTTTCCGTCCTTTCTCCAGCCCGCAACACCCCCGTTCCACCGACCCGCTATATCACCAAGGTGCAATTGCGCATCGAGCCGCGATCTGTTTCCATTCTCCACCTGCGAAGGCAAGCAGCACCATGAGGGTGACGGCAAATGCGGATCGGCAGGCCTGGGGAGCGTGACAGTTGGAAACAAGACAGTGGAAGCGGCACCAGATGTTAATGAACAACCCTAATGATTAAAAACACGACATGAAAGACCGCATCAAAGAGTTCCTGAAGCGACACCACATGGCGCTGTCGATATGCCTCACGACCGCATGTTGCGCGCTGTCGTTTCTGGGAGCCTTTTTCCTGCGCTTTGATTTTGGCAGAATTCCCGCACAACATCTGATGGCGATGCTGTTCGGCCTACCCGTGATGGTGGCGATTCGCATTCTGGCACTTGGGACCTTCCGGGTTCATCGCGGTTTATACCGCTACGCCAGCCTGTATGATTTTGTGCGGATTTTTTATGCGCAGACGGCGAGCTCGGTGCTCTTTGCCTCGGTATGGCTGCTGACGGCCCAACATCACTATTTCATGCCACGCTCAATCTATATTATCGACTGGATGCTGAGCATGGCTTCCCTGATGGGTCTGCGAGTCGCTGTGCGTCTATGGCGCAAAAGGGATCACAACAAACCCAGACGGGCGGAATCCGCCCGGGTGGACCGCGCCTTGATTGTGGGGGCAGGCGACCTGGGCGAGTCGATTCTGCGCATGGTTGACCACCGGTTTCTCGGGCACGATCTCCACGTGGTGGGTTTTGTGGACAACGATCCAGTCAAGCTGAACATCTGTATTCACGGCGCCCCGGTGCTGGGTTGCATCCCGGCGGTCCCGGAACTGGTTCTCAAACACGACGTTGACGTGGTCTTGTTTGCCATTTCGGCGCCGGAGCCAGATTTGTTTGCGGCGGTGGTGGGGAGCTGCGAGGGACTCGATATAAGGTTTAATACGGTGTCGCTGCTCAAGGATGCCTTTACCGGCGAAGTCAGTGCCCAGCAGTTGCGCGAGCTCGATGTTGAAGATTTGCTCGGCCGAATACCGGTCACGCTGGATGTCCGCCCCGTCCGGGCGAGCATGACGGGCCGGACAGTGCTGGTTTCTGGGGCTGCGGGCTCCATCGGTTCGGAGCTGTGCCGCCAGATTGCCTTGTTCGCGCCGCAGCGCATGATCCTCTTCGACAACGCCGAATCGCCGCTGTTTGAGATCGACCGGGAACTGCGCCAGTCGTATCCGACGCTCGATATCCAGCCTTTTATCGGGGACGTCAAACAGGCCGATGTGGTCGACGGGGTCTTTGCGGCGGAACGGCCGGATTTTGTCTACCATGCGGCGGCCTACAAGCACGTGCCCCTGATGGAGGCCCATCCGGATGAGGCGGTGCTCAACAATGTCCGCGGCACACGCCATCTCGCCGAGGCCGCCCGCCACCATGGCTGCAAACGCTTTGTCATGATCTCCACCGACAAGGCGGTGCGCCCGACCAACGTCATGGGGGCCACCAAACGCATGTGCGAACGGGTTATTCAGTCGATGAATGGCGGCGATACGATCTTTGCCGCCGTCCGTTTCGGCAATGTGCTCGGCAGCAATGGCAGCGTTATTCCGGTGTTTAAAAAACAGATCGCCGCCGGCGGGCCGCTGACGGTGACCCATCCCGGGATGACCCGCTTTTTCATGACTATTCCCGAGGCGGTTTCGCTCGTGCTCCAATGCGGGGTTATCGCGGAACCCGGCGATATCTTTGTGCTCGATATGGGCGTCCCCGTTAAAATCATGGATCTCGCCAAAAATATGATCCGCCTCTCCGGCCTGCGCGAAAATGTCGATATCGCCATCAAGGTGACCGGCCTGCGGCCCGGTGAAAAAATGTACGAGGAGCTCGTCGCGCATGGCGAACTACTGCAGGCCACCAGCGTGCCCAAGGTCAATGTCCTGAAAAAATCCGGCAATGGCGTGGCTTGCGATGTGCTCATGGCCATGATTCATCGCCTGGAGGAAATTTCGCTGGCGCGCCAGGTCGATGAGGTGCGCGCATTGCTTTGGCGGTTGATCGAGCTCGATGTCGAACGAAACGGCACCGGCATGGACATGTGTTCTGAAAAGTGCCTGCATGGAGTGGTTTGGGAGTGGATGAATGCCGACGACGTTTCATGTGCCCGAGTACCGCCCACCGTGCCGAAGGGAAGAGTATTGGCCGTCGTTTCCAACCCCGCAGAAGAGGCCGGGCTGAAAGAGGCCGTGCGCGGTGCCGGACATGAACTCGATTGCCTGAATTCGGCGGAGGAGGCTCTAAAGCTTTTGGTTTCCGACCGGGCCTATGTCGCAATACTGTGCGACTACATTATCCCCGCATCGACCGCGTGGCGGTTTTGCGACCAGGTCCGTGCCTTGGGTTGCCATGCCCCCTTGGTTGCCATGAGTGCCTGCGACGGCCAAATGATTGACCACCTGATGGAGTTTGATCCTTCCATGCCGCTGTTGCGCAAACCGTTCCGCCCTGAAGATTTCGCGGCCGCTTTCGCGAAGGTCGTGCCGAGAGTGAAAACGACAGGCCATGCAAGACGAAGCCGGTTGGCAGCCGGCGGTGTCGTTGCCCAATAGCGTCAAGTTGATCAGGGAACATGCGCCACTCAACTCGCAAAGCCTTGTTCAGGCCGTCGTTTCCACGGTCGCCTCAATCCGTGTCCGCCTGATAAATCACCAAATCCTTGAACCCGATACCACGACCGTTCACCATCAGGGCCATGGCCTTCTTCTCTCCGTCGAAAAACGGATGCTTTGCGCGAACCACGGCATCGCCCACTTGCGCCGCGATTTCGTCCTTATTGAAATGGACGCGCACATCGGCCCACTCGTCCGGGGTCAGTTTCAGCCTTGTCTCGGCCATCATTTTGCTGCCCGGCGCTTCGTTCCCGCGCGCATGCCGCATGATCGCCAGTTGCCGCGGTGAAATGCTGATTAGATAAACCAGATCCTTCTGGCTGCCCTGCACGCGCAGGACATGGCTGGCTGTGAACGGGCAGGTGAGCTTGTACTGGATGTCGCCATCGGTCAGGCTGAGCGGCGCGCGCATCGCGGCCCCCGACCGGTCGCCGCCTTTCTGGTTGCCGCGCAATACGCCGGCCTTGACGCTCCATTGTCCCCGAACCACTACCCACGGCTCGCCGGGAAGCTTATCGAAGGTTTCCTGCCGCACTGTTTTCCCCTGGATGGGCGCGAGCGGTTCCACTGTTTTTGGCAATGGCGATGGCGGCGGCAACGCCCGGCTGTAGTCTCCGTCGCGATACCGGTTGAGCAGGATTTCAAGCTGCTGCGCCACTTCCGGGTGGCTCGAAGCGACATCCTTGCTTTCGGCCACATCCTCCTCCAGATTGTACAGCTGTTTTTTGAACTGATCGGCGCGCGACCGCAAAGCGCCCGGCTTGGTGTCGGGATGGTAATCGCCTTCAATCCACTTCCAGGGACCGCGGCGAATGGCAAAGTTTCCATCGGCGCCATGGGTAATCATATCGGGACGGATCGACCGGCTGTCTTTTCCGAGCCACGCCGATAGCATGTTGTAGCTGTCTTCCGCCGCCAGCTCCTTCGCCGGCAGGGGCTCCCCCACCAACGCCGCGACCGTGGCCAGCGTGTCGACCAGACTGAGCATTTCACCGCAATCCGTGCCCGATGGAACATGTCCCGGCCAACGCAGGAGGTACGGCACGCGAAAACCACCCTCCCAAACGTCGTGCTTGCCGCCGCGGAACGGACCGCTGATCTGCAAACCGGCCTTCAATGCGTCCGAGGCTTCCCCTTCGCTGCCGGGTTTGTTGACGCCGCCGTTATCGCTGGTGAACAACACCAGCGTGTTCTCGGAAAACCCCTTGCGGTCCAACGCGTCCAGCACGCGACCGACCGATGCGTCCAATTCGTGGATCCAGTCCCCGTAGGGCCCCGCCGGGCTGGTCCCCTTGGTCTTCGCCGATGGCGTCACCGGATTATGGACCGCAACGGGTGTGAAATACAAAAAGAACGGCTTTTCCTTCGACTGCGACTCGATCCACTTCACGGTCTTCGTCGTGATCAACGGCATCACCTCCACATCCACCCGGTGCGGCGCGTCGAGCCCCAGAAACGGCTTCCCTTTAAAATTTTTCCCCGCCGCCGCGGGGTCGAGCTTTGCCGATCGCAATCCCAAGACGTTGCGGTTCTCGACATAGACGCCGGCGATGTCGCCGTGGTTGGCAGGCACGCCGAAATGATAGTCAAAGCCGATCTCCAGCGGGCCGGGTTTCAGAATCTTGGTAAAATCGGTTTTGGCCTGGTCCCCGTAGCCGAGGTGCCACTTCCCGATGGCCGCTGTCCGGTATCCGTGCTTCTTCAGCAACGAAGCCAGATTCATCCGTCCCGGCTCGATGTGCAAAGGCGAGGTGGTCCCCAGCACCTCGTGCTTGAGTGAAGTGCGCCAGCAATAGCGCCCAGTCAACAGTGAATACCGTGTCGGTGCACAGACCGACGAAGTGGTGCTGGCGTCGGTAAAGCGCCGCCCCTCCTTGGCAAGCCGGTCGATGTTGGGTGTTTGAACCAGCTTTGCCTCGGCACCATAACAGGTTGCGCTGCCATAGCCGTAGTCGTCGCTAAGGATGACGACGATATTGGGCTGCTGCGGTTTCTTCGCGGCCGCTCGCGTCGCAGGCACGCAAAGACCGCAAAACAATATGGCAATCAAGAATCTGTACTTCATGGCTTCCTCCAATTAATAGAAAATTGCTTTTCAGGCGACGCAAACATGCACCCGCATCAACAGCGACTTTCTGGTTTTTCTCACTTCGTTCGATTTTTCTCCTTCGCATCCGTCAACAAACGGAAGCGCACTGGTCGATTATCTCGTCTGCATTCTTGATGGAAAACAGTTTTCCAACCTGCGCGAGATCCGATTTGGCTATTCCCGACCATTTTCCGTTCACTCCCAACGCGTGTTCTTTCAGCTCGGGAGTCGGGGTCAGATCGTATGCGGGCGACAGCTGCCACTGGTTGGGCGCCTCCATGAGAAACGCGTGGTTGCGCACATGGTCGTCGCGGTTGCCGCACAGAATGTTGAAGACCATGCGCCGGAACATTCCCTCAACCTCGCGATGGTCGCGCGTCAAGGCCGATACCACCCGCAACAGCTCTTCGTAGCTTGCTCCGTAGCGAACGGGCAGTTTGTGGGCAACGCCGCTGAAAGAGTGCATGTGGATGCGGGTTCCCTCGCGGCGGTCAAAGCGTTCGATTAACAGATGGGCATACGAATGCCCCTCGTCGTCTTTTCCCTCCAGCAGCCAGTGGCGGGGCGTGCGGATTCCGGCAGCGCGGGCCTGGTCGAGCAACGCGGCCTCCTGACGGCAAACCTCGGCTTTGCCTTGCGGCATCGCCTCTCCCAAATCGAGCTTGAGCAGACAGGGTATGAATTCTTCCGGCAGGCTCTGCGAGCCAATCGCGAGCCGTTTTTCTGCCGGGTTCCAACCCACGCAAAGTTTGGGATAGCGCCCGCCCGGATTCGATCCGGCTTGCTGGATTATTTTCGATCCCGGCAGCTTTTCCCCGGCGATCTCCAGCACCTGCCGCGAAAAATCGACCGCCGCCTTGAGTGATCCGATTTCATAGGCATCCTCCGATTCCGCCGGGTGGTAGCCAAGTGCACCCAAACCGCCATCGCCTACAAGCGCCAACCGTTTCAGCACCGAAACCCGGGCCGGATCAATCCCTGCCTCGCGCAAGCGCCGATCCATGATGGCCCGCCCCCAATAATCGGGCAATGAATCTGCGAATAGCCCCGGCAAACCGCCTTCGAACGGGCCCTTGAGCTCAATGACTCCAGATTGCAAGGGAAGATAAAACGGCGACAGCTCCGTACCCAAGCGCAGAAACCGGTCGTCGTATTGGAACAACATCTGCCCGATATCATCGTTCAATACACCGACCACGGCATCCCGATATCGAACCTCCAATTTCATCGATTCCTCGCCCGCTTGCGCTTTGGAACGGCAGAATCCAGCTCTTTCAGATCCCGAACCGGTGGCGGCTGAAGCAGCGATTCCAAATCCCCCATTCGGTTAAGCGCATGAACCACCGCAACAAACCGCTCCAACGAAATCTGTTTTTCCTGCTCAAACCGGCGATACGTGCGCAACGAAATTCCCGCCCGCGCAGCCACCTCCTGCTGGGTCATGTTTTGCGACAACCGAACCTCCCGGCATCGATCCGCCAACTCGCTTGCGACCTCTGAGATTGTTTTAAGTGCCCACATTATGTCTCTTAATATTCAAATAATGGCTTATATACCTATATATGGATAGATTGCAAGGGTTAATAACGGGGCATCACCACTCCGCGCACGGGCAGCAAGCATACCCGCGCGACTTTCTCGTAGACGCAGCCACCTGCTCCGTTTAGATTCACGGGCGCGCATTGGGAAAAACCAGATAGGACCACCATGATTGATAAAGATACCGCATTGAATAATCTACTGGAACTCCTCGCCGTCGAAGGACTCGGCGGCAAGGAAAGCAAGGTCGTTGCGGCGATTACGGAAAAACTGAAGGCAGCCGGATGCAAGGCGGCGTGGATAAAGACCGACCACGCCCACAAAAAGCTGGGGCCGGATTTTGAAACGGGCAACCTGATTATAAAACTGCCGGGAACCCTGAAAGCGCCGCGCATTATGTTTTCCGCCCACATGGACACCGTCCCGCTTTGCAAGGGCGCGGAACCGATCGTCAAAGGCAAACGGGTGGTGGCCAAGGGCAACACCGGGCTGGGCGGAGACGACCGCTCCGGCTGCGCCGCCATGGTGACGCTGGCCCAGATGCTGCTCAAAAACAGGTTCCCCCACCCACCCATCACCCTGCTGTTTGTTATCGCCGAGGAGGGCGGATTGTTCGGCTCCAAGCATGTGCGGTTTCCAGACCTTGGAAACCCGGTCATGGGCTTCAACCTCGACGGACAGGAACCCAACGAGATCGTCATTGGCGCCATGGGTGCGGTGCGCTGGCAAGCCGAGGTGTTCGGCCGCTCCAGCCATTCGGGATTGTATCCGCAGAAAGGGATTTCCGCCGGACTGATTGCCTCGAAGGCGATGGCCT
>JAIPIO010000117.1 GCA_021734595.1 Kiritimatiellales bacterium | reverse complement strand
GCAGACATTCTTGTCTGCTCGAGGGCAGACTGGAAAGTCTGCCTCATTTGAAGGGATTATGGATAAGCAGCGGAACATAGCCATTCTAGGGATCGGGCTGATGGGTGCCTCGCTGGGGCTCGCGCTGAAGAAGCGCGGGTTTGCTGGCCGTATTTTCGCCTATGCCCGGCGCGCAGAGACGCGCGTCCAGGCATTGGAATCCGGCCTGGCCGACGAGGTTTTCGCGGATCCGGCCGAGGCCGTGCGCGATGCCGACATCATTGTGGTTTGCGTGCCGATCTGGACGGGTGCCAAGCTGGCGGAACAGATTATGCCGGCGCTGAAACCCGGTACGGTGGTTACGGATGTGGGCAGCACCAAGTCGGAACTGCTGAAAATGATGGAACCGCTGTTTGCGGACAGCCACGCCTGGTTTGTCGGGTCGCATCCGATCGCGGGATCGGAGCAGACCGGAATCGAAGCGGGCGATCCCGATCTGTACGAAGGCCGCCTGACGGTGGTCTGCCCGTCGGCGGATACCCCGGAATCGGCGGAGTCGGCGGTTTCCAACCTTTGGAAGAGCGCCGGTTCGGACGTGGTTGCCATGTCGCCCGGACAGCACGATGCGACGCTGGCCGCGACCAGCCATCTGCCGCACATGGTGGCCGCCGCGCTGGCCCGTGCCGTGGCGGACGGCCATCCGGCAGGGAAGGCGGATTTCTGCGGAACCGGTTTCCGGGATACGACCCGGGTGGCTTCCGGTTCGGCCGATATGTGGGTGGACATCATCGACACCAACCGTGCCGCGCTCGAAGCCGAACTGGATCGATTCAATGAAGAGCTGCAGGGGCTCATAAAAATCCTGCGCAGCGGCAATGGCGATGATATCCGCGCATGGCTCGAAGAGGCCGCCGCCGATCGAAACGAGATTTTAAAACGAAACAGATTCCTGAAAAAATGATTGGAACCACTAATCTTCACTAATTCCCACTAATCGGATGGGATTAAATTAGTTAAAATTAGTGTTAATTAGCGGGTAAAAAAATGAATACCAAAACAGTAGTTCCAGCAGAGTTGAGTGGTGCCGTAACGGTGCCCGGCGACAAGAGCATCTCGCAGCGTGTGGCGATGCTGGCTTCGCTGGCGGACGGCACCTCGAAAGTGACGGGCTACCTCAACGGCGAAGATGCGCGCAGCACACTCTCGGCCATGGAGCAAATGGGCGCCAAGGCGGAGTTCCGTGATGGCGCACTCTTCATTACCGGCGTGGCCGGCAAGCTGCGGTCGCCGGACGAACCGCTGAACATGGGCAATTCGGGAACGGGTACACGCCTGCTGGCGGGATTGGTGGCCGGTGCCGGGATCGAGGTTACGATGATTGGCGACGACTCGTTGTCATCCCGCCCGATGGGGCGCATCCGCCAGCCGCTGGAACTGATGGGCGCGCACATCGGATTGACCGGTGAAAAGGGCACACTTCCCATGGTGATCTGCGGCGGCAAGCTGCAAGGGATCGGCTATCTGCTGCCGATGGCGTCGGCGCAGGTGAAATCATGCGTGCTGCTGGCGGGGTTGTACGCGGCAGGAAAAACCACGGTAATCGAACCGCGTCCAACCCGCGACCACACCGAGAAACTTTTCCAGGCGTTGGAAATCCCCATAAAAATCGACGGGCTCGAAATCTCCATCGAGGGATTCGGGCCGGAAGGACCAAAATACAAAGCCCGCGACTTTACGGTGCCGGGCGATTTTTCGTCTGCCTCTTTCTGGATTGTGGCGGTCGCCGTTCGGCCGGGCGCGGAGCTGCTGATTGAACATGTTGGTTTGAATCCGCGCCGCACCGCACTGCTGGATGTGATGAAGCGGATGGGCGCGGACATCGAAATTACCGTTACGGAAGAGAAGGGCGATCCGTACGGCACGATCAAGGTGCGCGGAGCTTCCTTGCAGGGCACGGTGATTGAGGGTGATGAAATTCCAAACCTGATCGACGAACTGCCGATTATTTCCGTGGCCGGGGCGCTGGCGGAAGGGCAGACGATAATCCGCGATGCGGCGGAGCTGCGCGTGAAGGAGTCGGACCGTATTGCGGAGATGGTTAAAAACCTGCGGCAGTTCGGCGTGGACGTTGAGGAAAAGGAAGACGGTATGATTGTGACGGGACCGGCGGTGCTAAAGACGCCGGATGCCGTGATCGACAGCCATGGCGACCACCGCATCGCGATGTCGGTGGCCATCCTCAACACGTTCGGCACCGGGCCGATTGCGATTGAAAACGTGGGCTGCGTGGACACCTCGTATCCCGAATTCTGGGAACATATGGAACAGCTCGGCGGGAAATCAGAATGACACAGGTGATTGCAATTGACGGGCCGAGTGCGTCGGGAAAATCGACGGTGGCCAAGGCGGTGGCCAAGCGGCTGGGGTTTTTCTATGTGGATTCGGGATCGATTTATCGCGGCATCACCTGGCACGCGCTGGAAAACGAAGTGGACATCCACGATGCGGATGCGGTGATACAGAATACCCGTTCGGCGGACTGGGTGTTCCGTGCGGAGCAGAACGTTGCGGTTTTTTCCATTAACGGCTACACTCCAACAGACGAGCTGCGCACGGCACGGCTGAGCGAGGCGGTGTCGGATGTGGCTTCGATGCCGAAAGTGCGCGCGTTTGTGAACGACCGGCTGCGGGAATTGACCGGGCTTGGGTCGCTGACAATCGACGGGCGCGACATCGGGTCGGTGGTTTTCCCGGATACGCCGTATAAGTTCTATCTGGATGCCGACCCGGCGGAACGGGCACAAAGGCGCTACCGCGAGCTGGTGGAAACGGGCGAGGCCGAAAAGGCGCAGGAGGTACTTGAAAGCCTGAAACGCCGCGATGCGAAGGATTCAAGCCGGGAGGAAGCCCCGCTGAAGGTCGCGGACGGGGCGTATGTGATCAACAGTACTTCCATGACCATTGATGAAGTGGTACAGGCTGTAATTGATAAGGTTGAAGGAGATTTGAGATGAGTAAAACCCGAGCGGAAACCATGGCCGGCATGCCGGTGTACAGGGTGTCTACGTTGCTGTTTAATTTTTATTTCCGTCTCTGGAACCGTCTGCAGGTGCGCGGGGTGGAGCATGTTCCGGAAACCGGCGGCATGCTGTTGGCGACCAACCACGCCAGTTTCCTTGATCCCGCCATTATCGGTGCGTCCCTTCGCGCCCGTCCGATTCTTTTCCTCGCACGCGATTCCCTGTGGAAATCAAGGTTTGGAAAATGGTGGATGGATCGGGTGGGCTGCATCCCGGTTTCGCGCGGAACCGGCGATATGCGGGCGTTGCGAAAAATGATTGAACGCCTCAAAAACGGATCGTGCGTGGCACTCTTTCCCGAAGGAACCCGTACCGAAGACGGGGAAATTCAGGACGCGAAGGGCGGGGCCGGTTTTATTGTGGAAAAGTCGGGCTGCTCCGTTGTCCCGGCCTACATTGATGGAACGTACAAGGCGCATCCCAAGGGCGCCAGATGGATCAAGCCCGTCAAAATCACCATTATCTATGGAGCACCGATTACGCCGGAGGAATTTGCCGCCCTGGGCACAGGCCGTGAAGCGTATGATAAATATACCACATTGATTATGCAGCGAATTGCACAACTCAAAGCGGAACCATCACAACCTACCCGAAGGTAAAGGCGGTATGGGAATAATGGATGGATCACATGCCGTATTGAAACGCGTTTTTGGCTTTAGCGGTTTCCGCCCAAACCAGGAAACGATCGTTTCCGCACTGCTGGAAAATCGCGATGTCTTTGCGGTGATGCCAACGGGCGGCGGCAAGTCGCTCTGCTATCAGCTTCCGGCGCATATGCGCGACGGTCTTTGCGTGGTGATCAGCCCGCTCATATCGCTGATGAAGGATCAGGTCGATGCCGCCAAGGCCAACGGGCTGGATGCGGAATTCCTGAACAGTTCGCTTACGCCGAAGGAACGTTTCCGCGTTTTCCAGTCATTGGAAAACCACCAGCTTGATCTGCTCTATGTCTCGCCCGAACGATTCGCCCTGCCGGAATTCATGGCCACGCTCAAACAGGCGAAGATTTCCTTTTTCGCGATTGATGAAGCGCACTGCATCTCCGAATGGGGCCACGATTTCCGGCCGGATTATCTGTTGCTCTCCAACATTGCTAAACAGTTTCCCAAGGCGGCGGTTGCGGCCTTCACGGCGACCGCAACGCACAAGGTTTCGGATGATATCATCAAGAAGCTGGGGTTGCGGAATCCGCATCTGACACGCGCTTCGTTCGATCGCCCAAACCTGTTTTACCAGGTGGTTCCGAAGGATAATCTCGACTTCCAGTTGCTGGAATTTCTGCATGGGCACCAAGGCGAGTCCGGGATCATCTACCGCACCACGCGCAAGAGCACAACCGCCACGGCCGAGTTTTTGCAGGAGCAGGGGATACGCGCGTTGCCGTACCATGCCGGGCTGACCCCGGTGCAGCGAAAGAAGAACCAGGATCGGTTCAACCGGGACGAAGTCGATGTGGTGGTGGCCACGATTGCATTCGGCATGGGGATCGACAAGTCCAACATCCGTTTCGTGCTGCATGGCGACCTGCCGAAAAACATGGAAGGCTACTATCAGGAAACCGGACGTGCGGGTCGCGATGGCGAGCCGTCGCATTGCCGGCTATTCTTTAGCCGCGGCGACATTGTTCGCATCCGCTATTTTATCGAGCAGACCGAAGATGCACACGAACGGAAGATTGGGGAGCAGCAACTGTTTAAGATGGTTCGGTTCGCCGAAACCAATGTCTGCCGCCGCAAAACCCTTCTGGGCTATTTCGGCGAAAGCTATGAAAAGGATAATTGCCAGGCCTGCGACATTTGCATGGGCGATGTGGAGTGTGCCGATGCCACCGTCCCCGCGCAGAAAATCATGTCGGCCATCCACCGTTCCTGCCAGCGGTTTGGTGCGGTGCACATTGTCGATATTGTCGTCGGAGCCAAAACCCGGAAAATCCGGGAGCTGGGGCACGACCGGCTCAAGACCTATGGCGCCGGCAAGGATATGGATAAAAAATATTGGCGGCGGGTAATCGACGACCTGCTGGCACAGGACTGCGTTATCCAGAATCCGGATAATTATTCCGCGCTGGAACTTACGCCCAAGGGGCGGCAGATCCTGCTCGGCAAGAAGCGGTTTGAAGTGATCCGGCAGAAGACCGCCAGGAAGAGTTCTTTTGCCGGTCTTGCCGGCGACTATTCCGAAAAGCTTTTTGCGCAGTTGCGGGCCGAGCGGCAGCGCCTGGCCCAGGGCGAAGACGTTCCGCCGTTTGTCATATTTTCCGACCGCACGCTTCGCGAGATGGCGCTCTATTTTCCCGACACGCCCGAACAGATGTCCGGCATTTCCGGGGTCGGTGCCGCCAAGCTCGCAAAATATGGCGACAGCTTCATGACGATTATCGAGATGTACAAGCACGCCCATCCCGAAGAGGCGCAAAAGCATTCCATCCTGCAGGTCCCCGTGAAAATCAAGCGGAGCAAAAGGAAAACCGGCCGGACCGTAACGGATACCCGGGATCTGGCGCGCCAGGGGCTGTCGCTCGCAGCCATTGCCCAGCTGAGAAGGCTTTCGGAAGGAACCATCAGCCAGCACATCGAGAAACTGCTCGAAGAAGGGCAGGGGGATGGACTGGATGTGGATACGTTGCTGGACCCCGCCAAGCGGATGCAGATCGAAGAGCTGTTCAACCGCGCATCCCGAAAATCCATGAAAGCGATCATCGAAGCCTCCGGCGACACCGTCACCTACGCCGAGCTCCGCACCGTCCGCGCATTCATGCAACAGCCGTAGACGGGGTCGGCGGCCCGCCTGCCCGACGACGCTTCCAATGGTTGGAAAAAATTGCGTCCTGCACTTCCAATGGTTGGAAATCCGTCAGCCGACGGACCAACCACTGGAACCATCCCATTCTCTTTTTTGCGTGTATTCCTCGCCGTGGCCTTGTAGATTCCCACTTCATTTTTTAGGAGAACCAGTTATGGCTAAACAGAAAAAGACGGCGATCACGCCGACGCGGGAAGAAAATTATCCGGAGTGGTACCAGCAGGTGGTGCGCGCGGCGGAGCTGGCGGAAAACAGCGATGTGCGCGGCTGCATGGTGATTAGGCCCTGGGGCTACGCGCTGTGGGAAAACATCCAGCGCGGCCTGGATAAAATGTTCAAGGATACGGGGCATGTGAACGCCTACTTCCCGCTGTTCATCCCGTTGAGCTATCTCGAAAAAGAGGCCGCGCACGTGGATGGCTTTGCCAAGGAGTGCGCGGTGGTTACGCATCATCGCCTGGAGCAGGGACCGGACGGAAAGCTGCATCCGGCAGGCGAGCTGGAAGAACCGCTGATTGTGCGCCCCACCTCGGAAACGATCATCGGCGCAACCTATGCCAAGTGGGTGCAGAGCTACCGCGACCTGCCGATCCTGATCAACCAGTGGGCCAACGTGGTGCGCTGGGAAATGCGTACGCGCCTGTTTCTGCGGACCGCCGAGTTTCTCTGGCAGGAGGGCCACACCGCCCATGAGACGGAAGCGGAGGCCTGGGCGGAAACCCGCCTGATCCTGGATCTGTACAAAAAATTTGCCGAAGAATACATGGCGATGCCGGTGCTGATCGGCGAAAAGACAGCGGGGGAGCGTTTTCCGGGCGCGGTCAGTACGCTTTGTATTGAAGCAATGATGCAGGACCGCAAGGCGCTGCAGGCCGGCACCAGCCATTTCCTCGGCCAGAATTTCGCCAAGGCGTCGGACATCCAGTATCAGAGCCGCGAAGGGCAGAATGAATTTGCGTGGACAACGTCGTGGGGCGTTTCGACCCGCCTGATCGGCGGCATGATTATGACGCACGGCGACGACGACGGCATGATTATGCCGCCGCGCCTGGCACCGTCGCATGTGGTGATTTTGCCGATCATCCGCAACGAGGAGGACCGCGAAGGAATCATGGCCTATTGCAACGAAATCGCCTCTAACCTCCGGAAACAGCGTTTCCACGAGCGCGACGTCGAGGTGGTGGTGGACGACCGCGACATCAACGCCGGCGAAAAGGGCTGGAGCTGGGTCAAAAAGGGCATTCCGATCCGCGCCGAAGTCGGTCCGCGCGATATGGCCGGCAACTCGGTCTTTATGGCGCGGCGCGACACCGGCCAGAAACAGGGAGTCGACAAGGATGAATTCGTCGCCACGATTGTCCAGACGCTGGATGACATACAGCAGGAGCTGCTCAAGCGTGCGCTCGAGCTGCGGGCGGCGAATACGAAGGAGATCGACAGCTATGATGATTTCCTGAAGTTTTTCACGCCGGAAAACAAGGAGCGTCCGGAAGCACATGGCGGTTTTGCCATGAGCCACTGGTGCGATGGCGAGGCGTGCGAAAACAAGATCAACGACGAACTTTCGGTGACGATCCGGACGATTCCGTTCGACCGCGAAGCGGGCGGGGCGGGGGAATGTATCTGCTGCGGAAAGCCAAGTGCGGGACGGGTTGTTTTCGCAAAGAGCTACTGATTGGCATGGTTCAATGGTTCAGATCAGCCGCCATACTGCCCATAATATCTCCATTGTCTGGAAATCTATAGCTTGCCCTCATCAAACGGCTCAATTATGTTACCGTGATTATGCGATATTCTAAATCGATTCAGTCCATACTGCTTTTTTCACTGCTCTTCGCCGGCGCACTCTCTGCTGCTGTGAAGGACGCGCCCTATGTTATCGAGGAAAAGGGGCGGAGTACGCTGCGCACCACGTTTGACAAGCGGTTTGATTCCGCCGCCGAGCAGTGGGAATACGCGCAGAGCCTGCGGAATAAAAAGAAACTGAAAAAGGCCGAACGTGCCATGCTCTATCTGGTGCGGCGCTGGCCGAACAGCGAAGCGGCGCCGGACGCCCAGCGGGCCAAGGCGGACATACTGTTCGCCCGCGGCAAAAACATCGATGCCTTTAAGGAATACCAGTATCTGATCGATAACTATTCCAGTCGCATGCCCGACTACAACGGGGTGCTGCAGAGCCAGTTTGATATCGCCGTAACCGAGATGAACCGCAAGCGGATGCGCTGGCTGTTCATGGGCTTTCGCGCGCCCGAAAAATCGGTGGAATATTTCGAGGCGGTTATTCGCAACGGTCCGCAATGGGAACGCGCGCCAGAGGCGCAATACATGATTGGAAAGGCCTACCAGGAGTCCGGGGACTATGAGCTGGCGATTGCCGGGTATTCTGTGATGGATTACCGCTATCCCAACTCCCCGTTTGCCGAAGACGCCATGTTCCAGAAAATCCTTTGTCTGGGCAAGCTGCGCAAGGAGTATCCGTATAGCGAAGAGACGCTGGACCGCATTCTCACTGCAACGACCGTTTTCCTCGGCACCTTTCCCCGGTCGGAAAGGCGGGACGACATTATTAAACTGCGCAACGCCTTGTATGAAGACAAGGCCGGCCTGCTTTTCGGCCAGGCGGAGTTTTATGAAAAAGTTCCTAAAAAACCCGAATCGGCTTTGATCTACTATCGGATGCTGCTTGAGCAATATCCTAAAAGCGTTCTGGTTGGTAAAGCCCAGGAACAGATCGTCCGCTTGGAGGCGATGGTTGCCGCGACTAAAAAGCCGGAGAGTGCGATGGATACGGCAGTGCCCACCGCCGAAAAAAAAAACGCAACGCCTGAAAGCGTAGTGGTTGCCGAAAAGCCGGAAACAACGCTGGGCGAGGAAGCTCCCCCTGTAGAAAAAGACAAGCCGGATGAAAGTCCGCCCGCCCCTGTAAAGGTGGAAATTAATGCGGATAAGAAGGCAGCTCCACCTGCCGAAAAGAAAAAAACGGATGTTGATGCGACGCCCCTCGTAAAGGTGGAGATTGAGCCGGATGAAAAGGCGAAAGAGCCCGCCGCCTCGAAAACTCGCGCAAAGACCGGCACATCGAAGTCCGCACTGGATAATGCCAAAGCGCTTGGCGACATCAGGAACCGTAAGTTTACCGGAGAAGAGGCGCTAGAGCTCAATGCCGACCGGCTCGAATATGTGGACAACACCATTATAGCCAGCGGCAGTGTCACGGGCCGGTTCGAGGACGTTACGCTGTTGGCTGAAAAAATTTCCGCCAATCCCGAAACCGGCGACCTTCATCTGGAAGGGGACATTTTTTTTTCGCAAGGTGCCAACTACTGGCAGGGCAGCGGACTGGATTACAATTTCAAGACCAAGAGCGGGCTGTTCGGCCCGTCGGAGATGTTTTTTGATCCCGCGTATGTCTCCGCGGAAAATGTCCAGCGGGTATCAACCAATGAATTTCTCTTGAAAAATGCCTCGTTCACCACCTGCCCGCGCGCCCACCCGCATTTCCACGCCACCGCCAAGGAAGCGCACCTGATTGACGAGACGTACATCAAAGCCAAGGGGATGACGTTTTACTATGGCAAAATCCCGGTCATGTACCTGCCTTACTGGGAGCGGCGGCTGGAAGACCGGATCTTTACAACCTGGACCGGGTATTCCAGTGAAATGGGCGCGTTTCTGCTCACGGAAACACAGCTGCCCATTACCGACAACATCGATTCCAAAACACGGATTGACTTCCGCACGCGCCGCGGCGTCGGGCTGGGCCAAGGGTTCGACTGGGCCTATTCAAATGCCGTGGGCGAAGTGTCCGCCTATTACCTCAACGACCAGGACCCGCATAACCACAATGATTCCGCAACGGACCGGACACTGATTGATGAAGACCGCTACAGAATCAATCTCGAACATCGGCAGAAGTTCGCCGACACCCATTATTTGGACATCACCGGGGATTACATCAGCGATCCCGATGTGCTCGATGATTTCTTCAACCGCGAATACCGCACCCTTGCACAGCCGGAGAATTATGCGTCGTATGTCTACGGGCACGAATACTTTGGGGCCGAAACGCTGGTTTCCAAGGAACTGAACGATTTCTACGACAACACCGACCGCATCGGGCAGTCGCTCGACCTGTACCGCACCCGCCTGGGCGATTCCCCATTCTATTTCCAGAGCGACAACAACGCCTACTACCTTGAGCGGATCTATTCTTCCACCAACAAAATCGACAACGATTACGACGCCGTCCGGTTGGATTCCGCCAACACACTCTATGCGCCGCTGCGGTTGGGCGTACTGAACCTGATCCCGCGGGCCACCTACCGGGCCACCTATTATTCCGACTCGCCACCGCTGGGCACCGAAGACGACAAAATGCGCCATATATTCGAAACCGGGGCCGAAGCGTCGTTCAAGGCCTACAAGACGCTGACTCAGCGGCGCGGTTTTTACGGCGATGGCATCCGCCACAAGATCGAACCCTATGTCGACTATACCTATCGGCTCGATCCTTCCGTCGGACCGAACGACCTCTACCAGTTCGACCATGTCGACACCCTCGACGAGCGCAACGACATCAAATTGGGCCTGCGCAATGTGTTGCAGACCAAGCGCAACAAGCGGAATACCTATATCGTTGACCTCGACATTTTCACCTACTACCGCTTCGACCATTCCAGCATGCAAGAGGATTTCGATTATCTCTACGCGGACATGCGGATGCCGCTCACAGAGCGCATTATGCTGGATGTCGAGGGTGCGTACGACTGGTATGGCGGGGATTTCCCGATTGTCGATACGCGTCTTGGTTGGCATCATGATGACGTCATTTTATCCATGGAGCACCGTTATAAACATAATCTGCAATCGTTGTGGACACCGCGGGTAGAGCTGTTTCCGAATCAGAAAGTATCGCTGGACTTCTACATGCGCTACGATGGTGAAAACAGCGAACTCGAAGAGACCGAGGTTATTCTCTACTACACCTACTGCTGCATGCGCTACGGTTTGGGCTACCGCCATGAAGACGACGACAACGACGAGGTCTGGTTCACCTTCACCCTTTCGGCCTTCCCCGACAGCGCGCTCTCAATCGGGCGCTGAGTTGCCTCTCCCGCTGGTCGTTGCCCCGCGCCTCAAACGGGCGGAGTCTCACTGCGTAGACTTGTGTCCAACCATTGAAAAACAGTGTCCAACCTTTTGAAGTTTTCTTCCATTCATTGGAAGAGCCGGAAGGGTAGGGCGCTCTGTCACTAGAGCGCCGCGTACGGCTGGGCGTGCGCCCCCGTTGTGGGCAACGCCCCTCTCACGGGGGACAGCCGTCCCTACCTACAGAATCCCGTCCGCCTCATCTTTTTCTTTGGCCTTCGAAAACTGTTCGCAGGTGTCGGTGGCCTGGACTTCTTTCTTATGGACGGAGCAGTACTGCGTGAAGGGATTGACAATATAATTGGAGCAGTAGCGGCAGAGACGACCGTTTTCGCCTTCATCGAATACTTCGACTTTGGCGGAGCGGTCGGCGTCGGTGAATATCTTTGGATCGGCTTTTCCGGCTTTGAAGGGTACCTCGGCTTCGGATGCATATTCGAATCCGCAGGCGGAGCAGGTAAGCCTTTCGCCGGTCTTGGTGAAGCCATCATAGACCGCTTCGCGATTGAGTAGGG
>JAIPIO010000116.1 GCA_021734595.1 Kiritimatiellales bacterium | reverse complement strand
GCCCATGTTTCGCGCGGGTCGTAAGGATTGGCCAGCTCAAGTGCTTTCATTCACGTCCGATCAGCCGTTCCACTTCGTTCATAAACTGCCCGGCATCGCGGAACCGGCGGTAAACCGAGGCATAGCGGATGTAGGCCACCTCATCCAGTTTTTCAAGCGCCATCATCACCTTGTTCCCGATCGCCATGCTCGGGACTTCCTTTTCGTATTCAGACTCGATTTCCATGATAATCATATCCGAAATGCGCTCAATCTGCTCCACGCTGATATGCCGCTTGCGGCAGGCAATGGTAATGCTCTTCATCAGTTTCCCGCGGCTCAGTTCTTCGCGCCGTTCGTCGCGTTTAACAACCTGAAGCTGCGCGCGCTGGATTTCTTCGTAGGTGGTGAAGCGGTGCCCGCAGTTCACGCAGAGCCTGCGCCGCCGGATAGAATTTCCGTTGCGGACTTCCCGGCTGTCGATGACGCGGTTTTCTTTTTCTTCGCACTTGGGACATCTCATGGCGTGTCCTCCTTTCCTACAGGTTGGGAAAAGATAGCTTAGGGAACCAAAAATTAACAATAAAAAAACGGCGGTACCAGGACCGCCGTTTCTGCCATAATATCACACAGGCATCATTATTTTTTCTTCTTGGCCGGAGCTTTTTTCTTGGCCGGAGCTTTTTTTGCGGCGGCCTTCTTTGCCGGGGCTTTTTTGGCCGGGGCTTTTTTGGCCGGCGCTTTTTTAGCCGGGGCTTTTTTCTTGGCTGGAGCTTTCTTCGCAGGGGCTTTTTTCACTGCCGCTTTTTTGGCCGGCGCTTTTTTCTTGGCCGGGGCCTTTTTCGCTACCGCTTTTTTGGCCGGCGCTTTTTTCTTGGCCGGCGCTTTTTTCGCCGGCGCTTTTTTCGCTGCCGCTTTTTTTGCCGGAGCTTTTTTCACCGCTGCTTTTTTCTTTGCTGCCATCTTAGCCTCCTTGTTATTCTCTTCGATACCTTTGTTTCATCGCCCGCTTCGCTCAACCCCGAACGTCGCAAGTACTAAAAGAGCTTACAACCCCAGCCCTTGTTATAATCGTTATAAACACAAACCCGTAATTATGCAACAGTTTGAATTATAAAAAACAGCGCGTTTAAACTTACGTCCCGGAAAACAAAAACCGGTCAGTCGACCGGTTTTCCGTTCTTCTTTTTCCCGACGGCTGCGCTCAAAGTTCCTGCGTGATTTTTTCAACAAGGTAAGCTTCGATGAGGTCGCCGGCATCAAAGTTGGTGAAGTTGTTCGGGCGGATTCCGCATTCCTGTCCCTCGCGAACTTCAGAGGCTTCGTTTTGGAAACGCTTCAGAGACCCGATCGTTCCTTCATAAAGAATTTCCCGATCCCGCTTAATACGGATGCTGGCACGCGCGGTGATTTTTCCACTGCTTACCATGCAGCCGGCAATCTTGCTGCGCTTACTCAGCTCAAACACCTGCTGGATGGCCGCTTGTCCAATTATCTGCTCGCGCAGTTCTGGTTCAAGCAGACCCTTCATGGCGCTTTCCACCTCGTCGATTAATTCATAGATGACGCTGTAAAGACGGATTTCAACCCCCTCGCTTTTGGCGGCGGCGGTCACTCCGTTTTCTTTGCCGGTGTGGAATCCAAGAATAATGGCGTTCGATGCGCTGGCCAGCATCACGTCATTTGTCGTGACATTGCCGACATCCATCAGCATCAAATTGAGATCCACCTTGTCGCTCTTAATCTGTTTGAGTGAGTGCTCTATGGCTTCCACCGATCCTTGCACATCCGCCTTGACAATAACGGCAAGTTGCTTCTTATCTTCGCTGACGGCGGAGTTAAACAGATCGTCCAGCGACATTTTCTTCGCGGTTGTCCCCGTCAGATCCATCTGGCGCTGTTCCACCTGCATGGTAGCGGCGATGGCTTTGGCGTCGCGGTCGTTCGCATAGGATTGGAACTCATCCCCCGCGCCGGGCACATTGGTTAACCCAAGGCACTTGACGGCCATCGACGGACCCGCCGAGCGGACCTTTACGCCCTGATCGCTGATCAGTGCCTTTACACGGCCCCAATATTGTCCGCAGATAATGCTGTCGTTGAGTTTAAGGGTTCCGCTCTGGACCAACAGGCTGGCGGTCGGTCCCATACCAGGTTCCATCTGCGCTTCAATAACATATCCTTGAGCCGGCTTGTTCGGATTGGCCTTGAGTTCCAGCATTTCCGCTTCCAGCAGAATCCGCTCAAGCAGTGCATCCATTCCTTCGCCGGTCTGGGCGCTGACCGGGCAGCAACCCACTCCACCGCCCCAGTCTTCCACCATCAGGTCATGCTCCTGCAGCTGCTGCTTCAGGCGGTCGGGGTTTGCGCTGCGCAAATCCATCTTATTCATCGCGACAATAAGGGTGACTCCCGCGGCTTTCGCGTGCTGGATCGCTTCGATCGTCTGCGGCATCACGCCGTCGTCCGCCGCGACCACCAGTACGACGATATCCGTCAGGTTGGCGCCGCGGGCACGCATGGCGGTAAATGCGGCATGGCCCGGGGTGTCTAGGAACGTAATCTTATGGTCGTTGATTTCGACCGTGTATGCGCCGATGTGCTGTGTAATACCACCGGACTCACCCGTCACAACCCGGGTATGGCGGATCCGGTCGAGCAGTGATGTTTTGCCGTGGTCAACATGACCCATAAAGGTAACCACCGGCGGACGTGACAGGAGCTGATCCGCGTTTTCCGGCGCATTTTCATCTTTTTCAATTTTAATTTTGGTTTTTGGCGCGGCCGCCACCGGTTTTTTCTTCTCTTCTTTCTCAATGGTAAAGCCATGCTTTTCGCCAATGGCCTTGGCCACTTTCAGGTCCACCTCCTGGTTGATGGACGCAAAGATATTCATGCCCATCAGTTCGGCAATCACCTTGTTCGATTTCATCCCGAGTTTTTCGGCCAAATCCTTCACCGAAATTTTCACCTTTTTCAGGTAGATGATACTCGGCTCCGGTTCCGCCTCCGCAACCGCTTCTGTGACGGCGGACTCCTCTGCCATTTCCACGTCTTCTACTGCGGGAGCCTCTTCCCCAGGTGCTTCCACTTCCTCGTTCGCAGCCACGGCCTCATGGTCTTTCTGCGTCTGCTCACGGGCCTCTTCGACCGACGCATACCCCAGCTCGTCGCAGACCTGCGCAACCTGTTCGTCCGAGAGCTCCGCCTCTGCGCCATCGACCTCTATTTCGATGTCATGCAATATTTCGATGAGCTCCTCGCTGGAGACATCGACATCGTTTGCCAATTCGTGAACTTTAATCATTCTTCTATTTCACCATGTTCTTTTGTGTATGCCGCTTCAGCCGCATGCCAAATAGCCTGCGCCTGTTCCGGCGTAATGTCTTCAATTGCTGCCAGATCACTCTGGTCTGCGGCAAGAATTCCCTCCAGAGAGAGGAACCCGGCATAAACGAGTTTTTCGGCCCACTCATCCCCGATGCCGCTAACGGTCGCCAGTTTCATCACCGCAACCGCCACGCGCTCTTCAAAGTCCATGCTCTCTTCATCCTTCTGGATGTCCACGCGCCAGCCGGTCAGTTTGGATGTCAGGCGCGCATTTTGCCCGCGCTTGCCAATGGCCAGCGAAAGCTGGTCCGGTTCAACCGTAACGGTCACCGTGCGTGTTTCCTCGTCGGCCTCAACGTGCTTAAGCTTGGCGGGGGCCAGCGAGTTGGTGATCAGCGTCTTGATTTCATCGCTCCACCGCACAATATCGATTTTCTCGCCGGAGAGCTCCCGAACGATATTCTTCACCCGCATGCCGCGGATCCCAACGCAGGCCCCGACCGGATCGACGCGCTCGTCGTGCGAGATCACCGCAACCTTGCTGCGGAAGCCCGCTTCGCGGGCAATGCCCTTGATCTCCATCGTGCCGTCCGTGATTTCCGACACTTCCAGCTCAAACAGCCGCCGGACAAAATCGGGATGATTGCGCGACAGGATAATTTCCGGGCCGCGTTCCTGTTCCTTCACCGCAACAATGTACGCGCGGATACGTTCGCCGATTTCATACTCTTCGGTCGGCACCCGCTCCTTCGATGGCATAACCGCTTCCGCGTGGTCGAGATCAATCATCACATCATTGCGGTCGAAGCGGGTCACCGAACCCGTCACAATTTCGCCGGCGCGATCCTTGAAATCCTCAAAAACGCGTTGCTTCTCCGCCTGGCGGATGCGCTGCATGATCGTTTGTTTCGCCGTTTGCGCTTCGATGCGGCCAAACGTGGGTGCCGTTGTTTCGATTTCCGTGCCGCCGGCCAGCGTTTTGTAGGCCTTGATCGCAAAGGTTTTGCGATCTATCGCAATGCGCAGGTTATCCTCGTCCGCATCTTTATGGGACGCACTCAGCAAGGCCGACTCGATGGCCATAATGATGACCTCGCGCTCCACACCCCGTTCGCTTTCCATATACTCGACAACGGCTTTCAATTCCGCAGGATTCATACCGCTTCCTCCCTTGACCACAAAAATTCAAAAAACAGACCCTAAGGCAACAAAAGAGCGGGCAGCGCCCACTCTTGACAGAGTCAAAACTATCAACAAACGCCGGAAGATACTCCTCCGCCCCCTATTGGTCAAGTGGCAATCCCCCCTAATTCGGGAGGAAAACGGGATGAATGGATGGATGGATTGCGGACAATCCGGGCTTCCAACCCTTGGAAAATCCGCCATCCGTTTTTCCAATCATTGGAAAGCCCGAAGCCGTAAACTCCAGAGGTTGAAAAACCGTTTCCAGGCATTGGAAAACTTCCATCGCCCCTGCTCCCCCGCTCTCCCCCTCTGTCTCCGCGCTACACCTACAACCCAAGACTGGCCAGCGAAACGCCGAGGACAGAGAACACCACCACATAGATCAGCGCGCCGATCAGCATCCATAACAGCCCGGCCCGGCAGTAGGTGACCCGGCTCCGGTTGCCCACACCGCATGCCCAGACAATATACAGTATGATGTTCACCACCGGAATGATCAGCAGCAGCATGGTCAGAAGCCAGCCTCCGGTTGTCATTGGTCTATCGTTATGGTCCGTCATGGTTCCCTCCTGTTGGTTCCCGACTTTTTCAGATAATGCACCTTACCACTATTACAAATCCCGTCCCATTTTATAAGTGAAATCCTTTCCTGATTTGTTTACTATCTATGCACATTCAACAAAGGAGTGACTAATGATTGCATTGCTTGTTCTACTTGTCCTGATCGTTGTGCTGTTCATCATGGTGGTTGGTATGTACAACGGCCTCGTGACGCTGCGCAACCGCTTCAAGAACGCGTTTGCCCAGATCGATGTGCAGCTCAAACGCCGCTACGACCTGATTCCCAACCTGGTCGAAACCGCCAAGGGCTACATGAGCCACGAGCGCGAAACGCTCGAGGCCGTCATCCAGGCGCGCAACCAGGCCGCCGCCGCCGGCAAGGCCGCCGCCGCCAACCCGGCCGATCCCGCCGCCATGGCCGGACTGATGGGTGCGGAAGGCGCATTGGGCGGAGCACTCGGTCGCCTGTTCGCTCTTTCCGAAGCCTACCCGGACCTGAAGGCGAACCAAAACATGATGCAGCTGACCGAAGAGCTGACTTCCACGGAAAACAAGATCTCGTTCGCCCGACAGGCCTACAACGACGCCGTCACGGTCTACAACACCAAGCGTGAGGTTTTCCCGACGAACATGATTGCAACCATGTTCAACTTTGTTGCCGCCACCCTCTTTGAGATCGAGGAAGAGGCACAGAAGGAAGCGCCGAAGGTCAGCTTCGGCTAACAGCCATGGATTACTGGATGGGAGGATTGGTGGATCAATGGGAACAACATTCCACCCCCACGAATCCACTCATCCAATAGTCCAGGAATCCAATCCGCCATCATGGACTTCTTCGCCCAACAGGATACCGCCCGCAAAAAGACCGGCCTGCTGATCTTTTATTTCTGCATGGCCGTGAATTTTACCGTGCTGCTGGTCTACTTCCTGCCGCTGGCCGCCTACTACTTCTATAAGGTGGAGTCGGTTGCCCCCGGCAGTCAGATCGAGTTCCGCTGGTGGTATCCCGATCTGTTCGTCGGCGTCTGCGGCGTCACCCTGATCGTCGTACTGCTGGGCGCCATCTTTAAAATCGCCCAGCTTCGCAAGGGCGGCGGCGAGAGCGTGGCGGTCATGTTGGGCGGGAAGCAAATCTATCCCGACACGCAGGATTTCTTTGAAAAGCGCCTGCGCAACGTGGTGGAGGAAATGGCCATCGCCTCCGGTCTGCCGGTCCCGCCGGTCTTCGTCATGGAGCGCGAAAAGGGAATCAATGCCTTTGCCGCCGGGTTTACGCCGTCCGATTCCGTTGTGGCGGTCACGTACGGCACCATGACCGGCCTGAGCCGCGATGAGTTGCAAGGGGTTATCGCCCACGAGTTCAGCCACATCCTCAACAACGACACCTCGCTGAACATCACCCTCATCGGCATTCTCCACGGCCTGCTGATTATCGGGATCACCGGACGGCTCCTGCTTGAATTTGCGGGGCGGGGCACCTACCGCCGTTCCAAGGAATCGGGACAAGTCACGGCCTTTCTTTTTGCCGCTGCACTTGTTTTGATGATCGTCGGCTTCTCCGGCGTCTTTTTCGGCAAGCTCATCAAGGCGGCCATCTCCCGCTCGCGCGAACGGCTGGCCGACGCCTCCGCCGTGCAGTTCACCCGCAATCCCGGCGGACTGGCCAACGCCCTCAAGAAAATAGGCGGGCTATCCTATGGCTCGCGCATCCGCTCCGCCCACGCCGAAGAGGCCAGCCACATGTTTTTCGGCAACGGCCTGCGCAGCTCGTTTTTCTCCACCCATCCGCCGGTGGAGGAGCGCGTCCGCTGGCTCGAGCCCACTTTCGACGGAAATTTTCCCGCCGTCACGCTGGAAGACCTCCGGCAGAACCTCGCCCGCATCGAAGGCGCGCCTAAACCAAAGAAGAGCGCTAAACCTTCCGTGGTGGACCTCTTTACCGACCCGACCAAGCTCGCCGTGGTCGGAGCGGTCCTTGGCTCAACCGGGACACCACCCAGGCCAAAGGCCAAAAATGCGGCTGCGTTGATGGCCTCTATCGGGCGCCCCATGCAGCAGCATGCCGATACCGCCAAACAGCTGATGGACTCCATTCCCGAAGCGCTCAAGGATTATGCGCGCGATCCGTTCGGTGCCCGGGCACTGGTTTATCTGCTTTTGCTCGATTCGAAGGATGAAATAAAAAACCGCCAACTTAATGCATTGCGGACGCAGGCCGCTGCGGAGGTTTTCCAGGCATTGGAAAAACTGGTTCCAATGTCTGGAACGATCAGTCCCGTGATGCGCCTGCCGCTGATCGACCTTTCCATCCCCGCCCTGCGCTTTCTTTCGCCCAGCCAGTACGCCGCCTTCCGGGTCCATATCAAGGTGCTCATTGATGCCGATGAGCAGGTCGATATTTTTGAATATGCCCTAACGCGCGTTTTGATTCGCCACCTCGACCCGGTCTTCAACGGCCAGTCGAAAAAACGTCCCGCAAACTACTACGCGTTGCGCGGTCTCGAAAAAGAAACCTCCTGCATCCTCTCCACCCTCGCCCGGAAGGGGCATGAACACGGCATCCAGGCGAGTACCGCATTCCAAGCCGCCGTCGGGGAAATCAACGCGCCGCGCGCGCAGTTTGATCTGTTGCCCGAAGAGGAGTGTACCTGGGAACAGCTCGACGCATCTCTCGATAAGCTTGCCGAGGGCTCTTTCCAGCTTAAGAAATGGGTGCTCGCCGCCGCGCTCGTCTGCCTGATGCACGACAAAGCCATCACCGTCGAGGAAACCGAGCTCTTCCGCGCCATCGCCGACAGCCTCGACTGCCCCGTCCCCCCGTGGGTCGTCCCTGTCGAACTGGCGTAATCAGCGCGTCCATCCCGTTTACATTTATTCCCCTTTCCCTTTGCGCCTAAAGGGGTTTTCCTGTATCACCATCCGCACTATGGAAAAAACGCAGAGCAAAAGAGTCGTCGCGATCGTGGGCCGTCCAAACGTTGGAAAGTCGGCGCTGTTCAACCGGCTGGTGGGCCGGCGCGTGTCGATTGTCCACGAGCAGGAAGGCGTAACGCGCGACCGCGTGGCGTGCGAAGCCAATGTGGACGGCGAGCGCATCGAGCTGATCGACACCGGCGGGCTGGGCCATTTCGACAAGCAGGTTGCCGGCGACCAGATTATCGCCGGCACTGAAGCGCAGGCCGAAATCGCCATTGCCGATGCTTCGTTCATCATTTTTGTAACCGACATTACTGCCGGCGCCGTTCCGCTCGACGAAGAGGTGGCGCGCATTCTCCACCGCAGCGGGCGGACTGTTTTTGTTGCCGCCAATAAAGCGGATAATACGGAGCTTGAAGAAAACACCGCCGAGTTCAAGAAGTTCGGGTTCCCGGTCTTTCCTGTATCGGCCATCCACAACCGCGGCATCTCGGCCCTGATGGATGAGCTGGTGCCGCAGCTCCCGCACGAAGAAAATACAACCATCGAGAAACCACTGCGCGTCGCGGTGGTCGGCCGTCCCAATGCCGGGAAATCCTCCTACATCAACCGCCTGCTGCACAGCGAGCGCGTGATTGTATCCGACGTGCCGGGCACCACGCGCGACAGCATCGAAATCCCCTTCACCATCGGCAAGGGCGAAACCGCCCGCCACTACCAGCTTATCGACACCGCCGGCATGCAATCGCAATCCCGCGGCAAAAGCGCCGTCGACTGGTTCAGCAACATGCGCACCGAAAAAAGCATTGAACGCGCCGATGTGGTGGTGCTCGTGCTCGACGCCGAGGTCGGCCCGACCTCGCGCGACAAAAAAGCCGCCGGCAAAATCCTGGACGCCCAGAAGGGCTGCATCCTGCTGATGAACAAGTGGGACCTGGCGCAGGAAGCCGAAGAAGACATTACGCAGACCAAATATGCCCCCGCCCTGCGCGAGGCGCTGCCCTTCATGGATTTTGCGCCCGTCCTGTTTGTTTCCGCCAAGTCCGGCTACAACATCAAGAAAAGCGTCGAGGCCATCGACTACGTCGCCGCCCAGACGCGCACCGAAATCACCACCGGGGTCCTCAACCGCGTGATCCAGGAAGCCGTCGGCCGTTTCCCGCCGCCGGTGGTGGGCGGCCGCCGCCTCAAAATCTACTACGGCACCCAGACCGGCACCCAGCCCATCTTCATCAAGTTGTTTGTCAACAGTACCAACCGCGTGAAGGACAACTGGACCAGCTTCCTGAAAAACCGGTTGCGCGAAGCCTTCGGTCTGGAAGGCGCCCCGATCATCATCAAGTATGTCCCGCGCCCCCGCCCGGACAAATAGAACCATGCGAGGCACCTTATTCGTTTCTGCGTGTTTCGTTCTTTCCGGGGCAATTGGTTTTGTGTGCAAAGCAGAACCCCCCACGGCCCTGATTTTTGTGGGCGATTTCGAGAAAAATGGACTCAAGTGGCTGGGCAATGAAAAACCCGAACCTGCGTTGAGGAAGACCGAGCTCGTCACCACACCGGTTAGGCATGGAAACCATGCGCTGAAACTGGCGTTGGACCGGATGGAGCACAAGGATGTGACCGGTTACAGAACGGACTTCTGGATCAAGGGCATGTCCAACAGGTTCGATATGCACGAGGATTACTGGTACGGTTTCAGCACATACTGGCCGGATTCATGGCAACCCGATACGCAGCCGGAATTGTTCGTGCAGTGGGTTGGCTGGAGAGCATACGGCCCTTCCCTGGCAATATATATCTACGGTGAAGACTACTGCATCAAGAAACGCTGGGCTGCGGGGAATGCATCCTTCAAGAAACTCTGGGGAGGCAATGTGGCACCCGATGCGGGCAGATGGGTTGATTGGGTATTTCATGTCAGATGGTCTGCCAGCAACGATGGACTGGTGGAAGCATGGAAGAATGGTAACAAGATCGTGTCCGATGAGGGTCGTAACTGCGGCCCCGGTGAACATGCAGACTACTTCAAATTCGGCATTTACAAGTGGCCATGGAAACAATCCCCTGAAAAAACGCCATCAACGGTAACGCAAAGAATCCTCTATATTGATGAAATCAGGATTGGCGACAAGACGGCGGGTCTCAATCTATTCTCGCCGCCCTGCCCGGAAAAATAAAACAAGGCAGGGACGGCTGTCCCCAGCCGTCCGCAGCCCTCTGGAACAGCGAACCCTACCCTCTTCCATTTCCAGCCTTTGGAAAACTGTTTCCAATCATTGGAAGCGGCGCTATCATCCGTGTCCTGCAAAGAAACAACATTCGTTGTCAACCGAACGGCGGGGTTGTGCGTATAAGCGGGTAAAGGGATAGGCATCTATAGATGGAGCGGACAGACGAACTTCTGATGGAGGCGTACCGGAGCGGCGATGACGCGGCTTTTTCTGATCTGGTCCATCGTTATAAAAACCTGTTGTTCGGTTATCTTATGCGCATGACACAAAACAGGGAAATGGCGGAGGATCTTTTCCAGGAAACCTTCCTACGGGTGCATGAAAAGGCGCACACCTACCGGTCCGGCGCAAAATTCAAAAGCTGGATCTTCACGATCGCCACGCACATCGCCATCGACGGCCTGCGACGGAACACGCGCCGCCCGGTTTTCCAACCGTTGGAAAACGACGATCCTGTTGCGGAAAACGGCAGCGATCCGGCGGAGCAAACCGCGAAGCTGGAGCTGCAGGGCATTGTTAAGGAAGCGATCGAGTCGCTCCCGCCGAAGCAGCGCGCCGCGCTGATCCTCTCCTACTACGAGGGGCACACGTATCCCGAAATTGCCGAAGCGATGGGTTGCTCGCTCAGCAGCGTGAAGACCCACATGTCGCGGGCGCTCAAAAAGCTCGCCACCCGGCTGCCTGCGCCCGAAGGGGGTGTTCTATGAAACACATAAACGCCGATCAACTGCGGCAATATAAATTCGGACTGCTCTCCGAGACGGAAGCGGCGGAGACCGCGGCCCACCTCGAGGCCTGCGACGCCTGCCGCCAAAAGTTCCAGGCATTGGAAAAACAGTTCCAGGCATTGGAAGTTCTGCGCGATCAGCCAGAGGTGTCGGAAGAAACACTGGAAGCGGTTTTGGCCAAAGGTCGAGCGTCGAAGGTCATCACGTTCCGACCAGTTGCGATCAGGCAGTGGAAACCCGCGCTGGCAACGGCGGCCCTGCTGGCCATCTGCTTCGCGGTACTGAAATATGCGCCGTCCGAACCCGGAACCGAAAAAGACGAGGTTAGGCGGGACACCGCAATGGAGTCTGTTCCGGCCGACAGCCTAATGGTGGCGGAAGCCGCTCCGGCGAAGGAAGAGCGGGCTTCGGGGGATCCGCTTGTCGCCAGCCGCTTCCGCACGGAATTCCAAGACGCAAATGATCCGATTTCACACTTGCACAAGTGTGAAATAAACGAGCTGCGTTCAAAGAAACCGTTTGCCCCGGCGAGCAACATCGAGCTCAACGTGCTGCCCCGGCGCGACGAGGTGCAGGTGACGATCTACAACGAAGAAGACC
>JAIPIO010000115.1 GCA_021734595.1 Kiritimatiellales bacterium | reverse complement strand
CATGTTGCCGCTCCGCAAGATCGCCAGCAGCGGAGAAATCGCACGGGTCATGCTGGCCGTGAAAACAGTGCTCACCAGCGCGGACCAAGTACCGGTGCTCATTTTTGACGAGGTCGATGCAAACATCGGCGGGCGCGTGGCCACGGCCGTCGCTCGCGAATTGGCATCCGTCAGTACACGGCACCAAGTGTTGTGCATCACTCACCTGCCGCAGATAGCGGCGGCCGCAAACGTGCATTTTTCGGTTGGAAAGCACATGGAGAGACAACGAACTGTAACCAGTATCGAAAGGCTCGATGCCGACACACGGATCCACGAACTGACTCGCATGATGGGCGCGGAAGAAAGCTCCGCGGCGGCCAGAAAACACGCCGAAGAATTGCTGCACAATGCCGTCGATTAACATATCTCTCGACACCTGGATTCAGGAACAAGGAAACTGCCGCATGGAACGATTGTTCAACATAGTGACTTGGGTGGCGTTAACCATCATCCTCTCCTTCGGCCTTTCCGGTTGCGCCGGCGAGTCGGTGGATATCTTACTCAAGAAGGGGGGGGCTGCCGCGGCCGCCGGCCAGTGGAGCCGTTCCCTGGAATTGAGCCGAAACGCATTGAACCAGGACCCCGATAATCGTACCGCATTACTGCTGAATGCGTTGAGTCTGCATATGCGGCAACAGACCGGCGATGCTGTAGACGTGCTGGAACGAGCAACGCGCGAGGCGCCGGACGATTTTGTCACACTGTATTTCTATGGATGGATGTTGTGGGAACAGGAAGAGTATGCCGAGGCGCTGACACCCCTTCGCAAGGCTTATGACTTAAACAAACAGCACCCCGACCTCCTGGTCCTGTTAAGTCGATGTTGCCTGCAGCAGAATCTCCCGGAAGGGATTCGGTATCTCCAGGCGCTGCGCCGCTTCCGCGACTATCGTGACCGACCCGAAGTGTATAACGCGATTGCACTTTTATGGTTCGGACAACGAGACTACAAACAAGCGGCGGACTATTTCCAGATTGCGCGGGAGAAGGAGCCGCACAACCCCGTGATGCTGCAGAACTTGGCCGTCCTTCACGATCAGTACCTGCAGAATCCCAACGCGGCGCGACGCTACTACAGCTATTGCCTGAGTCAAAGTCAGAAAATCGGAGACACCGAACGCACCCGGAAAATACTGCGCCGCCTTCGTCAGCTGGCGCGACAGTGAGTTGAGGGCTCTCCTGAAGTTTGAGTCCATTCCCAAAAGTACGGTTTTGGCGGAAACAACGAATAATACGCCTACAGACGTCGTAGGTTTCAGTGTTCAGGTGTCAGGTTTCAGAAGACACAAGTAACAGTCCTGCAAGTGGCTGTGAACTTGGCCCCGAAACCTGACACCAGAAACCCGAAACCTTTGATGACGGCCTCCTCGAGTTTTTAGAGTGGGCTCAAACTTGAAGGATGAAACCTGATACCCCGTACACAATGAGACGATATGCCTGGACGTATACCTCCTGAATTAATCGATGAAATCCGTGACCGCACCGATATTGTGGCCTTAGTGGAAGGCTATGCGCCACTGAAACAGCGTGGCTCGGACTTCTGGGCGTGCTGTCCGTTCCACAAGGAAAAGACCCCCTCGTTCAAAGTCAGCCCCAGCCATCAGACATACTATTGCTTCGGCTGTAAGAAAAGCGGCAATGTTTTCCAGTTTGTCATGGAACAGGAAAACATTGACTTTGTCGGTGCCGTACGCCTGCTGGCACGCCGCGCCAATGTCCGTATCCCCGAGGAGCCCCCCTCGCCCAGTGAAAACGGGGAGAGACCGTCGGCAACCGTGCCCCGTGAAAAACTGTATGATCTGCTGAGCGCCATCGGAGACTGGTACGTCGAGCAACTGAACCGGCCGGAGGCTCAGGCGGCGCGCGATTATCTGGACGGCCGAGGATTGGATCAAGAGATCGTCAAGGAGTTTGGCCTGGGATATTCGCCGAATGCCTGGGATGCCGCCATCAAATGGGCGGCCGGCAAGGGATATGATGAACGCTCCATGGTGCAGGCCGGTCTGGCGAAGGAGAAGCAAGGGACCAACCGGGTCTATGATGCATTCCGGGGGCGGCTTATGTTCCCTATAAAAGACGCGACGGGGCAGATCATTGGATTCAGTGCTCGCACCTTGGAGAAAGACGCCAAAACCGCAAAATATATCAACACCCCTGAAACCGCGGTTTTTCACAAGGGCAAGATTCTTTACGGCCTCTGTTATGCCCGCCAGTCACTCAAGAACATGGGGTATGCGTTGGTATGCGAAGGACAACTCGATGTCATCGCCTGCCATCGCGCGGGATTAACCAATGCTGTGGCGCCGCAGGGCACGGCATTTACCGAGCAGCAGGCACGCGTTCTCAAGCGCTACACGGATGAGGTAACCTTTGCTTTCGATGCCGACGAGGCGGGCGAAAAAGCAGCGAAACGCAGCCTGCAGGTAGCGCTGGCCGCCGACTTGCGTGCCAAGGTGGTCATGCTGCCGCCGGGCGAAGACCCGGACAGTATCTTCCAATCGGGGGGCGCGGAGGACGTGCAAAAACGGCTGCGCGATAGCCATGACGCAATGGCGTTCCTGTTCGAATTGCTGAAACGCGATCTCGACCTCGCGTCGCCGGCTGGCAAAGATGCCGTTGTCCAAGGCATGCTTGAAGTGATCAGTACACTGCCGTCGCCTGTTGTGCGTGCATCCCATTGCCAGTGGGTGAGTACGCAAGCTGGCGTTCCGGAGACCGCCGTCTTCGAAGCCATGAACAGGGTGACCCGCGGCCGTCAACGTCGCGCGCGCTTCCGCAACAATGACAACCAGCCGAATGCTCGCCCAGATCGTCTCGCCCAAATGACCCCCGCGACGACCTCAACCGACACAACCGGCCCCGCCGTTCTGGCACTGCTTGATCTCGCATTGCATCATGAACAGGTCGCCCGCAGGTTGGCGGAAAACGACACGATAACGGCGGATGCACTGGGTGAATCGCCGCCGGCACAAGCGCTCATCCTCGTTTTGCGGAAAACCGCGGAAACGGATTTTGACAACGCGGCTGCCGCCATCGGAGCCCGTCAAGATCTGGTAGGGGATCCCGCCGTAGCTGAAGCCATGCACCGGTCACGGTACCCGGGCCCAGGGAAGGAAGCCTCGGAATACGAACGCGAGCGATATGAGAAATTGATCGCGCAAGCAACGCAGGACTGCATTGAAAAGATCGAAGGCGTGTACCTTGACCGGCAAAGACAAAAGCTGGAACATCAGTGGCAGACCGAACAAGACCCCGACCGCGCGCGGACGATCGGTAAACAGCTCAGTGAACTGCGTCGACGCCAGCACCGCTTATGCCAATCGCGCGTCTGAACCCGGTCAGCGTCTGGCTGAATCGGGCTCCCGTCTTTCGCGTTGCTTCTTCTCTTTTGTCAGCAAAACGTATCCACATTCACCGGTCGTTGATACGGAATCGCGGCGCGGTGAATTCGCATGTCCCGATTCGTCCCGGGGCTGACTTTGGCTTTTCGGACGGCTTCCCGGAACGCGCCGCCATTGTCATGTCGGCAGAATATCGTGACATTTGGAGCGGAGTATCCATCCATAACGGGGAATGCGATGGACTGGTCGTCGCCTTTTATTTGCGAATTGTCCGGCGGGAAATACGCGTTGAACGCCCCGGTGTGAATGAAGTAATCATCCTTTCCCATTGCCAATTCGACCATTTTCGGTGGCTCGCACACCGGCTTTAGACTTTCCATAAACCGGGCGAAGTGGGTGCCATTGTTGGCCTTGAAAAGAAACGCCCACACGTGATGCGGCAACTCGAACTTCTCCAGATACTCTCCGTTTACGGGAAATCCCGCGTCCGCGCATAATTCCGGCATGATCTCGGGGGTTTTTGATACACCCAGCTGATGCGACATAAGCGCAACGTACTTCGTCATGCAACCGCCCCACATCGAGCCGAATCCGAGAACGCGCAACTCCGACGGCGAATAGGAGAAACCGCGTCGCTCAAGTTCCCGCTTCAACCCCTCGGCCCAACGGAGCGCGTTCTGTGCCGTCCAAAGGCCGTAAAGGTTGTTGTCTGGCGAACTGGCATTGAGCCCCGTGAAGGCTTCCTCCACCAGTTCCGCATAAAGCAGTTTCGTCGCATCCGACCAGTCGTCCGGATCGGCAATACACCGATCGCCAAAAAGTCGCCTTGACTCTTCCAGCAACGTCTTCATTTCCGGCGGCGAGTTGCTCAACACGCACAAGGCCGTCTCCGGATCGGCGGCGGCTTCCGTCATATGCCGGTTCCAGCGTTTGAAATACTCTTCAACCTTCTCCGCATTCCGCGGGGTCGGATGCACCATCAAATGCAGTGTTTTAATCTGTTGTGATGTAGTCATGTCGTCATCCTTTTCCCTAACGAGCTTACTATCAAAGACAAATAGTCACCACTCCTGTGACCCCCGCCAGTAAGCCAAATGTCTGGAGCTTGCCTAGGCGCTCCCTCAGGAAGAGCAGGCTGTAGAGAAAGAAACCGCAAACACAGACACCAACGGCGATCGGCATTCCGATCGACCCCACTCCCGCCTGGGCGAGCAAATCCATGCCGCGATAATTGAATAGATATGTGTTGAGCAGTCCGACGGACAGCATCGAAACAGCGAAAAGCAGCGTGACCTTGATTCCAGCCGACGAAATCTTTATTCTGCGAATGGCACCGGTCGCGGTGTTGACTGCAAACCATGAGGCCAATGTTCCCAAAGCAACGAACAACGAACGGTAAACACTACTGACCGTGTTCTGTGGCGAAATCCAGTAGGACGGCAGGTTGCCCGGAACATCCACACTTTCAACGCTGAGTTTTCGCATGAACGCCAAAACTGCTATACTGATTACGATGCTTAATGCAGCACCGGTAAGCTGGATCAGTCCGATGTCAAGATTTCCCCTGGACGCATGGCTGACAACCACACCAACCCACGCCCAGCACACCCCTGTTACGCACAACAGTAATGCTCCGACATACATCTCAGCCAATCCCCGCCGTCATCAGGTTTGCCAATCTCACATTGCACACACAGTCACGCCCTGATTGCGGCGAAAACGATAAAGCCTCAACACCGTCGGAACTATGGTGAACAACGTTGGTGACGATAGAATCGGACAGAGAACCGCCAATCAATACGGCATGCACGGCCTTGCTGATGACGTTGTTGACGACGATTCGGCAGGTCTCGCCTACGGCGGCGGCACCGTCGCCGTAGTTATGGTCGCCGATTTTAAGGGTGGCCCTGCATGGCTGCACTCCAGCGGGGGTGCAGTCAACCACTCCGTCAATCAGGATGTCGTGCATACGAATGCCGCCGGAATTGAGCAACCTGACAATATGATGACCACCGGCGCTGTATCCCCTGATGTTGCGCACCACAATATGGCGGATGTCGTCCAGACCGTCTCCCAGCATGACTTCTCCGAAATATGCGGTGCCAACCATCCCGGACTTCTTCCTGCCGGGCAGTGCGGTCAAGGCGACGAGATCGTCGCCCGACCGTCCCGAAATATTTTCGATCAGTATGTCATGGCAGCCACGTCGCAAATCGAGTCCGTCCTGATTGAGAACAGTTTCTGAGTTATCGTCAACCACTTTGACCCCGTCTGAGGAGAACTCAATATCCCGCACCTTCCCATGAGCGCAGTATTCCAGGGAAATTCCCCAGCAGTGCGAATCTTTAATGAGCAGGTTTTCAATACTGAAATGCTGCACAAATCCCAATAAAATGCCGATATTGCGCCAATCGCCATATTGTTTTTCGCGGTCGACTCCCGCATCCGTTCCGTAGGTTCCGGCTCCGATTGTTTTGCCCGAGTCTCCCGTTGCGCGAGGGCGATCGGCTCCTTCCAGACAGGCGCGCCCGACCCCGCGGATATGGATATTCCTCAATGGTTGCGGGGCGGATTCGCTGTTACTGCTACTGACGCCGCGGATAAAATTATCGCGGCACCGATTGGAAAGCTTGATATGGCAATTGTCCAATTCCAGGACGGTGTTGCTTTCCAACAGTATCGCCGAATCCAGCAACCAGCGGTCTTCAGGAACACAACCACCAAGATTAGTACGCGGAATCACAACGCGACAACCGGCCGCGGCGGCGGCCTTAATCGCCTGATTTATTCTTTCCGTATCCGTACCCTGAAAATCGTTCGGAGTCAGAAAGCTCCGCCCCTGCTGCGCCTCATTATTTCCGGAAAATATCTGTTTTCCATTGGTTTCCGTCTCTTGGTATGGTTTGCAATACGGGATACCGTTTCCCCAGGCTATTTCCCGGCGTGAGATATACCACGTGTCACCGTTATCGTTATTGCCCTGGAAGAAAAGATGATGAACGCCGGCGGCGGATTCAAACACAAAAGGATGCCCGGATTCGCTGCTGTTCCATTCTCCCGGCGCACCGTTAGCCAGCACGGGAGTGTCCGACACCCGTTTCCAATTTAAGCCATCATCGCTGACCGCGCATCCGATTTGCTGTGGCGCGTTATTGTACGCGCCGCCGTAGAACATATAGAGCTTGCCGTCGTGTCGGCAGAGGGCGGAAGCCTCGATGCAGTCCTGCTCCCAAGGCAATTCCGGCGCCAGTATCGGGGCGTGACACAGTTGCGTCCAATCCGCGCGTCCAAAACTGGAAGATAACGGCGCGGCCGCCACTCCCGTCATCTGTACCTTGAATTCCGGATCACGCGTGGAAAAATACAGAAGCAGGCGGCCATCGTGCTCGATAACGTCCGGATCTATCGCGCGACCACAGTTCCAGCTTCCAGTCGGTGAAAAGACCGGGTTGGATTCGTTTGGGGTAAAACGAATTCCGTCCGCTGAAACCGCATGACATATCGCATCTTTAGGGCCGTTGCCATAGGCCGTGTAAAACAGATGCACGCGGCCGTCAAGAACGATCGCGCCGGGCGCGGCCATGCCGTTGTTGTCGCATGGGCTGAGCGGAGGCAACTCCCCAACCTTTTCCCAGCAGTCCAAATCCATGCCTTCCGCCACGCCGATGCGCCATCCATCCCCTTCCCGTCCGTCACGGAACGGCGGGATGGAATAATACAGCAGATATCGGTTGCCCAATCTCACGACAGCGGGATCCTTGGAGAAGGGTTTACCTCTTGAAGTATCGGCGAACATCATATAACAGACCTTTCCTGAATGTAGTTTAAGGCATTGATAATCAGGCAGTTGTTTCTACCGCAAAAACATTGAGGCTGAGCGGAGCGGTACCTGAATAGTTGTTTTTAGACGGCTCTATGATTCTGTACGTGATCTCTTATTCGCAAGGTCAAACTGCCACTTTGAGTCGGAGTTTCTACCTGGAAAACGAGACGATGAATGCAGTCGCCCCAGACAACCCTGAGCTTGTCGTCAACAATGGGAATCTTCTCGACCGCTACGGATAACCTGTCCGCTTCATAGTCGATCACCCCACTTGCGGACGTCCGTTCAGCATCAAGGTCCACTTCCTCCAACAGAACGGTTCCCGGATCTCCCATGCGGACTTCGCAGGGCGTGAGCAGGCTCAGTTCCACACCTTCCGCGGTTTGCGTCAGCGCGTACTCATCCGTAATCTCGACGCACTCACCTCTTTTAAGCTTCAGGCTGCGTTTCCACGCCTCGATACCGGCTTCGGGCGGATAGGCCGCGGCAATGTCCAGGACAACCCGGGCTGTCCTCTCGTCCGCCGTATGCTCGACCTCTCGAGCGGCAAAGTCCCGGCCCTCCCGCTGCATGACGCCGTTCACCGTCGGCAGGTTGTGAAAGGCGGACTGCATGGTCCAGATATCGTAGCGCTCGGGACTGAATGTCCTGCGCGTATACGTTTCCACGCCGACATCGATGATCAGAGGCTTGCCGTCGGCATAGACAATAAAGTTGCCCACATCGTTATGGTTGTGGCTCTCGGCATTATGTCCGCCCTTGGCCGCCAGGAAGAGCCCGGCGGCGGAGCCCTCGACATCGCGGGCGGTCATGACCTGAATATCCGGCAGCCAGACATCGCGCGGCAACGGCGCGGCGGCCTCCGTGGTCAGCAGTTCCCCAAGGCTCGGCAGAGCTGCAAGTTCTCTACCCAGGCTCCCGATTCTCCCGGCCCGCGGAACTTCACGTTTCGCTATTCCCTGTTCCCGCGCTGCCCAGGCGCCCATCGCCATCATTCGCGGATCATCAATCCGCGCGCCATAGCGAAAGATAATGGAGGCCGCGGGAATCAGCCGGGCCGGCGCGTCGGCAAAATTGACGAAATAGCGACCGCTGATCTGCGCTTTGTAAATATACCGGCCGATGTTTTGAATCAGCGGCTTGTCGTACACATCCACCACACCCTCCGTGGCACTGTGGAGAAGTTCGAGGCAATCGAACAGTGAGGCGCCGGCGCGTCCCCAATATGACGGACCTTCGTCGCACCCGCCGTCAGCCGGATAATGATCAATGAAATTATCCAGGCTGCGCATGATCTTCGCGACCGCGGCCAGACGGCGCTCTTCATCCCGCTCCATCAGCAGTGTGGCAGTCAGCCAGTTGGAATTCAACCACGGATTCCAGTTGTTCACCCTACGACGAGGGAACCCCATCCAGCCGAAATCGTCTCGTTCCAGGCACGGCGTCAGCACACGCCGGTCCATTTCCAGATGCAGGCGGGTGCGAATGAGCGGGGAAACCGCATCCAGTTGCGGCCCCAGCAGGTAGAGCGTCCATGCCAGCAACCCCGCCGTTTCGCCGACAAAGAGCGGGACGACCGGCTCCTCGATGTCCGGCAGCCCAACCCCGGCTTCTTGCGCGCTGACATGCGCGGGGATGCCCCAGAAAGTCTCCTCGCATATCGCCCAAATACCGTTGACGATATCGTCGACGAAACGGTTGTTGCCTTCCATGCATTCCGCCAGCACCAGTTCGCAGAGAGCATCACGCCGGGCAAAACTCTCGCGCTCATAACGCGTACGATTGCCATTGCGCGCGAATTCCAGAAACAAAGTCGCCGGCAACGGCGGCCAAGTCTGACCAAGCCGTTTTTCGGCGTGCTCACTGCAGCCTTGGCGCATACCCGGAGGCAGCACATTCCAGAATCCGCGGTCAGCGGCAGTTGGTACTGGCCGCCAGCTCGTCCGCGGAACTAGACTATTCTTTAGGGCTTCAACAGGATAGGTTTCGGACAACATGTTCATTTCCTTTTTGGGTTAAACTTCTTGACACTACACTGATTGCAACCCAATGACAACCGTTATTGAAGCACTGGATTTTGTGTCGATCAGGACTGAGAATCCGGACTCTCGATTGCCAGGTTGAAAGCCCAGGCGCCGAACTCCCGGTTCATCGAGTTGGAGAGTTTGAGCAGGATATGGTTCTCTCCCTGCCGTAAGCGCACCGGGACACTGGCGATGTTAAAACCATCCTCGTGCCTCAGCGTCGCCACCAGCTTTCCGTTAACCCACACTTTCAGCCAGTCGTCGAACGCCAGGCGCAGGACGGCGTCGCGTTCGCTTGTGGATTCGAGGTTGCCAAGGGCATAAGCCGCGCCGCCGAAACCGGCGGCGGAGCCGTTGGCATAGCCAATGCCCCGGTAAACGTCGAGAAAATCGACCCAGCCGCGCCGTGAGTCCGTCTTCTCCCAGCGTCCGACGTACTGCGGAGGACGATCTTCCGGTGGACGCTTGGGGTTCGGCTGCCATGGCGGAAGATCGGTTGCAAAAGTCCGGTCGGACGGCTCTTCGGTCTCTGGAAATTCTTCGCGGTCAAAGGCCTCAAAGGTATGCCCATCGAACGGGCCGCAGAGGTACCACTGCCTGATGCTTGTCGGCTTCCTGGCGGGTTGACCGTCGCGGTAATGGTAGAGGGTGGTCTCGACTCTGGCGGCCTTGGTGCCGAACTTGGCAATGAGACTGTCCTTGAAGACAATGGCGTCCGGCCCGAAGAAACGATAGAAAATGCAGGGTGTAAAGCTGCCGCCGACACCCGATTCATCCTCAATGTACGGGGCCCCCTGCCAGGCATGGTTCCCCTTGTAGATGCCGAAGGAGTAACCCACCACATCCTCGCCGCCGTTGCCGCGGATGATGCCCGGTTCGCTTTCACCGTCGATGAGCCAGGTGTCGCCACCGGTATGGTACCAGGCGTCGGTCCGCGAACGCGCGTCCGTACCGTGAAACAATGCCGCCACAAAACCCGCACCCTCAAGTTCGCCCACATCCATCAACCCGTAATCCGGCGCCGGATCGAGCATTCGGTACGTGGCGCCGAACCGCAGCGGGGTCAACGCGTCCTGCTCATCGTACAGGTGCACGTCAGCCATGAACCAAAAACTGATGCCGTTGGGGTTCTCGTTAATGAACCGGAATCGAAAGCCGTCCGCGAACGGCATCGGAAACCAGCAGTTAAAGCCATTTCGTTCAAGCACAGTGAGCGGGGCGGCGTTCACCATGACCGGATCGAGCCCGAGAAAAGTACCGAAGAAACTGCCGAGCGACATATCGACGGCCGGAGTGTTTTCTCCGTCGAACGTGATCTGCAGCCGCACGTTGTGCAATGCCTTGTCGTCAACCGTCCCGTCGGACTTGTACTGATAGGTACACCACCAATGTTTGATGCAGCCTTTGCCTGGCATCGTGTAGTCCAGGTGCGCGCCGGCGTCAATGCCTTCGCTCCTGCTAATTCGCCGGCTCCGCCGGGGTCTTGGGAGATCAAGCAGTTCATTCCATAATGTTGTCATAGATATAACTTCCTTGTTTTCATTTGCTTATAGTTTTCAGTATAGCCAGGATCCCGCGATAATGACGTTCCTGATAGACGCTCAACAGCTCAGGGGTGGTCTCGTCGGCGCTGGCTGGACCGGCTTCCGGATTCCCATCGTTCTCAATGTCAAAACAGGGCACCCGCAGCGTCCGGTAAGCGTAAGCTGGAAGACTTCCCGTAGAGGAGCCGAAACACAGTCCGGCATTCCACCGGTTTTCCGGATCCGGATAGAACGCCGCGATAAAAGGATCGACGAGAGCGTTGCAGGCGTTGAGATAGTCGGCGTCGTCTTTGGCCAGACGCGGTGCCAGAAATCGCGCGCCGGTAATGCAGGCCAACCAGTGATAAGAGAGGATGGCTTTGGGGCGAACCGCGTCGAGGAATGCAGTCACCGCCTGCGTTTCGGGCTCGGATTCCGGTTTCGGTCCCCGATAAGTAGCGGCATCGGGATCGTTGCTGACAAGGCCGTAATTGAAGTCAACCTCCTCCCAGTCCGCGTCAAAATTGCGGTTGATATCCACGCCGCGGGCATTGGTGCGGAGATACCAGGGGCAGCCCGTGACAAGCCGCTCCCGTTCGTCAACATTAACGCTCGGCAGGATTGCGACGCCCGTTTTCCGCAGCAGTTCGGGATTCTCCGTCAACAAGCGTTCTACGGCCGGTATCATAAGCTCCGGCCCGGATTCGCCTGCATGAATCGCGCCAACCAGCGCAATGCGGCGGTCGGGATTTCCGGCGGCCAGGCCCATGATATCGTGCCCGCCGACACTCGTGCCGAAAGACGTAAGCGACGCCATCGTGGGAT
>JAIPIO010000114.1 GCA_021734595.1 Kiritimatiellales bacterium | reverse complement strand
TGCCGCCGATGCCCAACGGATGGGTTTCAAGACTCGGCTGGTCCGCCGCAATCGATGGGCAGGCTTCGAGCATGTGCGCGCCGTGCACCTTGGTGCCGGTGGGATCGAGGTGGTAGGTATAGTCCTCCATGAACGAGGTGCCGCCGTCGATCCCCTCGCCCATCACCTTCATAATGCGGACCATGGCAGCGGTCTTCCAGTCGCCCTCGGCGCCAAAGCCATAGCCGTCGCCCATCAGCCGCTGGACGGCAAGACCGGGCAGCTGCTTGAAGCCGTGCAGGTTTTCAAACGTCGTCGTGAAGGCACCAAAACCGCCCTTTTCTAAAAACGTACGCATGCCGATTTCAAGACGTGCCTGTTCGGACACGTTATCCATCAGAGCGCTTTCAGGAATCATATAGACTTCCTTGTACTCGGACATAAGGTCGGAAATCTGTGCATCGGTTACCTGGTCGACAACCGCCTTGAGGTCGCCCATGCCGAAACCGTTGACGGAATAGCCGAACCGGATCTGCGCCTCAACCTTGTCGCCCTCGGTGACGGCCACTTCGCGCATGTTGTCGCCGAAACGCGCCACCTTGAGGTTCTGCGATTCGTTCCACGCCTTGGCGACGCGCGCCCAAACGCCCAGCTCTTCGCGTACTGCGGGATCTTCCCAGTGGCCAACGACCACCGTGCGGTTTTTCCGAAGCCTGGAACAGATAAAGCCGAACTCGCGCCCGCCGTGGGCGGACTGGTTCAGGTTCATGAAATCCATGTCGATCTCCGACCACGGAATGTCGCGACCGAACTGCGTATGCAGATGCACGAACGGTTTTTTCAGCGCGGTCAGTCCGGCAATCCACATTTTGGCCGGGCTGAAGGTGTGCATCCAGGTGATGAGCCCGACGCAGTTATCGTCCGCGTTGGCATCGCGGCATATTCCGTAGACTTCGTCCGGCGTCTTGACCGTCGGTTTCCAGACCACATCCAGCGGGATGGTTGTGTCGGCGTTTAGCGCCGCGGCGATTTCTTTAGCATCAGCAGCCACCTGTTCGAGCGTTTGTGGCCCATACAAATGCTGACTTCCCGTTACAAACCATAGTTCTTTATTCATGGCGATCCTCCTCTTTTGCAACTTTGTTTATTAAGTAGTCCGTAAAAGGGGCGGGTCGCCCCGCCCGGTTTATTATTTCAGCCAGAAACTGAAGTAGAGATACATGCCGACAACGAGGATCAGCGTGACGGCAGTGATGCCGATATCGAACTTCCCAACCGAGGCGCGGACTTCCTTTTTATCGAGCGAGGCATAGGTGAGCCCCTTGATGGAGTCTTCGTCCTGCGCCGGTCCAAGAAACGACACGCCAACGACTACGGCAATGCTGATGAGGAAGAGCGCACCGGAGGCGTACAGGAAGTTAAAGTCGCCGATGTTTGCAAGGAAGGCTGGCTCGGCCATTTTCATGGGATCCATCGTACTGAATTTCGCCTGGATGGTGAGCTTGGCCATGCCCAGCAAAAATCCGCTGATGAGTCCCCACATCGCGCCCTTTGCATTGATGCGTTTCCAGAAGAGACCCAGCAGGAAAACCGCCGTAATCGGTGGTGCAAGATAGCCCTGCACGCTCTGCAGGTATTTGTAGAGGCCGCCGCCGGCCACCTTGTACATGACCGGGATCCACGCCATGCCGAGCACCACAATGATGGTGGTGGCAAAGCGGCCGACCGATACGAGGTGTTTCTCGGATTGGTTCGGACGGAGCTTTTCGTAGATATCCACCGTGAAGAGCGAGGCGCAGGAATTGAACAGCGAGGAGAGCGAGCTCATCAACGCCGCCAGCAGACCGCCCACCACCAGGCCGCGCAGCCCGGTCGGCAGCATGTTCATCACCATGGTGGCAAACACCTGGTCGCCGTCGATGGCCGAAACGGTTACTCCGTCAATGATTTTAGGCGGGATAATAATCACGCCCTTCTGGTGCAGCGCCCAGCCGATCAGACCGGGAACGAGGAAGATCATCACCGGCCACACCTTGAGAAACGCCCCCCAAAGGGCGCCGCGCCGTGCCTGGGTCAGATTCTTGGCGGCGAGCGTGCGCTGTACGATGTATTGGTCGGTGCACCAGTACCAGATGCCGATCACCGGCGAGGCAATCACAATTCCCAGCCATGGAAAGTCGCCGTTCTTCCACCAGGGAATATCGGAACCGGCCTGCACCATGGGGCGCCAGAGCGCCAGTTCGGCGGCACGGTCACCGCAAACCACGCGCAGCTCACCCCAACCGCCTAGGGCCTTGAGACCAAAATAGGTGATGAAGAACGAGCCGATTAGCAGGATGAACGCTTGCGCGGTATCGGTGTAGAGTACGGCGCGCAGACCACCGAACACCGTGTAGATGCCGGTCAGGATAACGGTTGCAAATGCACCGATCCAGAACGGCCCCCATACCTGGCCAAAGAGGGTAAGTTGCATCTCAGGGAGCAACGTCTGGAAAACAATCGCTCCGGCATAGACGGTTACGGATACCTTGGTGAAAACATACGCCACCAGCGACACCACCGAAAGAATCCAGCGCACCTTGGAGTTGAAACGCTTCTCCAGAAACTCCGGCATCGTGAAGACGTTGGCCCGATAGTAGAAAGGAACGAAGATCCAGCCCAGCAGCAGCATAACCCACGCGTGCATTTCCCAGTGCGCCATCGCCATGCCGGTTGCCGCGCCCGAACCGGCCAAACCAACGATATGCTCGGAGCCGATATTCGATGCAAACAGCGAGCCACCTATGACAAACCAACCCATGTTTCGCCCGGCCAGAAAGTAGTCTGCCGATGTATCCTGCTTCTTCGATGACCACCACACCACGCCAACCAGCGCTGCAAAATAAATTCCAATAACGCCCCAGTCCAAGCCACTCAATCCTGTCATTGTTTTTCCCCCCGTTCATTCTGCCCATAATAGGCACTCGCCCCATGCTTACGTAAAAAATGTTTATCCAGCAGGTACGGCTCCATCGCGGCCAGCGCAGGATTGAGCACCAAACTGTTGAGCGCCATGCCCGCCACCTCCTCCAGCGTGATGCCGCACTCCACCGCGCTCGCGGCATCGGCACCCCACACAAACGGCCCGTGGCAGGCCACCAGCACCGCCGGCATCTGTATCGGTTCGATTCCGTGCCGTACAAAATGTTCCTCGATCACCTTGCCGGTGTTTAGTTCGTACTCCCCTTCCACCTCCGCCTGCGTCAACTCGCGGGTGCAGGGCACCGGCCCGTAAAAATAGTCGGCATGGGTGGTTCCAAAGGCTGGAATATTTTTCTTCGCCTGCGCCCACGCCGTGGCTTTGGTCGAGTGCGTGTGGACAATTCCTCCAATGGTTGGAAAAACGCGGTACAGATGCCAATGGCTCGGCGTATCGGACGACGGGTTCAGTTCGCCCTCCACCTTTTCCCCGGTGTCGAGCGAAACAATCACGATGTCCTCCGGCGTCAGCGCATCGTAGTCCACGCCGCTCGGTTTGATCGCAAAAACGCCCGCCGCGCGGTCGGCCTCGCTGGCATTGCCCCACGTCAGGATCGCCAACCCCGTCCGGCCGATCTCCTTGTTTGCCGCGCAAACCTTCTCTTTCAAAATTTCAAAACCCATAATGGAATCCTTTCAAACCACTAATCTTCACTAATTGGCACTAATTAACGAACGGTATTATTAGTGTAGATTAGTGTGAATTAGTGGTTTTTCATCTTTGTTCCTCGCGTATGGCGATCAGATCTTTCATTACGTCAAACTGGTTGTCAGCGTACTCTTCTGTACCGAAAAGGTCATGTAACCGTTTATATAAAACAAACAGGCGTTCATAGACCGCCGCGTTTCCAGGGATTGGAATATATTGCTTTTCGCGGATGCCGGTCATGGCGTCGACCGCGGCATCGAAGTCGGGATGCACGCCGCCGACCACCGCGCCGGCCATGGCCGAGCCCAGTGCACAGGTCTGCTCGCTGGCCGATACCAGCATCGGGCAGTTGAGCACATCGGCGTAGATCTGCATCAGCAGCGGGCTCTTGATCGCAATGCCGCCGCAGTTGATTACCCGCTCGATCGGCACACCGTATTCCGCCATGCGGTCGCGGATCATCCGCGCGCCGAACGCGGTGGCTTCCACCAGCGCACGGAAAATTTCGCCCGGCGATGAATGCAATGTCAACCCCATCACCAATCCGGTGAGTTGCTGATCGACCAGGATGGTGCGGTTGCCGTTGTTCCAGTCCAACGCCAGCAGACCGCTTTCGCCGGGCTTCAGATTGGCCGCTTCGTCGTTAAGCTGCCCGTGATCCACACCACCGCCCGGCTGAACCTTGTGCACAAACCAGTTGAAGATATCGCCCACCGCCGACTGCCCGGCTTCGATGCCATGGCAGCCCGGCAGAATGGATTCCGGCACCACGCCGCAGACCCCGGGGATATCCGCCAGCTCGTTACCCATAGGAGCAACCGCTAGGTCGCAGGTGGAGGTGCCGATCACCTTGACCATCGTGCCCGGCTTGATGCCGGAACCGACACCGCCCAAGTGGGCGTCGAACGCGCCGCCCGCCACCGGGATACCTGCCGGTAGGCCAAGCTTTTCCGCCCACTCGGCGGTCAGCGTACCCACCGTGTCGGAAATATTAACGGACGTGTCGGGCAGGGATTTCCGAACATTGGAAAGTACACCGTCGTCGAACGAGGCGATGAAATCCGCGGCGGGATAGCCGCCCCACGCCGGATTGAACATGGCCTTGTGCCCCGCCGCGCAGATGCAGCGCTTCACCCGGTCGAGCGCGGTGGTTCCGGTCAGGATCGCCGGAATCCAGTCGGCCAGCTCGACCCAGCTTGCGGCCGCATCGAAAACCGCGCGGTCCGTACGGGCGCACTTGAGCAGCTTGGCCCAGAACCACTCCGAGGAATAGGTGCCGCCGCACTTGGCGAGGTATTCGGGATGCTGCGCCTTGGCCGCTTCCGTGATTTCCGTCGCCTCCTTGTAGGAGGTGTGATCCTTCCACAACCAGCCCATCGCATTGGGGTTTTCCGCAAATTCATTTTGGAGCGCCAGTGCTTCACCTGCGGCATCCACCGGAATCGGCGTGCTGCCGGTTGTGTCAACGCCAATGCCGACCACGTTTTCGGCCACGCCCTCACCCGCCTGCTTCAGCGCTTCGGTGATCGTGATTTCGATGCCCTCAAGGTAGTCGGCCGGATGCTGCCTTGCCACATTCGGATCCTTGGGATCGATCACCACGCCCATGTCGCCGTGCGGATAGTTGAAAACCGCCGACCCCAGCTCGCGCCCGTCCGCCGTGTCCACAATAACCGACCGAACCGAATTCGTTCCGTAATCCAACCCGATTGCATATTTGCTCATCTGTTTTCTCCCTGATTCACTAAACCTACTGGTTGTGTCCTGCAAAATAAGGTTCGGCCATGGTTTCCTTTGCCGGCGGAGCAAGGGCAATCCTACGATCCGTTGCCGGCCAGACATTCATGTAGCCGATCTCCCGGTTCGCCCACGCATAATATGGAATCGCCGTGAGCGTAACGTCCTTCGCATTTCCTGCAGTAATCCATTGTTTGGCCGGCATCGTCATCTTAACCACTCCGCCCAGCAGTTGTGCATCAAATTCAGTCTTCGGCTCAACATTTTGTTCAACCGTAATTCTGCGGAGGTCGATGCCCGGATTATCGGCATGCTCGATACAGTAGACCACCGGTCCATACATCAGGGCCGTCCTGCCCTCCTGCGCCTTTACCTTTGGATTCGGCGGAATCACCCGAGGATGCATCGGCATGTTTAGCTCAACCACGTCCCCGTCGTTCCACTTCCGTTTAACCGACACATATTTCCCGGCAGGGGCGGCTTGCACATTTTTTCCGTTTACCTTCACCACCGCGCCTTCGCACCACCCGGGTATGCGAACGGCAATTTCCGCGGAAGCGTTCTGAATCCCCTTGACGGTAAGTTTGACATTGCCGTTCCACGGATAGTCCGTCTCCTGGATCAGCGTGCCGACCTGACCGCCAAGCTTGCACTTCAGGGAACTGGCGACGAAAAGATCGACTCGAATACCTTTGTTGGACTGCGTGTAGATGTAGTCGCCGATGGAGGCGAACAACCGGTGAATGTTGGGAGGACAGCAGGAGCACCGCAGATAGGGTGAGCGCAGTTTGCCTCCCGCATCACCCGGCTTTCTATGCGTAAGCCCGTGCCCAGGATCGTAACGCAGCTGCTGGGGGTAAAAATATTCCTTGCCGTTCAACGCATATCCGCACAGCACGTTGTTGTAGAGTGACCGTTCCATTTCATCGGCATGGATCACTTCGCCGTGGGCGAGCAACATTTTATGGTTCCAAAATATACTGCTGATTCCCACGCAGGTTTCGCAATAGGCGGCTTCGTGCGGCAGGTGGTACGGGGCACCGTATGACTCGCCTTTGCCCGTCGACCCAGCCGTGCCGATAATATACTGCTTGCGTTCGGTCCGGTCGTTCCACAACCGTTTTACGACTTCCCGGAGATCCTGATTCCCGATTTCCAGATACAGGTCGGCGGCACCGGCATACAGCAGGGTTTCCTGTACGGCATGGCCCCATATCTCGTTAAACTTCGGACCGAAGAAACCGTACTCTTCGTAGGTCTGCCGCACAAAATCGAGATACCGCCGGTCACCCGTGACCCGATAAAGGGCCACCATGGCCAACTCGTGGTTCGGATGCTCGTATTTCTTGTTCAGCGGCTTCTGGTAAAGCGCATACGGAAGATCGTTCGGGTCGGCGAATTTTGCAACCAGCAGATCGGCAAAACGGAGCGCGGAGTCCAAGAGCCCGCGGTCACCTGTCGCGCGAAAGTGCGCCACGGCGGCCTGGGCATAGTGGCCGAAGTCATACAGTTCAAACCGGTTCAACGGCGCAAACCGCTTGTGCTTCCCAAAGTTTGCAATATTCGGATTCTGATAGAAGGTGTTCAGGTAGCCGTTCTTGTCCTGCGCGGAAACAATCAGCTCGGCCAGCGACTTATGCAGTTTGGCGATCTCCTCGCTTTCCGCGGCATAGATGCCCATGGCTTCGAGTTGCTTGTAGACAAACTCATCCACATTGGCACCCAGATAATGCTTTCCCGCCTTGCCTTGGATATTGTTCGCAACCATGCGGTAGTTTTGAATCTCGCCATGTTTTTCAAACTCGGCCATGTATGCCGGCGTACCAACATCGCGGCTGCGGTCGCGGACCTTCTTGATAAACCCATCATTGATGGTGACATCCTCGAAACCGATCGGTTTAACGATTGCATGGTTATAGAATGGTTGTGCCTGCCCGAGAGAGGCCGCCGCAATGAATACCGACAAGCTGTATCGCACTGTTTTTTTCACTCGTTGCGCTTCTTTAGCCGCTTGACTTTTGAAACCTTGTTCCATAAGTTTCGTTTTATGACACAGGCAGGTGTAATTGATCAATGAAAAAAACCGGGAATCCATCGAACGCAAAAACCGGCCCGGCACTCGTCAGGCAGGCGAATATCGAAAATGTCCTACAACTGATGCGGCAGGCCGACACCTTTTCCAAGGTCGACTTGGCGCGCGACAGCGGCATCAGCACCACCACCATGACCAAGTTGTTCAACCAACTTGAAAAGGCCGGCTTGATTGAAAAGGACCGGATCGACCACGAGTCGTTCGGCCGTCCCCGCACCCTCTACCGCCTCGCCGCCGACAAGGTCTGTGTCTTGGCCTCCGTGATCGATATTGATGAAACCACTGTTGCCGCTTACAGCCTGAATGGTGCTGTGAACAAGGATTCCGAGGTAACCTTCCCCACCGGCCGGTCTCTTACTGGATTCTATGACCGGCTGGCTGAAGCGATGCGCGCCGCGCGAGATTCAGACGGACGTAAATGCCTGCTGACCGCGGTCTGTTTGCCGGGGCTCATCGACCGGCGCAGCGGCAACAGTGTATTCTGCCCGAACATCCACTGGTTGGAAAACACCGCCCCGGCCAAAGAGATTGCCCAGCGTCTAAAACTGAAGGCGCGCGTCCTGCACGAGGAAAAAGCGCTCAGCCTCATCCAGCAGCGCAAGGGACTGCAGGATTTTCTGTTGATGGATTTTAGCGGTGGCGTGGGCGCGGGCGTGGTCTGCGACGGCAAGCTGCTCAACGGCCACTCCGGCTTTGCCGGGGAGATCGGCCACATCACCGTAGAACCTGACGGCCAGCTGTGCGGCTGCGGAAACCGCGGCTGTCTCGAAACCGTTGCCAGCGACCGCGCCTATTTCCAGGCATTAGAAAGTACGTCAAAAGCAAAAGCCGTGAACAATGTCCTGAAATACCAGGCCATCGGACTGGCGGCGGCCATCAACCTGTTCAATCCACAGGTTATCTACCTACACACCGCACTTTCCCGCGAAGTCCCCGACTATCTTGAACGGATCAGAAAACTGGCCAAGGCCCGGGCCCTGGCGCCTGCCGCCGCGGGCTGCACCATCGAACTCGCTGAAGCTGGCAAACTGCAGGGCACGGCCCTCCACGCCATCGACCGCGTGCTCCAAGCCACCACGGCTTAATTACACCCGTTCGGGGATATATTTGCATTTTTTATGGTTGATATACCCGTTCGGGTTTATTATAGCTTTTATTAATTGATTTATACCCGATGGGGGATATTATGACGGAACCATTGATTGAATTCATTAAGGAGCGTCGCCGTGCAATGCGGTTGACGCAAAAGGAACTGGCTAACCGCGCAGGTGTTGGCCTGCGGTTTATCCGTGATCTTGAACAGGGGAAAACCTCGTTACGTCTCGACAAGGTCAACCAGGTTCTGGCGCTGTTCGGCCACCGGATGGAGCCGGTTGCCTTTCGCATGGAGCTAGATGATGAGGAAGGCTGAAATACATATCCAAGGCTTATTGGCAGGCATTCTAGAGGAACGGGATTCCGGCTATGTTTTTTCCTACGACGCCGATTATCTTGACCGGGAGAATGCAATAGCGATCAGCCTATCGCTACCGCTTCAACCCGAACCGTTCGCGGACAAGCGCCTATTCCCCTTTTTCGATGGATTGATCCCGGAAGGGTGGCTGCTTGATATTGCCGAGCAAACCTGGAAGCTTGATCCGCGCGATCGCATGGGACTTCTCCTGGCTTGTTGCCGCGATTGCATCGGGGCGGTTTCCGTAGTTTCGATGGAGGTCGGAAATGAATAAGGATACCTGCCTGGTTTGTCTCGAACCTCTTGAAGGCGAGGGCATGGGTTATCATCCGGCCTGCAGCAAAAAGCTGTTTGACACGGCCAATGCACCAACCTTGCCCTACACATGGGAGCAACTCAACGGACTTGCGGAACAGATCGTTCGGCGAAACGTTACGGTTCCCGGAGTACAGCCAAAACTTTCCATGCACCTTGAAAAGGGCGGTCATCGGCAAGGTTCTAGATTTACATTGGTTGGACTCGAAGGGGGCTACATCCTCAAGCCGCCAGTTGCAGAATATCCCGAGATGCCTGAGTTGGAACACCTCACCATGCGCATGGCGCGCTGTTTTGGAATCGCAACCGCCGAGTGCGGACTGATTTCCCTTGAAGATGGTCAATTGGCTTTCATCACCAAGCGCATGGATCGGGATGGGATGGATAAGTTGCATATGGAAGACATGTGCCAAATAACCGACCGGCTTACCGAGCAAAAGTATCGTGGCTCGATGGAACAGGTCGGTAAGGCGGTTCTCCGGTACTGCGCAAACCCGCTGTTCGATGCCCTACGCCTTTTCGAGGTCACATTGTTTTGCTTTCTAACCGGCAATTCGGATATGCACCTGAAAAACTTTTCCCTGCTCTACAAACCGAAAGGGGAAGTCGGACTGTCACCAGCCTACGTCCTTCTTTCAACCAAGCTGCTCTTGCCGCAGGATACCGATGAAACCGCGCTCACACTCAACGGGAGAAAAAAACGCCTTGGACGGAAAGACTTCATGCGATTCGCCGAATCGTTGCGCCTGACTTACAAACAGGTCGCCAACGCCTATGCCCGTTTCACATCCAGTTTTGACGAGGCATTCCAAACCTTGGAAAAGGGACATTGCAGCATGGAAATGAAATCGCAGTACAGGGAGCTTATCCAAAAGCGTGCTGACCGCATATTTTGATGTTTCCAGTATCTGGGAAAAAACAGCGCCCGTTTTCCAGACGCTGCAACTTAACTTCCAAGGATTGGAATTCTTTTCTATCCCTTCCAGAGGCTTTCGCCGTAGTTCCAGCCCTTGCGGACGGGTTCCTTGACGTAGGCGTTTAGTTCGGGATGGTTGGTGATCCGCATGTTTTCGGCATCCCATTCAATCCGCTTGCCGGTGCGGATGGCCATGCCGCCCAACAGGACGATTTCGGTAAGCGGGGCGGCATAATCAAAGTTGGAACCCGGTTTTGGCCCGCCCTTGATGGCGGTGAAAAGTTCTTCGATCGGCCCGCCCTCGACGCGGGGCAGCGGACGCTTCTTGAGCACGTCCCTGTACTTCATCATGTTTTCGCGCGGCCAGAGCATCGGGCTTCGGGGCCGCATCCCTTCGGCATACAGCGTCTCGTTGGAACCGATCATATACATGCCGTTGCCGGGCAGCTCCTTCATCCCGGGCAGCTTCGGCGGCCGCGGCCGGCCCTCGTACCAGTGCAGCGTGACCGGCGGCTTGCCGCCACGCGCCGGAAAGTGGTAGATGACGTGGGCGTTGAACACGGTGTAGTCGTTGTTCACGGGATCTTCAAGTTCCACATCCACCGCAGTCGGCATGCCCAGTTCCAATGCCCAAAACGGGGCATCGAGACAGTGGCAGCCAATGTCGCCCAGCGAGCCAATGCCGTAGTCCCACCAGCCGCGCCAGAGTTGCGGCAGATATTCAGGGCTGTAGTTGCGCGCCGCCGTCGGCCCCTGCCACAGGTTCCAGTCGAAACCATCCGGCACGGCTGCCGTGGCGGGCGGAATGGAGGTGGGTTTGACAAACCACGGCAGTTTTGGGCGGTCGGTCCAGCAATGAACTTCGCGCACCTCCCCCACAATCCCGGCCTGCACCCATTCGACGATCAGGCGCATGCCTTCGAAGGTATGACCCTGGTTGCCCATTACCGTCTGCACGCCGTATTTATGCATCGCCTTGCGCAACGTACGCACCTGCCAGACATTGTGGGCGAGCGGTTTTTGCACAAAAACATGTTTGCCCTTTTCCATCGCCGCCATGGCCGCCGGGAAATGGGTATGGTCGGGGGTGGCAACCAATACCACATCGATTTTGTCGCCCATCGCATCGAGCATTTCGCGGAAATCGGTGAATTTTCTGGCTTGCGGATGTTGGGCCGCCATGTCGACCGGCACACGGTTGGCCCAGGCCTCGCACTTCCCGCGCCAATCGACATCGCACAGCGCCACCAGGTTTTCCTTGGCACCCCCCTGCACGGAACCGCTACCCATGTGGCCGATGCCGACACAGGCGACATTGAGTTTACCGCTAGGCGAGCCACCGGGCTTGCCGATGGAAAAGTTAGGAAGGCTGAACGCTCCGGCTGCCGCCGCGGAACGTTCCAGGGATGATCGTCTGGTCTGTTTTTGTCGAATAGTCATAATATAGTTCCCC
>JAIPIO010000113.1 GCA_021734595.1 Kiritimatiellales bacterium | reverse complement strand
AGCGCCCGGAGCTGTTCCATCCCAAAATGGGTGAAAAAGTGTTCGTTGTAATCTTCAATATTAAATGCCGTCGCACGCAGATCGAGTATGCGCCCGTCATCCATCCATATTCCCCGCCGCCCTTTTCCCTTTTCTCCAAACCGAACCAGTTTCATACTGCCTCCCAGCTTATTAAAACGGAGTGACGATAAAATGTGCGGACGCTTTACACAAACCAAAAGCCGCGAAGAAGTGCTGGAAGCACTGGCGGATATTGAACTGCCGCCGCTTTTCGGCCAGCGGTACAACATTGCGCCAACACAACGAGTGACGATACTCCGGACAGAAGCACCGCAACGAGCCGAAGCGGCCATCTGGGGATTCAGGAATCCGCAGTCCAGCGCCCCCGTCATCAACGCCCGCCTCGAAACCCTGCCGGAGCGGCCGATGTTCCGGCATCTGATCCAGAATAACCGGTGTCTGATTCTGGCCGACGGCTTTTATGAATGGAAGGAGCGAACGCCCTACTATTTCCAACTTCCGGACCGGTCGCTCTTCGCCTTCGCCGGGCTGTGGCAGAAGGATGCGTGCGTCATCATCACGCGCGCGGCGGATAAAAACATGCGCGACATCCACCACCGCATGCCCCTCATCATTCCTTCCAACCACTGGAAAACCTGGCTTACCCCACCGCATGAACGACAATCCAAATTGACGATCGACAATCTGGATTGCACATTGAGACCGCCTCCACTCGCCGCCCACCCCGTCTCGTGCCGCGTCAACAAGGTCGTCAACGACGACGTACTTTGCATCAAACAGGTCGGCGAACAGACCGACTTGAGCTTGTTTCCCGATACGGAGTGATTTAGACTTTTTATCAAAGCGGAGGAAACTATGAGCAGCGAACTTAAAATACTGGTACTGAACGGCCCGAACCTCAACCTGCTGGGGACCCGCGAGCCTGATATTTACGGGAAAGAAACACTGCCGGATATTCAACAGGCCATGGAACAGTGCGCCGCAGCACTTTCGTCGCAGACCGGCGCAACCATTGCGCTCGACTTCCGCCACAGCAACGCGGAAAGCGAGCTGATCACCTGGATCGGCGCAACCCGGGGAACCTTTGACGGGATTATCATCAATCCGGCGGCTTTAACGCACACGAGTCTGGGCGTGGCTGATGCACTCAAGGCGGTGGCTGACAAGGTGCCCGCCATCGAAGTTCATTTGAGTAACACCCACGCGCGCGAGGAGATCCGCCACAAGAGCCTGACCGCGTCCGCCTGTGTTGGCCAGATCATGGGCTTTCAGGGGTTCGGCTATGAGCTGGCGCTACAGGCGCTGGTCCGCAGACTTACCGCATAAGGTTGCGCAGCGCTTCATCCAGCACCTGGGTTACAGGAATATTCCGGTTTATCCGGCGGGGCATGCTTTCAATCGTGTCGATATTCCGCAGGGCGGACGACACCGACTGCTTTGCGGCCTGCTCCTTCATCACCGCAAGCTCGTCCGGAAAAATTAGCAACGACGCATCCACCTGCTTAACCAGCATCAGCAGATCACGGTGCCAATCGAGCATGGTACGGAAGATTCCCGACTGAACTTCCAGCAGACGGGCGTTGATCCGGGCGTCCAGAATCTCTTTCTGCTTGGCCTCATCAATCGCCGTTTCGTCCGTTGCGGCATCTTCTTCGACCAATTCGGCAATCTGGTTCTTCACCAGATCCAGAACCGCTTTGAGCCGGTTGGACAAACGACCGGCGTCCAGCCCGTTCGCCGGCGGCAGGCTGCGCATGATTTCACGCAGCGGATCCCGCCAGAGTTCCTCCATGGCGCCCCCCTCGTTGGAAGGCAGTACAATCCGCTGGCAGCGGGAGATAATGGTGGGCAAAAGGGTCTGCGGCGAATCGGTAATCAGGAACAGGATGCTTTTCTTCGGCGGCTCTTCAAGTGTTTTCAGCAACACGTTTGCCGAGCTGTCATTCATGCAGTCCGCCGAAACAACCACTCCGGCTTTCCAGCCGCCCTCATAGGACGTCATCGCCATTCGGCTCACCAAAGCACGAATATCATCCGCCTTAATCTGTCGCGATTTGCTCTGCGGTTCGATCCAGAGGATATCAACATGCTTATGCAACTCCACGCGTTGGCACCCGTTGCAGACCTTGCACGGTTTGTCCTCCGATTCGCAAAAAAGGAGCTGCAGTACAGATTCGCAAAACCGGAGCGCATTGCCGCGGGGCGACCCGACAATCAGATAGGCATGGGCCATCCGTCCGGACTCGAAACCGTTCCGAATGCCTTCCCAGGCTTCACCGTATATATCAACTGGCTGCATGATCTTTTATACATGTTGCTTTAATGATGTTCCAGATTTCATCCGCCACGACGTTCGCCAGGCGATCCGCATCCACTACGCGGAAACGATCCGGCTCGCCGTCAGCCAGTTCAAGATAACCGGCACGGACCTTTTCGTGGAATTCCCGGTCTTCCCGCTCAAACCGATCCGGCGATTCCTCCCCGCTGTTGAACAACGGTGCCATGCGCTGGAATGCCCGCCCGACATCCAGGTCGAGCAACAGGGTTACATCCGGTTTTCTCCCGCCGATTGCAAAGTGGTTGATCGAATTCAGCGTGTCCAGCGGCAGGCCGCGCCCATAGCCCTGATACGCCATGGTTGAGTCGATGAAGCGATCGCATATAATCCAATCGCCACGCTCCAGCGCCGGAAGGATTTTAAAATTCATGAGCTGGGCACGGCTGGCCGCGAAGAGCAGTAGCTCGGTACGTGCACCCAGCGCTTCGTCAACGGCGTCATGCTGCAGGATATTGCGGATGGCTTCCCCGGTGGCGGTGCCTCCCGGCTCGCGGGTGCAATGGACGGTTATGCACTGTGCCTTCAGGCGCTCCGCCAGCAGCCGCACCTGCGTGGATTTTCCGCTGCCGTCCGGGCCTTCGAAGGTTATGAATTTACCGGGTTCCGCCATTTTAAAGCTTTCTGAGTTTCGGCCCGTCGGGCGTATCTTTCACGGTCCAGCCCAGCTCGGCCAGTGCGTCGCGGATACGGTCGGACTCGGCCCAGTCCTTTGCGGCGCGGGCCGCGGCCCGTGCTTCAAGCAATTCCGCTACGTCGGGAGAAACCTCCTCTTCCGGCGGCATCAGAAACCCCAGCACGGCGTCGAGTTCATTCCAAAGATTGGAAACCGCTACGGCCTGTTCTCCAGAGATTGGAACTTCAGCCATGGCCTTGTTGCCGGCATGCACGGTGTCGAAGAGCGCCGCCAGCGCTCCCGATATATTCAAGTCGTCATCCAGCGCCGCGCCAAACCGGTCACGCAGACCGCCGGCCCATTCGGGAAGGTCGCCTGCTTCAGTTCCCCCGGCCGCCGTTTCTTTTATTTTTGCGTAAAATTCGTCCAAGCGCTTGAGTGCGGCCCGGTTGGCCTCGAGCGACTTGAATGCAAAGTTCAGCGACTGGCGGTAGTGCGCCGAGAGCAGTTCGTAGCGGACCTCGCGACCGGTGTAGCCCATGTCCAGGATTTCGCGGAGCGTGTGGAAATTCCCAAGCGACTTGGACATTTTTTTGCCGTCAACCACGAGGTAGCCGCAGTGCATCCAGTATTTGGAATAGGGCTTGCCGGTGGAGGCCTCGGACTGGGCGATCTCGTCTTCGTGGTGCGGGAAGATGTTGTCGACCCCGCCGGTGTGGATGTCGAAGCTTTCGCCGAGCAGCTTCATGCTCATGGCGGAACATTCGATGTGCCAGCCCGGACGGCCGCGTCCCCAGGGAGAATCCCACGCCACATCACCGTCCTCCGGCACGTATGCCTTCCAGAGCGCAAAATCGGCGGCGTTGTCCTTATCGTACTCATCCTGCGCAACGCGCGCACCGGACTGCATGCCCTCGCGATCGAGGCGGGCGAGCTTGCCGTATCCGGCGAACTTGTCGATGCTGTAGTAGACGGAACCGTCTTCGGACTGGTAAGCGTAGCCCTTTTCAAACAGCTTTTCGATGAGGGCAATCATTTCTGGAATGAAATCGGTCGCGGCGGGGTAGTGCTCGGCGGGTTCGATGTTGAGCTTGGCCAAATCGGCAAAAAAGGCATCGATGTAGGTTTTTGTGTATTCCTTGAGCGGCAGCCCCTGCTCGATGGACGCACGAATGGTTTTGTCGTCGACGTCCGTGAGGTTTTGCACCTGCGTGACTTGGAAGCCGCTGAATTTCAGGTGGCGACGCAACAGATCCTCAAACATGTAGGCGCGGAAATTGCCAATGTGGGCATAGTTGTAGACGGTCGGCCCACAGGTGTACATGCGGACATGACCCTCCTCAAGCGGGATCAACTCCTCCTTGCAACGGCTCATTGTATTGTAGACTTTAAATCCCATAATTCGGTTTCACCTTACGCTGCTTTCCACCGTTTGGAAATTCAGTATTCAGTTTTTCCAACGGATGGAACCTGGTGCCTGCATTTTTCCAGGCATTGGAAATCCATCGGCTGACGGATTCCAGTGTCTGGAACCCTATTGGACCACCTGCGGCGCATCCTTCCAGAGCTTCTCCAGATCATAGAATTCGCGCAGGTCCCGTTCGAAGATATGAACCATCACTCCGTGGTAATCCATGATCATCCAGCCGCTCTCCGGCGTGCCCGCTTTATGATATCCCTTGAAACCGGCATTCTTGAACGTGCGCTGCAATCCTTCGTACAAGGAGTTGATGTGCGGTTTATTCGCACCGGTGGCGATGACAAAATAATCTGCAATATTCGCCAGTTCCCGAAGATCCAGCGTTACGATATCTTCCGCTTTCTTTTCTTCAAGAAAAGTGGTTACCTGCTTGATGACATCCTGTTCTTTATCCATACCCTGTCTTTCTAGCCGATGTAGAGACCATGTTCAAAAATATACATCTCCGCCTCCGGCGGAACGAGATAACGGATACTGAGACCCTCCGCAAGCCGCATACGGATTTCGGTCGATGAAATCTCCACGCGATGCGCTTCGATCAAATTCTTCATCAGTTTTTCTTTGCACGTCTCGCCCAAGCGGACATGCTTATCCATTTCACATTGCACATCATCACCCGGTCTGATGAAAGTGGCAATTTCACACAGATCCATTATTTCCGAAACGTTCCTCCACGTGTCGAGCTCGGTGAGTGTATCGCTGCCGATGATCAGGAAAAGTTCTGCGTCGGCGAACTGTCTTCTGACTTCGTGAACGGTATCAACCGTATATGACACCCCACCGCGCTTAAGCTCAATATCCGACACCGAAAAGCGCAGGTCCGTTTCCACGGCAAGTTTGAGCATGTTCAACCGGTGCTCAGCCGCCACCTGCTGGATATGCTGTTTGTGCGGCGGGGTCGCGGCAGGAATAAAAATTACCCGCGAGAGCTCAAGCCTTTCAATGGCATCCTGAGCAACGATCAGGTGTCCAAAATGAATCGGGTCAAACGACCCGCCCATAATACCGATTCGATTCGCCATAGAAAGGTTATCCATCATCGCAGGCGCTAAGAGTTGGTGCGGTGGCTATTAATACCAAGATTGCCAAACCTTGATCATGTCTCCCGCTTCGATCTTCACATCCTTGGAGGGATCTTTTTCAAGTTTGTCTTTATCGTATTTATATATGCGGCCATTGCGGGTGATTGTGATTTTATCGCTGGCGTAGGGAGTATAGCCGCGTGCGGCGGCAATCGCCTGCAACAGGGTTGTGCCGCCTTCCAGCGGAAACTGCCCCGGAGAACTGACTTCGCCCTGAATGAAATAGGTTTTCGAAGTCATGGTTACATTAACAGAAACGGTTTTATATATCCCTTCGTCGACGTAAGATTTCTCAATTGTCCGCTCCAGTTCCGAGGTTGTCATGCCGGCCGCTTTGATGGGTTTTAGATGCAACAGGTTAATCTCCCCGTTTTCATCAATCACGATATCAAGTACCTGCTGTTCACGAATACCGCTAAAACGGATCATTACCGGATCCAGCGGTTTCAGTCTGTAAGCGTCTATTTCCTCCCGCGCCGGAGCCACAACAATTTTTGGCTCTGCGGATTTAGGGGCCATGGCCGACGACGGCTCGGTTGCCTGCACACCGGAACCAGCAGCACCAGGTGTAACAGGCTGAACCGTGATGCAACCAGTACTTAGAACCGTTACAAGTAGTATTAGAATATAGGTTATCCTACAGATCATTTTTCACCTCTCTGATCATCGCCGATTAAGTATCAACGCCTTCATCCGGCATTGATTCCCCCGAACGGTAATAACTGTAGTCCGAGTAATAGGAATGGTAGTAATAGTAATAATCGTCGCGCATGATATTGATGTTATTAAGCACGACACCGATTGCGGGAACACCAAGGCTTTCGAGCATCTGTTTAGCCTTGATAATCATATCCCGCGGATATTTCCGGTATTGAATAACCAGAATTGCTCCATCTGTTTCTTTTGCAATGATGGATGAGTCACTAATCCCCACGAGCGGCGGGGTATCAATCAAAACAACGTCATATTTGGATTTCAAACTGGCTATCAGTTCGCCGATGCGCTTTGGATCCAGAACACCCAACGAAGTGCGCGGCAACCGTCCACTTGGCAGAAAATGAAGGTTCGGAACGCTTGTTGCTTTGATCGCTTCTTCCACCGGGACATCACGAAGCAATACATTAGTCAAACCGAACCGGTTGGATAACCCCAGGATGGTATGCTGCACCGGCCGGCGCAAGTCGGCGTCAATCAGTAGCACTTTCTCGCCCTGCTGCGCACAGACATAGGCAAGATTGAATACCGTCGTGGATTTCCCTTCACCTGCGCCACCGCTCAGCACACAGAAAGCCCCCTTGCTGGAGCCTCCCTCCGTAAAGGCCAGATTTGTGCGGAGAACCCGGTACGCTTCGGCATGGTCGCTATCCGGCCCTTCTTCGACCAACGGCCGGACTTTCTGCGGGATAAGTCCCAATACCGGCAACGAAAGCAAGCGCTCCACATCGTCTGCGGTCTTAATGGAAGTATCCAGATATTCAATGAAATACGCGAGTCCGACTCCAGCCCCGAGGCCCACAAATATGCTCATAAGAACATTCATGAAAAGATTCGGGCTGACCGGTCGTGCATTCGGCTCGGCGATATCAATAATCTCAACAGGATGCCGGGGCACCTCCAAGGTGATAATTTCCTGCCGCATCTTGGCCTTCACCTGATTGTAGACGTATCGTTCTGAATCCAGTTCTTCCTGCGCGTTTTTAAAGGGCCGGTATTTTTCTCCCTGATAGCCAATATCCTCTGTCCGATATTCCGCCAGTAGTTTTTGAAGACTGTCATAGGTGTTTTTTGCCATAGCAAAATCGGTTTGAAGCCCGTTGCGGAGAGATATTAGAAACTGCTGCAAATTGACTTCCAGACGCTGTTTGGCAGCCATAACCGATTTCACCTCGGGATGGTTTTCTCCATATTCTTCAAGAAGGGACTTTAACTGCACCTCGGTATCAAGTATCTGCAACCTGGTACTGACCACATTTTGGTCGTACGTGATATAGCTGGCCTGTTCAATCAGATCCTTGTCTTCCAATTGGGCAAGAATGTCCAGCAAACCCTGTTTTTCCATCATCTCGCGCTGCGCTGCAATACGATCACCTTCCAATTGTTGCAGCTTCATGCTGTCAATATTAAAGCCACCTGCATCTCCACCTATTATTGAAATATCAAGATCCTTGCGCAGGCGTTCCAGTTCTGTTTCTGCTGCATCAACCCGTTCCCGCTGTTTCTGCAGTTCCTCCTTAATCTTATCAATGGCAAAGCGTGTTTCTTCCCGCCTTAGATCGAGCCGGGAATCGCGATAGACCTCAGCCAACTCATTTGCAATTTTTGCCGCTTCGTTTGGGTTGTTGCGCCGGGTGCTGATGGCTATCAATGTCGTATCAGGATGCTGGTTGACACTTATGCTGCCGCGCAGAATGCTGTATGCAACATCCCGCTGAATCTTTTCACCCTGTTTGCCCCACTCTTCCTGAAGGTTCAAACGGTTAATGACTTCATATAGAATGGGCTTGGACTGGATGATCTCAAATTGGGTGCGCAGGAAATAGGGATTATAGGTCATCCCGTAAGAAGTCCCACCAAACGGATCGATATCCGGATTGTCTTCCGAAACGGAAATCCGGACAGTAGCCGCATAGAGGTTGGGCAACATCAGCGTATAGGCAGTACCCGTCAGAACAACGAGAAATGCGACAGCCAGCACGATCTCTTTTCTGGAACGGATAACCCGCCAATAATCCAGAAAATGAAGGGTCTTTTCCTGCTGTTGCTGTTGCTTGACCTCATCACTCATTCTGCTCTCCCTTTTCAAAAACTAAGATGGTGAGGGTAAACCCTCACCACCTTGTCTTTCAAACTAAAACTGCTCAATTTAATTAAAGCTTGAATCTCCACCCGATGTCATAACGGTTTCTGTCCCAATCCGTGTATATATCGGAGTCACGGGTGCTGTATTCATAACCAACATCTACAAAATGGATCCGGTTAATCTGATAGGAAAGCCGGGTGCTGAATCTGAAGTAATCTTCGTCATTATCCATTTGCGCGCTTCCTACCACCGCACTGTCCGCCTCATACTGGCTTAACGTATAACCCACAGCGGCCACACCGGTAATCCGCCCCGTGAATTCATGCCGCAATCCCAAATTCGCTGCAGTGGATTCCTGAATGTTATACACCGTATTTTCGGAGGTTGAGAGCGAGTGTGTTAAAGAACCATTAATGGTGGTGCGCGCCGAAGGATTATACTGCAAACTTCCCGAAAAATAGGGCGCCGTTGTTTCGCTGCCGTATGCTCCATCAATGGAAGAGCTCGAATATCCCAAATTAACACTCCCGTTCACATTCGGTGTGAAATTGTGACCTAACCCTCCATACCCTGTAATCACTTCATAACCGCCGCGAGTACTGCTGTCGTACTCCAGATCCGCAAAGTTAACTCCAAGATAGCCGTATGTCGTATTCGGACGGAGTTCCCGCTGGTAATTGGCGGATGCAAAATATTCATCATAATCCTGTCTGGCAGCATAGGTAGAATCACTCCAGCGCCTAAGCTCATATCCACCGGCGACGGTCAACTGGCTCAACGAACTGAGGGTGAAAGACAACGAAGCCTGAATGTTGTTTTCCCAGTACGCCAAATCATCAATGGCCGACTGAATCCGCTCATCATCCCCCTGGAAATTGAACCGGTCCGATACGCCAAGGAATACCCTCTCCGAGATGGCATGGTTCAGCTTGGCATAGAAGAGGTGATACATCACGTTCTTGTTATCCGTCGCATTTTCCCGGTAGGTAATCTGCGGCTGGTAGTAAACCAGCAGATCCGTCCTGGCAGAAAAGACTGCCTTCGCAGAAATTTGAAGGATGTCTGTGATGTAGGTGGACGAATCGCCAACACCGTCGTGATGTACATTGTCGTCGTACCCCACGCGCACTGAATTCGACACATGAATAGAGCGCTCCTGCGCCGCGTGAACCGTTGCACAAAGCAAAGATAAACCAATTACAACAACACCTATAACTCTATTCATAACATTATCTCCTTACCGCTTCAGAAAACACGCAACCGATCACTTCTCAACCATTCTTTACTCGGGGGTGACCATTTTTTCAGCACCGCCAAGCGTTGCTTCTCTTTCTATTATATGTATAGCACGACCGACTTCTTTCAAAAACTCGGGGTCGCCCAGATATTCATACGGATTAATGGGAGCATCACCGCCGGTCATCTTGTCATCCAGTTCCTCGCCACCGCCGGTCTCCGCTGAACCGTCGGACGACGGGGCAACTCCGGTCAGCGCATTAATCACCTGTTGCAACGCGCTCTTTACACCATTCATGGCAGTATCCGCCGCCGCCGCATCATTACCCTGCACCGCTTTCATCGCATCGTCCACAGCGGCCAAGGCATCGGCAAGAGCACCAACAACCGCCGAGGAGCGCGCCTGTTCTTCTCCCAACCCGTCCAAATCGCCAGCGGCTGCCTTTTCAGCAATCCTTCTGGCAGATTCCACAGCCAACGTAAACGCCTGAGCCAAAACGGTTCTGGCTTCCGCCAGCACCGTCATCAGATCACCAGACCCCGAATCCTGTGCAACCACAGGAAGATTAGCCCCTGCCAGCGCAAGCAAACAAACCGCTACAACTGCTTTAATGACGTGATGCCTTTTCATGACCCGTACTCCTTTTTAAAAATTACTTACCGGCGAGAATATTCCTAACCTGTTCCCGGTTGAATTTAACCTGTGCCGCTGCGGCGTCCGCATCCTGCATGGCATCCCGTATGACGGGAAGGGACTGCGTTCTATTGGCGGCGGCAGCTTCAACAAAATACAGACCGGTTCTTACAACCTTGGCATTAGCCTCAGCCACACTGGCATCAACCTGCGTCATCATCTTCAGGTTTTTGGCCTTGTTAAGATCAGGGGCTCCAGCCACTTTAGCCGCGGTGGCTTTGGCGGATTCCAACGCCTTCAGGGCTTCGGCCCAGCTCTTCGAAGCATCCACAAGAACTTTTTTGACTTCATTAATAAGGGCGGGGTTCCCTTTAAGTTTCGTTACCATATCCTTGCCACCCTGAATGGAGTCACGCGCATCATCCACCGCCGTCTGAGCTATTGCCACGGCGTTGTTCGCCTCCGCAGCCAAAGCCTGCGTTCCGGCAGCACGTACAGGGTAAACCGTGGCGGAAACCAGCCCGGCCATCAGCAATGCAGTAACATAAATATTCCTCTTCATATACGTACTCCTCATTAAACGGAATTCAGATTATCCATACTTTCAAAACTTAGCAAGCAGAAAACCCGCAATCAATGCCCCCTAAATTTCGCAACCGTTTCCAACATGGTCTGGTAAACTTCCCTGTATTTCACATCATACAAAAGGCAATAATCCTCCCACGAGTCAGCTTCCCTTGGGAGATGGACTTTACCAAAGTCGAACTCCGCGTTGCCACTAAAAATTATAGAAATCTGTCCCATGACCCGGGCGCAGTCTTTTTGCGTAAATTCCCGCTTGCTTAGTATGTCTTTTAAGCTGAAATACACGCCGGTCTCATTAAGAAAAGCCACACAATCACTCAGGGTGGCATCCGGTTTTACATATTTTTCAAACTGGCCTGAATGTCTCGCAAAAATCAGCGCCGCATCCGCATGCGTGACCATTGCAGGTTTACTGCCGCCCTCTTCCGCAACACCGCCGACCGTCATGCAGAAACCCAGCGCCAAGCATATCCATCTCAATCGAAACATCACCATTTGTCTTCCCTGAATTCGATTATCCTTAAAACCGTCTTTGTCACCCGTTCTGTTTTCTGGTATGCACTCATACACTTTCAGAATCAAAAGGTTCAACTAATGACGAAGAATTCCTATACATTTAAACTGACGCAAGAGCAACAAAAAACACTTGGTGATTTACTCCGCGAAAGCCAGTACCACCCCGAAACCGTGCCGCACACCATCATCGCCGCATCCATCCCAGACTGCCGCATCAACCTTTATAAATCCGGCAAGCTGCTTGTTCAGGGCAAGGGGGCCCACGAGTGGGTGACTTTTACGCTCGAACCGCTGGTGCTGAAGGAAGTGGTGATTGGATACGAAGACATACTGGATCCGGCGGCCAGTCAGCCGCACATGGGAATTGACGAAAGCGGGAAGGGCGATTTCTTTGGCCCACTGGTAATCGCTGCCGCCTATGTGGACGAAAAGCTGGTTGAGAAACTGCGTGAGATGGGCG
>JAIPIO010000112.1 GCA_021734595.1 Kiritimatiellales bacterium | reverse complement strand
AACCGGCAGGTGTTCTGGTGATCTTCCATGTAGTCGGCAGGCGAATGCGTCAGTAGGATCTCCGGTCCGACCTCGCGGACCACCGCGGCCAGCCGCCGCAGGGTTTTGGCCTCGTAGTAAACCTCCATGTCGTCCACCAGACTCGGGTGGAAAACCGCACCGAGCAACTGCGCCCCCGCCTGCGCTTCGCGCCGGCGGATGCCGCGGAGTTTTGCGGCCGGATGAATCTGGCTACCCAGCGAGCCGTTGGCGAGGTTCATGTAGTGCACTTCATAGCCGGCCTGTTTCAGCAGCAGCAGCGTCCCGGCCATCGTGAACTCGATATCGTCCGGATGGGCGCCGATTGCCATGGCCACGCGACTGCTCATGACAACAGTTCCACGATCTGTCCGGTCTCGATGGAGGTACCCTCGGCCTCGCAAATCTCTACCGCACCTAGGCCATCACGCGGCGTCACAATGGTCGGTGCCTGGCCGGCGCGGATGCTCTCCACCATGTGCGTGAGCTCGCCGAGGTAGCCATCGCCGCCCTCGGGCTTGATGGTGCGCGGAGGCTGATCCTTTTCGTATAGTCGGAGCGCGTCGTCACCGCGCGCGTTATCGAAGTCGACCGTGGCGTTCTCGAAGAGGACGGTATAGGACATGTTGAAACCGAAACCGGGCGTCATCGCCCAGCCGCCTTCCGCCGAAACGCAGGCGCCGCCCTCCACCGTGTATTGGGCAACGACATGGTCAATCGCCCCACTCACCGCCGAAAGCCCCGTGGCGTAGACCGCCTGTGGCCGGCCGAAGCAGTACTGCACAAAATCGGCGTCGTGAACGTGCAGATCCAGCAGCGCGCCGCCGGATTTCCCGCCATCCATGAACTCGTCCGACCAGCCGGGCGGTTCGGAAACGCGACGGAAGCGCGCGGCCAGTACGCGGCCATATTCCCGGCCGGCGATGGCCTGCTTAAGCCAAGCATATTCGGGCCAGAACCGGATGCACATCGCGGGCATGAAAAACCCCTGCGCCGCCTCGGCCGCCTCGACAATCTCGCGGGCCAGCGCAGCCGTGCGCGCCAACGGTTTTTCGCAGACGACGTGTTTGCCGGCCTGCAGCGCGGCAATGGCAAGCTTCGGATGCACCAGCGTGGGTACGCAAAGATCGATCAGGTCAATGTCCGGATCGTTCAGCAGCTCGTCCAGGTTCTTCGTTGCCTTGACGTTCTCCATATCGAGCTTGAACGGCTCGTCGGAGCCGATGTTGCCGCTAATCGCGGAAAAATCACCATCCACGGGCAGGCGGGCGGCATCGCAAATGGCGGCAATCCGCACGCCGGGAATCTGGCGGTAGGCCTTGAGATGCGTAACCCCCATGAACCCGAGACCGACAACCGCCACATTGACCGTGCTCACGAGCGTTCCCCCAGCAGGTTACGGACAAATTCTACGCCGGCCTTGATATCGGCCACGCGCTGGTCGCCGGCCTCGCGCTCGAAGCACAGCCATCCGGGGAAATTGATCTCGGCCAGCGCAGCAAAAAATGCCGACCAGTCCACCTGGCCCGTGCCGACGGCGAGCTCCGCGCCCCATTCGCCCGGCACCGCAGTGACGGCGGCATCCTTGACATGCACACTCTTGACCCAACTCCCGACGGAGCGCAGGGCCGCGATCGGGTCGCCGTTGTTGTAGAGCAGCATGTTGGCCGGATCGAAATTGACCGCCACATTCGGCTCGTCGAGATGTTCAAGAAAGGCCTTCAGCGCGGCCCCCGTTTCCTGGCCGGTTTCACAGCCCAGCGTAATGCCGTGGTCGGCAAACAGGCGTGCGAGCTGGCGGACGCGGTCCACCAGCTTGTCAAAATTCGGATCCGCCGGATCGTGCGGCAGGAAGCCCGCGTGGAACATCACAAACTCCAGGCCGAGCTGCTCCGCATTCCGGGCGGTGATTTGGGCATTGCTCCAGTTTTCATCCCACGTGGCATCGGGTACAACGCCCCCGGTAAGGCGAATGGTTTCGAGTGTCGAATAATCCTCGCCCACCGTGCGGAACATGCCCGACACGGCCGCAATGCCGTGCTGCGCGAACAGGGCGGACGCACCGTCCCACACCACGGGCTGCTCGCGGAACGGGTCCAGGTCGAGCTGGGTCTTATCTACTCCGACAACCTGCAGATCCCGCACGAGATCCGCCGGGGTTGCCGGTTGGAGCGACCAACTGCAAACGGCGAGCCGCTGCGTGAAATGCTGAACTTTGTTTTTATCATCCATAATCAACCTCTCTGGTTTATATACGCTAACCGTAGCACTCTTGAAGATCACATTAAGCGGCGTGCACAGTCAACGCGGTTTTTCCGATTTGCATGTATTTGCGTCCTGCCGGCCGCGCATCTGGCCTTCCAATGACAGGAACACAGAAGTTGCCGAATTTCCAATGATTGGAATTCAACGCTCAACGTTTTCCTCGTTTCGCGAGGTTAAACGTTCGCTACACCTGACAGCTTCGCCATGCGGCCATCTTTGTTGGATAGCATCTCTTTTCGCACACGGCATGCAATCCAACACAATATACAAAGACCATGGCTATCTCTTAAATCCCTGTTGTCATCTTACCCGCTTCGCGTTACCTTATGGAAAATCACTGTTGGAGAGCATCGTTTTGGGGATGAACTATTATGAAAAATAGATTATTGATCGCGGTTCCGATCTTGGCAATTGTGGTTTTGGTAGTGCGCGACATCATTACCTACGACGATTTTTCCCGCGAACGACTAAATGATGGCATCCAAGTTGGTGCCCCAGATGAATGGCGCTGGGCGCGAGACGGATTGCAGAAAAAGTCCGTATTGGAACTTGCAGGAGCCCCTGATCGCAAGCAGGGACATGTTTGGGAATACGATTCAAACATTAAAGGTGCCTATCATATATTCTACTTTAATGACGTGGGGTTTCTTTCTGGTTGTGGTTGGTATGTAGAAGCTCAGGCAGATGAATCCCTTAATGCTCCCAAGGTGGAAATCTCAACGAATCTAAGAATTGATTACCCTCGTTGCGTTCCTATGTCATGGTCAGGGGAATCCGACAACGGATATGAAGTCGAGGTGGATATTAAACATCCAGCCAAATGGATTCATTCGTCAACATATTTCACTCGGAATGAAATGACAGTCCACCAACATACCGGCGCAAACAAAGGACGCTGGCGCGTTCGGAAGTTATCTTTAAAAGGTTATGGCCCTTGGTCGGGATACGTAAACTTTGAATGCATAAGATAAACCCCCATAGCATGTATCCTACTCGGTAAACGTCCGTCGATTAGGTCAAAGTTTGATTCCCGAGTCGGGTCATGTTTAACGTTCCACACAGACAGCGCTCAAGGCATCAGTGTTGCCGTGATGCGCCTTCAGCGAGGGCATGGAGGTGGTTTTTCGTGAAGACGTAGAGGACGCCGTTGGCAGCGATGGGCGAGCACTCGCTGCCGCCGCGATCGGTGAACAGCACCTTCTTTTCGCGTCCCTCCGCCAGTGTGGTGAACGTTTGCCGGGTGATCAGGTAGATCTTTCCGTCGGCAATGAGCGGGCCGGCCCAGCATTCATCCCCGGCATCATGCACCCAATGGACTTTCCCGGTATCCGCATCGAGGCAGTGCAGCTTTCCGTCGAGATCGGTGGCATAGACCAGGCTGTCGGCAATGGACACGGTACAGATGGTGCGCCCGATGGCATCGTAGCTCCAGATCCTGCCGGATTCGGTGATGTCGCCTTTTTTCGTGGCGTCGATGCAGTGCAACATGCCCCGCCCCAATCCGTGGGCCGGATCCTGGCCGATGGCGACGTAGATGCGGTTTTCGTGGAAGACGGGCGTGGCGATGATCTGGCTGGGGCCGAGGAACGAGCCGTCGCCGCTGTTCCAACCGGTGGTGTCCTCTTTCTTCCGCTTGCGTTTTTTGTATTTGCGCACGTCGCCATTATAGTACGGGATGACCGAGCCATCCGGGTTATAGACGTAGTGGTGCGGCAAACAATTGTAGCGCCACACCGGAACCATCCGCTGCGGCGTTTTGCTCTTCTTATCCGACACGGGTGTGAAGGCGTAGCACCAACCGTCGCCACCACCGAGAAAAATAAGTTTTCCGCCGTTGACGTTCCCGACTGAAGGCGAAGACCATTGCGTATGGTAGATCCGCTGGCACAGCTGATCATCCTCCACGGCCAGAAGCCGCCCCGTTTGTTTGTCCAACGCCATAAAGCCCGGTGCGGTCTTCACGTGGCATCCAATTTCATGCTCCCTACCAACCCCGTTCGAGGTACTGGTATAAAGAACGTTGCCGATAATCAGCACCGAACAGCTGGCCACATCGTGCGGGCAGACGCCCAGCTCGCGCGACACGTCGTAGCACCAAATAATGTCGGCATCCGTCGGAAGCAGCTTGATGGGCGGCTGACCGGGTTTTACCATGTAGCTCGCCTCGTCTTGGAACGGGCCGTCGTTGCCGTCCGCCAGCCCATTGACATCGAGGCAGAGCACATTCCCGCCATTATCGACCACATACACGCGGTCGCCGTCCACCGTCGGCGACGAGCAGATGCCCCATTTCTCCTGGGTCATTGCGAAACCCTCGGGGTAGCCCCACTGCCGGTCCGGCACCACCAGCTTCCAAAGAATCTTACCGTCTTTTTCGTCGAGGCAGGCCACCACACCGCCGTGCGGCTTGGTAAAACGATCGTCGTCATCGACGGCGGGATAGTTGGTTCCCACGAATATCCGACCCCTAGAAACCGTCGGGCAACCGTAGAGCACGGTTCCCAGTTTAGTCGCCCACTTGACGTTGGTGCCGGTGTCCCGGTCAAACGCTTCCGGCAACCCCGTCTCCGAGGAAATATTGAGCCCCTGTGGCCCCGTCCATGCCGGCCAATCGGCCGCCCAGGTTGCAACCGTCGCCAATGCCAAAACAGGCAGGATCAATATTTTCATGGGAATACAATCTATTTCCAACCATTGGAAAAGAACTTCCAATGGTTGGAAAATGTTTATTTGTTTTCGACTGGCGCCCAGTCGTCGGTGCGGAACGGCGAGGCCGGGAAACCCTCTTTGTTGAAGAGGTTGCAACCAACCGGATTGTCGGCCCACGCATAGCGCACGGAAACGGGCTCGGCGACTTTCGACGAGCTAACCACTACGGTGTCGCCTTCAATCACAGCATCGGCCCAGACAAACTGTTTATCCTCACCGGCAATGGCGAAGGTCTTCAGCGCACCATCCTTGGCAACCAGCCCGGAACCAATGTCCTCGAACTTGACGACGATCGTGCTACCGTCCTTTTTCATGGACTTGTAGACCGGGCCGCCGGCGACGTTGCCCATTTTGTAGGTTCTGGCCAACGCCTGCTGCGCCAACCGGTAGCCGACCGCCTGCTTGTTGGTTGGATGAATATTGTCCGCCATGCCGACATCGATTGTGATGGCCATGCCGGCATTGGGAACATCCTGGTGGACATCCATGAAGCTTTCGCGGATAAACGCCCAGGTAGTGTCCTCCGAGGGCTGCGTCTGGGGTGCCTTGAAGTTCGGTAGCTGCACGGAATAGAACGGGAAATTCTTCGTGCCAAAGAGGGATTTGTTACCCCACGCCTTGCTCCAGCTGGTCGCCAAGCTCTCCAGCAGGTCACGGTAAAGCATCGCCTGACCAAATGATCCCGTGTTGGATTCTCCCTGGTACCAGATGGCGCCGCGGATTGCATACGGCACCAACGGATGAATCATGGCGTTGTAGAGGTTGGCCGTGTATTGCTGCGACGCATGCGGATGCACCGTTTTTTTCGGGCGGCGCGGCGGCGTTTGCCCATTCGCCTTAGCCTGCTTGGCCTGTTGCTTCCAGACTTCTAGCTGCTTGGCATACTGTTGCTCTGCGACCGCAGCGTCGAATTTTGCGGCCTGTTCATCGTCCAGCGCCTTTCCGGCCATCACGGTAGGAAACGTTTCGAGCGTCTCCATCGGTATCCACGCCTCAATGCGCGTTCCGCCCCAGGCGGAACGGATCAGCCCGATCGGCACATCCAGCTTTTGTTGCAGCTCGCGCCCGAAGAAATAGGCGGCGGCGGAAAACTTGCCCACATTTTCCGGCGTGCAAACATTCCACACCCCGGTGCAATCCGCCTGCCGCTCCGTGCTGGCTTTCAGATCGGTCAGGAACATTCTTATCAGCGGGTGGTTGGCCGCAACCTTTTCCTTGTCGAAATTCGCGGCTTTCGAAACCGGGAACTGCATGTTCGACTGCCCGGAGCAGAGCCACACTTCGCCTATCAGTATGTTCTTCACTACCAGTTTTTCACCACCGCCGGTTTCAACCACAAGTTCCTGTGCCGCTTTATTGGCGACCATTTTAGCGAACTTGACAATGAACTTGCCGTCTTCACCGGCCTTGGTCGTTTTATCCTGGTCGGAAAAGCGCACGGTCACAATTTCACCCGCATCGGCCCAGCCCCACACGGGAACCTTCTGGCCTCGCTGAACTACCATGTTGTCCGAAAAGACCGCCGCGAGCTTAAGTTCCGCGAACGAAGAAACGCCCACCATCAACACTGCAACCAATACAAACCACCTGCGCATAATTCTCCTCCTGTTTAACTACTTCCAATGGTTGGAACCTGTTTTTTCCACCCATTGGAACTTCCTTCTCAACCAACCCCCGGTGTGGCGCGTGCTTCCATCCCGATGGAGCGCGCTCCCGCTGACGGGAAGCACGCCCTACACCCCAATTAGTTTTTGCAAACCGCTATTCTACTTATTGCCCGCAGGCACCCAATCGTCGGTGCGGAACGGAGAGGCCGGGAAACCCTCCTTGTTGTAGAGGTTGCAGCCAACCGGATTATCGGCCCACGCATAGCGCACGGAGACCGGCTTGGAAACCTTCGGGGAGCTGACGACCACGGTGTCGCCCACCACTTCCGCGTCCGCCCAGACAAACTTCTTGTCCGCGCCGGCGATGACGAAGGTCTTCAGCGAACCACCCCGGGCAACCAGCCCGGAGCCGATGTCCTCGAACTTGACGACGATCTTGCCGCCGTCCTTCTTCATCGACTTGTAAACCGGCCCCCCTGCGACGTTGCCCATTTTATAGGTCTTGGCCAGCGCCTGCTGCGCCATCCGGTAGCCGACCTCCTGTTTGTTTTTCGGGTGAATGTTCTTTTCCTCACCCACATCAATCGTGATGGCCATTCCGGCATTCGGCAGATTCTTGTGAACCTCCATGAAACTTTCGCGGACATAGGCCCATCCTGTATCTTCGGACGGCTCGGTCTGCGGCTTCTTGAAGTTGGGTAGCTGCACGGCGTAGAACGGAAATTGATCGCCCCAATCCTTGCGCCAGCTCGTAGCCAGGTTGGCGAGCAACTCGCGGTAGAGAATGGCTTGTTCGATCGACTTGGTATTCGCTTCACCCTGATACCAGATGGCGCCACGGATGCCGTACGGCACCAGCGGGTTGATCATGGCGTTGTAGAGATTGGCCGGATATCTTTGCGACGTGTGCGGATGAACCGGTTCTTTCGGACGCTTCGGCGCCTTTTTTCCATCCGCTTTTGCCTTCTTTACCTTTTGCTTCCAGGCTTCGAGCTGCTTGGCATGTTTTTCCCTAGCGGCGACTTCGTCATATTTTACAGCCTTGGCATCCTCCGCTGCCTTTTGGGCCATAACCGTCGGGAACTTTTCCATGGAGGCCATGGGGCCCCACGCCTCGATGGGCGTTCCGCCCCAGCAGGAACGAACCAGACCAATCGGCACATCGAGTTTTTTATGCAGCTCGCGCCCAAAGAAATAGGCCGTCGCTGAGAATTTCAGAACCGTATCCGGCGAGCAGACCGCCCAAGTGCCGGTGCATTCCGCCTGTAGTTCCTTGCTCGCTTTCAGGTCGGTCAGGAACATTCTTATTAGCGGATGGTTTGCACTCTTCTGTTCGTCCTCGGGATTCTGGGCACTCCCCACGCTCATCTGCATGTTCGACTGCCCCGAACAGAGCCACACTTCGCCGACAAGCACATTCTTCACTTCCAGCTTTTTGCCGCTTGCGGTTTCAACCACCAACGCCTGCGGAGTCTTGTTGGCATCCATCTTTTTGAGCCGAACCATGAACTTGCCGTCCTTGCCCGCCTTGCCGGAGATTTCCTGCCCGGCAAATTTGACCGTCACGGCTTCGCCTGGATTCACCCAGCCCCATACCGGAACCTTCTGATCGCGCTGAAGCACCATGTTATCCGAAAAAGCCGCTGCCAGCCGAAGCTCGGCAAACGACGAAACACTAACGAGCAATACTGCAACCAATACAAACCACCTGCGCATAATTCTCCTCCTGTTTAACTGCTTCCAATGGTTGGAACCTGTTTTTTCCACCCATTGGAACTTCCTTCTCAACCAACCCCCGGTGTGGCGCGTGCTTCCATTCCGATGGAGCGCGCGCCCGCTGGCGGGAAGCACGCCCTACACCCCAATTAGTTTTTGCAAACCGCTATTCTACTCATTGCCCGCAGGCGCCCAGTCGTCGGTGCGGAACGGCGAGGCAGGGAATCCCTCTCTGTTGAAGAGATTGCATCCAACCGGATTATCGGCCCACGCATAGCGCACGGAAACCGGTTTTGCGACGTTGGGCGAACTGACGACCACGGTGTCGCCCACGATCACGGCATCGGCCCAGACAAAATTTTTGTCCGCGCCCGCGATGGCAAAGGTCTTGAGCACGCCATCCTTGGCGACCAGTCCGGAGCCGATGTCCTCGAACTTGACGACGATCTTGCCGCCGTCCTTCTTCATCGACTTGTAAACCGGCCCCCCAGCGACGTTGCCCATTTTATAGGTCTTGGCCAGCGCCTGCTGCGCCAATCTGCGGCCGGCCTCCTGTTTGTTTTTAGGATGAATATTCTTCTCTTCGCCTATGTCGATGGTGATGGCCATGCCCGCATTGGGCAGGTTTTTGTGAACATCCATGAAACTTTCGCGGACATAGGCCCATCCTGTATCTTCGGACGGCTCGATCTGCGGCGCCTTGAAGTTGGGCAGTTGCACGGCGTAGAACGGAAATTGGTCGCCCCAATCCTTGCGCCAGCTGTTGGCCAGGTTGGCGAGCTACTCGCGGTAGAGAATGGCATCGGCTATAGTTTTCGAGTTGCGTTCGCCCTGGTACCAGACCGCGCCGCGGATGCCGTAAGGTACAAGCGGGTTGATCATGGCGTTGTAGAGATTGGCCGGATAATTCTGCGACATTTTCAAATCGGTGCGCTTCTTGGGTTTTTTCATATCCCGTTTCTTAAGTTCGCGTCCCTCTTTTTTGGCCGCCTTTACGTTTTCCTGCCACTTGGCCAGCACCTTGGCGTAGCGTTCATCTTCAGCGGCTTGTTCGAATCCTTCCGCCTGCCTATCTATATCCGCCTTGTATTCCATCACGGTCGGAAAATTTTTCAGCGACTCCATCGGGCTCCATGCCTCGACGCATGTGCCGCCCCAACTGGAGCGAATCAAACCAATCGGCACATCGAGCTTTTTATGCAACTCGCGGCCAAAGAAGAAAGCCGTCGCGGAAAATGGTGGAACGTTTTCCGGCGTGGTGACATACCATGCACCGGTACAATCAGCTTGCAGTTCTGTACTGGCTTTCAGGTCGGTCAGGAACATTCTTATTAGCGGATAGTTGGCATTGGCGATCTCTTCATCGGCATTGATGCTGTTCTTCACCATCATGTGCATGTTTGACTGCCCGGAGCATAGCCAGACTTCGCCGACGAGTACGTTCTTCACTTCCAGCTTATCGCCGCCAGCGGATTGAACAGTCATTGCCTGGGCGGCCTTGTTGGCGGCCATCTTTTTCAGCCGAACCATGAACTTGCCGTCCTTGCCCGCCTTGACGACAGCCTGCTGGCCAGCAAACTGCACCGTCACCTCTTCGCCCGGATTCGCCCAGCCCCACACCGGAACCTTTTGATCCCGCTGAAGCACCATGTTATCCGAAAAAGCCGCTGCCAGCCGAAGCTCGGAAAACGAAGAAACACCCACCAGCAACACTGCAACCAACACAAACCATCTGCGCATAACTCTCCTCCAGTTAATTATTAAATATGCTATGTTAAAGTGACGAACCACGCGGGTAAAAACAGACACCCAAAAGGTAGGGACGGCTCTCCGAGCCGTCCGCGGCGGGCTGGGACAGCCCGCCCTACCCCAGCCAAAAACTACTTCGCGGGATTCACGTCTTCGTTGCAGACCTTGCCGTCTACGTTGTAGTGGCGGGCAGTGAGGACGGGCTTTCCGCCCTGGCGATCAACGGTAATGGCGAGGAAGCCGCCCTGCACGTTGAGATAGCGATGCTCGGGCAACAGCTTGTCGTTGCTCCAGCCGCCGGCATGCTTGTTGGAGGTGGGGCCGCAGGAAAATTCCTTCATGCCGTGTGTTTGATCGACGGAGACATACTGCCAATGGCGGTCGCCGCAGGCGGTGAACATGTTTTTCTGCGATGCGATGAATTTGCGAACTTCGTTGCCCTCATGCATGAAGCCTTCGTTGGCATGGTTGTCGTTCTTGTTGCCGCGGTCGGGGCCGACAATCGGCGTCGGGCTGATCAGCACACGGAAGGTGGCGTCGGATTCCTTCACGGTGCGGAAGAACCACTCCTTCTGTTCCTTGCCCCAAATGGTTTTTTCGGAGCCGTCGGGCATGGTATTGGGGCTGCGGAAGTCGCGGCCTTCCATAAGCCAGATTTGGAGATCCTTGCCCCAGCGGATGGTGCGGTAGTTTTTCTCGAGGACGGGAAACTGTTCGCGGAAGATTTCAAGTCCCTGCTGCCAAGTCAGGTCGCCGTAGTTTTGCTCGGGCCAGGCATCGTTCTTGAGGGTGTCGTGGTCGTCCTTGATAAAATAGCTGGCGACGTTTTTATGGAACGCCACCTGGTTCGGCAGGCCGTACACCCGATTCCATTTAAACCGGGCCAGCTCGATACAGGTCGAGTACGGATCCGCCTTGTCATAATATTCGATGTCGCCGGTATGGATGAAGAAGTCGGGATCCAGGGCGAGCATGTGCGGATAGATCTTATGGCCGTTCACCGCATCGTCGCGGCGTGTATAATCCTGTCCCGTCACCACGGTGAAGGTGACCGGGACCGTTTTATCAACCGGCGGCGCGGTACGGAATTTTCCGGTTACGGTCTGTCCGGCTTTCCCGCCGGCATCGCGGCTTTCGATCTTCAGCGCATATTCCGTGGCGGGTTTGAGATTCTCCAGTTTGAACTGACACGTGAAATCCTTTGCCGTGTCGACGGGTTTCCAAGCACTGGAAAAAAGTTTCCCGCCTTTGGAACTCCATGAAAGGCGCACTTCCCCGGGCGCGCCGGGCACGGCTCCCTCCATGTCATCGAGCGTCTTGCCGGCCGGAAGCTGCTGCGCCATGGTCGGCAGCTTGTTGGTTTTCCCCTTTTTCTTTTTCTTCTTCGTTTCCGTTTTCTTTTCGGGCATCACAAACCGGGCGCCGCCGCGGTTCAACTCGACGTTGCGCGTCATCCGCGTCCATACAATCGCTGAGTCCTGATCGACCTCCCCGATGCGGATTCCATTGGCCTGGTAGACCTCGGCGGAGGCGCATCCCACGATACCCAGCAAAAGCGCAATGGTTTTCTTCATGGCTATTTCCCCTTTTTCTTTTTCGATTTGGATTTCTTGGTTTTTTCCTGTTTCCCGCCAAACGGCTTTGCCCATTCCTCATGCAGCTTGACCAGCTCGGCGAAGGTTTCGGGATGTTTATCCTTCAAGTCGGTGGTTTCGTTGCGGTCGGCCTCCATGTCGTAGAGGCCCCACTCCCCGCC
>JAIPIO010000111.1 GCA_021734595.1 Kiritimatiellales bacterium | reverse complement strand
CTCAGTTCGCGTGTCGGACAGAGCACCAGGGTCTGCGTTGCGCGCGAGGGCAGATCGAGTCGGGCCAGAAGCGCCAATGCGAAAACCGCCGTTTTCCCGCTGCCGGTCCGGGCCTGGATAATCAGGTCTTCGCCCGCCAGCGCCCCCGGAAGAGCGGCGGCCTGAACCGGCGTCATGTCGTGGTAGCCCAGGCTGTCGAGGTTGGAAAGCTGCGCGGCGGATAACGGGTGCTGGGAAAAGGAACGTGTTGTCATGCGCAGATCCTAGTCGGAGGAGATCGAACTGGCAATCTTGCCCATCATTTTTATAAATCCGATCCCGGTCCATCCAAGGGATTGGACGATGCGGCGCCTCGTTTTATGCCGATGCGGCGAGGCTTTCAGAGACGGCCACTTCAACCTCCATACGGCTTTCATCGGAAAACTCAAAACGCACATCGTTCGCGCCAAAGGCCCGACTGATTGACTGTAGCGTCGTTTTGGCCGAGTTACGCACTTCGGACTGTATATTGCCAATCAGCTCCATGGCCTGTTTTTCCGCATGCGCTTTGGCTGCATCCACCAGTCCGTTTTTATCCTGTTCGGAAAAACCGCCGCCGAGGAACCCGTTCAGCAGGTCCGGCAGCAGCCATGGCATTAGCTTTGAGCGTTGCTCATCATAGAAGCGGATGTCGCGGATATGCACGCCATAGTCGCAGGGCGGCATTTTGATGACATGCGCCTCGTTCGACAACCCTGTGATTTGAAAAGCCGGACTCTGTAAATCATAGCGGAAATCGATCTCGAACTCGAAGATCATCGCCATTTTCTTTTTGGTCAACACCCAGCTCAGATAGCGGTTGCCCAGTTCGCCCCATGAGTGATCGGTTTCGGTAACGATCTCTTTGGTCATTACCTTGAACACCGAAAGGATGCCGATGGATCGCATCTGTTCAATGCTGGAGAACACATTGATTGTGGCGGCGGGTTTCCTTTTCCTGAACTTTGCGGAAAGCCAAACTCCACCAAAAAAAGCAGCAACGACCAACGCCAGTGTGAGTATCGAACTAAATCCTGTCATGATGAATCTCCTTCTATCCGCTACAGTTCAAAATCACAAACCAGCGGAAGGTGGTCTGATAGCCGGGTCTGCGGCATCCAGAAATGTGTAATTTTAACTTCCGGGCTGTGAAGAATGAAGTCGAGGTGTTTCCGGGGGTTGGAACTCGGATAGGACGGCTGCCCCTCTTTATCCACATTGGCCAGACCGGTCGCCGCAAGGAACAGCTTGATTTCCTTTTCCCCCATGCGCGCGTTGAAATCGCCGGCAACAATGTAGGGCCGGTTCGTTTTGTTTACCAGCGTGTAGAGGTGGCCAAGCTGCTCCTGACGCTCCTTGTAGCTGAGCGATAGGTGAACCAGAAAAATAGTGACATCCCCCAGTTCCAGTTCGAAAACCAACCGCTTCATGCCCTTCTCAAAGAAGTGGAATTTTTCGCCGCAAATGGTGTTTTTGGCCAGGAATGCGTTTCCCTGCTGTTTGTATAACGGGAGATGCTGCCACATCGAAGCCTTGCCGTACTTTGAGCTATAGGAATGGAAATGCCCCAGCTCCTTCGCAATGACTTCGGCCTGGTTTTTCCGGTGGGAGCGATACGACCCCTCATCCACTTCAACCAGTCCGATCACATCGGGATCCAGCGGCTTGATAAATTCAATGATCTCATCCAGGTGGTTCTGGGTGCGCCCCAGCATTCCCACCAAAGGAAACTTCAATTGGTTTCCACGGGTTCCGTAACAAATATTGTAAAGGAGAAATCTCATGCCTTGAATGTACGCCCTTTGCGCTGAATGACAATATTTCTTAAATCAGTTTTGTCTATTCATTCCTGATTTCGGTTTGTAGACTTCCGTTCCTATGCACAATAATATCCATTCGTTGTCACTTTGGGTACTGATCAGCACGCTGATCCATCTGATCGCCTTCATATTGGTCTGTCTGCACTGCCTCAAGCGGCGGAGGAATCCCAGCGCCACGATGCTGTGGATTTTCACCGCATGGTCGTTTCCGCTGTTCGGCCCCCTGCTCTACCTCAGTTTCGGGGTGGACCGGGTTCCCGAGAAAGGGTTGGAAAAATTCGAAGCCGACCAGATCATGAAAAAAATGCGGGAGGTGCGGGAAAAGGAGGACCGGCCGCTGACTACCTGGGATAAACACCGATCCGACCCCGGAAATTACGGGACGGAACTTGGTCGCCGCATACATATGCTGATGGATGCCGTCACACCCGACCACCCGCTGCTGAATAACAACATGATCACCCCGCTGTTGTGCGGCGATGAAGCCTATCCAGCCATGAAAGCCGCCATCGAACAGGCCGAGCATCATATTCACCTGCAAACATTCATCTTCAACCGGGACGATACGGGGAGGGAATTTCTGGAGCTGTTGAAGAAAAAGGCGGAGGCGGGAGTGCACGTCCGGTTATTGTTCGACCGTTTCGGCTCCACCCATGCCCTGCTCGGCGGCCTCTTCAGGAAATATCAACGGGTTCCAAACCTTGAAATCAAAGGCTGGACCCAGGCCAATCCACTCAAGCGGCAGTTCCAGGTGAACCTTCGCAACCATCGCAAAAACCTGATTGTGGATGGACGTGTCGCCTTCTTTGGTGGAGTCAACATCAGTTCCGAAAACACCACACTGAATGCCCAACCGCCCATCCGCGACTATCATTTCAAGGTGGAAGGGCCGCTGGTGCACGAACTCCAGTACGCCTTCCTGCGGGACTGGCATTTCATGACCGGCACGCCACCGGCAGACCTGCTCTCGACGCAATGCTTTCCGGTGCTGGAACCCGTCGGCACAGCGCAGGCGCGCATTATCGACAGTGGACCGTCATCCCGGTCTCAGGTTGCTGTTGAATCGTTCTTCAATGCCATTGTGATGGCGCAGCAGCAGCTTCTGCTGGTTACTCCCTATTTCGTCCCCACCAGCGACATCATGCAGGCGTTGCGCTCTGCCGCGCAGCGCGGGGTGGATGTACGCCTGGTCGTCCCGCAAAAAAACAACCATCACTATGCCGGCATGGCCTCCCGTTCACTGTACGAAGACCTGCTCAAGACGGGGGTCCGGATTTTTGAACGCCAACCTCCGTTCATACACGCCAAAGCCATGCTGGTGGATGGCGCGATCGCGATTGTCGGCACTGCCAATATCGATGTCCGCAGTCTCGAACTGAACTATGAAACCTGCGTGCTGGTCAGCGACGACGTGTTTGCCAACCGGATGAAGCAGATCATTCTCGAGGACATCGGTCTGAGCCGCGAAATCAACCTGAACGAATGGATCCAGCGACCCTCCTACCGCAAGCTTGCCGAGAACCTTTGCAGTCTCATGACGCCTATCCTCTAGATTTCCAAGCGCTGGAAATCCTGCAACCGGCCGATTCCAGACATTGGAAAGTGACGATAATGGGTTGATGATCACATTCGGTCGCTTATAATCCGCTCCATTAAAATGGAGGATTGATTATGCCCGTGCCGGAATTGGACCCGATCAGACTGAAGGAGGAGCTCGACCAGTTTAAAAGGGAGAAGGAAAAAATCCGCCAGTTGATGGGGCAGATTGGCGGGAAAAACAACGAGAAACGCGATAAGCGGCTCAACGTTATGTTCATCATCCTGATTGTCGAACTCTTTCTGGGTGACGTTGCCCGGCACATGCTGCATATTGATATTCCCCTGCCGCCGTTGTTTTCGCTGGAAATCGGTGTGCTGCTGGTATCCATCAAGATCATTTGGATGATGCATAAATCCACCAAAGTGGAGCACTTCCAGTTCTGGATTCTCAATTCGATTGAATTCCGGCTCAACGACATCGCGAAACAGATCCGCAAGCTCGAAAACGAAGTTGGTAAAAGCTACGAGCTGAAGACCATTCCGCCCGAAAAAGCGGAGTCGACCGAACCGGAATAACTTAACGGAACGGCAGCACGGCGTCGAGCGTATCGGCACCGATGATGAGCATCAGCAAACGGTCCACCCCCAGGGCAACGCCACCCGCCGCCGGCATTTTTTCCAAGGCCTGGAGGAACTCTTCATCGAGCGGATAAACCGCTTTGCCGAGCACTTTGCGCTTTTCAGCGCATTCTTCAAACCGCGCCCGCTGCTCGGTGGGATCGGTCAATTCGGTGTAGGCATTGGCCAGTTCGATCCCATTTATGTAAAGTTCCCACCGTTCGGCGACAAGCGGATTGGACGGCTTGCGGCGCGAAAGCGCAGCAGCTTCGGCGGGATAGTCGTACAACACAACCGGGACATCGAACGCCGCCAGTGCCGGCTCAACCTTTTCAACGAGATCGAGGTCAAAGCGGTTTTCGTCGTACCTGCCGGCGGGATCCCATCCAGCGAATTCCCGGAACGCATCGGAGACAGTCAGCAGTTTCCAATCACTGGAACCCACAGAACGGGATTTCCTTTTTTGTTTCCAGACATTGGAAGAATCGTCCCAAACCTTGGAAATCAGCGCCTTGGTGTCGTCGAGAATATCCATGTAACCGGCGTGGGCGCGATACCATTCCAGCATGGTGTATTCCGGGTGGTGAAGGTGCCCGCGCTCCCCTGCCCGGAAACATTTGCCGACTTCGAATATTCTGTCGGCACCCTCCGCCAGCAGACGTTTGTGGAAAAGCTCCGGGGACGTGCGAAGATAGCAGTCGCCGCTGGGCTCGGCGTCGATGTGCAGCTCCATGCATGGCGCAGGGATGCGGACGGGTGTTTCCACCTCGGTGAACCCGCGCTCAAAAAAAAACGCCCGCAGGCAGCGCATCAAGGCGTTTCGTGCTTTCAGGCTGTCCAAGGCGGACATGGCTATCCCTTGGAAACACGGTCAGCGTACTGGCCGGTGCGGGTATCAATGCGGATTACATCGTCTTCGTTGATGAATATAGGGACATTGAGTTCATAGCCGTTCGCCAGTTTGGCGGGTTTCGCCACATTGGTGGTGGTGTCGCCGCGCGCACCGGGTTCGGTCTCGGCGATGGCCATTTCGACGAAGTTCGGCAGCGTGATGTCGAGCGCCCGGTCGTTGTGAAAAAGAATCTCCACTTGCATGTCGTCGACAAGGAAGTTTTTCAGGTCACCGAGCAGTTCGTCGTCAAGGCGCACTTCCTCAAACGTCTCGTTGTCGGAAAAGACATATTGGTGGCCATCGATGTAGGAAAAGGTGTAGTCGCGGGAAATCAATGCGCAACGCTTGACCTTTTCGACGGAGCGGTAGGTCTTGTCGAACGTGTTCCCGGTGATCAGGTTCTTGATCCTGCAACGGTAGAGCGACTGCCCTTTGCCGGGCTTGGAAAACTCGAAGCCGGTGATCATGCATGGATCGCCGTCTATTTCAATTTTAAGGCCTTTTTTAAGGTCGGATGCGCTGTACATATGTGTATACCTCTCTGTTACAAATGTTAGAAAAAGAGCGCGCATTATGCAGAAGCTACCCCATCCTGCCAAGCGGTTTTTGAATGCCAGTGGCATTGCCCTCTGGTGGTGGAAATCATAAAGTGCGTTTTTGGGAGGATATTTATGGAACGGGTCGTATCTGCTTTCGGGTTGTTGTGCATGGTTGCCATTGCGTATGTACTCAGTTCGTCACGGAAAAGGATCAACTGGAAAGCAGTGGGCGCGGGAATATTGCTCCAGATTGTACTTGGGGTGATTGTTCTAAAAACCGAACCAGGGCGGGAGCTTTTCGAATATGCGAAGAATTTGGTCAACCAGATCACCGGCTACACCGATGCAGGTTCGTCGTTTCTGTTCGGCCCGCTGGCCGATTCGGAACAGATCGGATATATCTTTGCCGTACGGGTGCTGCCCACCATTGTCTTTGTCGGCTCCGTGACCGGCATACTATACCACCTGGGAATCATGCAGCGAATCGTACAGGGCGTTGCCTGGATCATGATGCGCATCATGCATACGTCCGGCGCGGAAAGCCTGGCGGTCGCCGCAAATATATTCGTGGGGCAGACCGAAGCGCCACTGATAGTTAAACCCTATATCGGAAAAATGACCCGCTCCGAGCTGATGGCGCTGATGAGCGGCGGATTTGCCACCATCGCCGGCGGCGTGCTGATCGCCTATGCCGGGATGGGGGTCGATGCGGGCCATCTACTCGCGGCATCGGTGATGTCCGCTCCAGCGGCGCTGGTCTGCGCCAAACTGATGATCCCTGAAACGGAAGAACCCGCAACCGCCGGAACCGTTCGTGCGAGCTTTGAAAAAAGCACGGTCAATGTGCTGGATGCCGCTACAACCGGCGCGGCCGACGGACTGAAGCTCGCCCTGAATGTTGGTGCCATGCTGCTGGCTTTCATTGCGCTCATCGCCATGCTGAATGGGTTCATCGGTTGGGTTGGCGGGCTATGCGGCGCGGAGGGGTTGAGCTTCCAGCAGATACTCGGGTGGCTGTTTTCCCCGCTGGCATGGCTGCTGGGCATTCCGTGGGAAGATGCCGTTAAGGCGGGCACCCTGCTGGGGGAAAAAACAGTGCTTAATGAATTTGTTGCCTATGCCCATATGCAGCAGCAACTCCAGACGCTGTCACCACGGTCCGTGACCATCCTAACCTATGCGTTGTGCGGCTTTGCCAACTTTTCCTCGATCGCCATTCAGATCGGCGGCATCGGCGCGTTGGCGCCCGAGCGGCGCCACGATCTGGCGCGGCTTGGATTGCGTGCGCTGGTTGCCGGAACATTGGCTTGCTTCATGACGGCCTGTGTGGCAGGCATTCTTATCTAGAAAGACAATGGAAACCCAGTAGTTTTTGTTCCCGCCCCTAAAAAGGAAGAGCCAAAAAAAGACGCGCCCCGCGAAGACGGATGGATCAACAAACCAGAGGCGGCTTAACATGTCTCACTTCCGATTGACAACTTGCGGGGTTGGAAAAGAAAAAGGCGCCCCGAAGAGCGCCTTTCTATTTACACTGCTTGATCTGGTTACAGATCGAGCGGGCTGATGTAGTCGCCTTTTTCGGCGCGAAGCGCCTCAAGACGCGCCCGCTGGGAGGCCATTTCCGTATTGAAGGTTTCGGGCAGTTCTTCAACCGTCGCGAAAATTTTGTCCATGCGGTCATGCTTGGCAATAAATTCCGGGATACGGACGGTGAACTGGGCCACATAGTCTTCCACGGTGTAGTCCTTGTTGCGCACTTACTTGAAGAGCCGCTGAAGGTCCTCAAACTTCGGAATGCGTCCATAGGCGGCATCAATTGCTTCCACTTCGCCATGCACACGCAATTCCATCCATTTCATCCAGACGGCTTTGTCGAGCTTGCCGTTGAGGAACTGCCCATCCTTCTTGATGAAGTAGTTGGTTCCGAACACCGTCGGACGCTTGATGTCCTTGGCAAAGTTCAGGTTGTTTGCGATGTAGCGACCCACAGACATGGAAAGGAAGTCCATATTGGACATGACGTTCCAATTGCGGACACCTTCCGCGCCAATGGTGGCTGCGGTGGTTTCGGACTCAAGGGTGGCGCCCATGGTGCATACGCCGTGTTCCCAGCTGTAGGCTTCGCGTACCGGCACGGACGTGTCGGAATCGCGGCCGCCATAAACAATACCGTTGATCGGGTGGCCGCTTTTGTTGTCCCAATCCGGGTCGGCGTTTACAAGATCGCTCATCTGCACGGTATAGCGGGCATTCTTGTGGCTCGGGGTGGCAACAACGCCATTCGGGCCTTCCATGCCTACGGTCCATTCACCGCAATAGTTTTCGCCTTCGGACGGGATTTCATCATCCATTCCAAGCCAGTAGGGTTTCCCAGCGTTAATCAGTACGTTTGAGAAGATAACTTCGCCGGGCTTGTGGAGCACATCCCAGATGACCGGGTCGTCCGCAGAGTTGACATCGGTGATGATCCCGAAAATACCGTTTTCAACGTTGGCGCCGCGGAATTCGCCGTCGATCACGCGGAAGTATACCAAGTCGTCACCGATAATGTTTTCGCCGGGGATCATGGCCGTTGCGGTTTTTCCGCAGGCGGACGGGAATGCGCCGCAGAAGTAGGACTTGCGGCCTTCGGGGCCGTTTACACGCATGGCAAACATGTGCTCAGCCAGCCAGCCTTCCTTGTCGGCTTTGCGGATGGCGAGGCGCAGGGACAGTTTCTTGAGACCAACGGTGTTGCCGGCATACTGCGTGTTGACCGACATCACGGTATTCTGGGTATGATCCATGTATACGCGGTTCTGTTCGTAGTTTTTCGACGTCATGCGCTCATCGACTTCGCCGGTGCAATGGCGGAATTTGAAGAACTCGAAATGATCGTTGGTGCTCTGGCGCTTGAATTCTTCGTAGCCGCGGCGGTAAAGCAAGTCTTCAGAATGGGCAACATAAGCCGAATCAGTAATCTGAAGGCAAGGGATTGCAAAGACGGAATCTGTTGGTCCGAGGCAGAAGAAACGAACCAGCATCTGGCGGCCTTTGTAGGCTCCCCGCTGCATCCCTTCGATTTCGGCCAGCCCTTCTTCGCGTTCCACCTGATTGAGCTTGGAGTCAAGGGTGGCGTCCGCCGGAACGAGGTATTTGGTTACGTCTTTTTTACGGGCCTGGTCGAAATAGCCGTCGAAATGCACGGTGTGGCCTTCAATGTTCAGCTTTGCCTCTTCCTTGTTGCTGATGGCCAGTTGACGAGTATAGGCCACATCTTCATCGCTGTCGCTTCCAACCCACACAGTGTCAGGCTCGCCAAGTTCGATTGCATAGGCCACGAACTCGTTTACTTTGGCGTTGTTCAACGCCGTCAGTTTTTCAAAGCTGGCTTCATCCATTTTACTCTTCAATAAGTCAGTATAATCACTCATTAACGCTCTCCTTTTTGTTATCCAATTTTCTCTCCATTGCTGTGAAATTTCGCGGAATATATAGAAAATGGCCATGAAGTCAACCGTTTGTCGTGTAAAAACGGTGGAACCGTGAACCACCGACCAATCAACCGCTTCGCTTGATCTTGTGCAGCACTTCCCCCAGTTTTTTCAACTGTACGGGTTTGGAGACATAGTCGCTCATACCTGCCTGATAGCACTTGGCACGGTCTTCCAACAGGGCGTTGGCGGTCATTCCCACGATAGAGGGACACGTTACTGGGCGGCACATTTGCAATATACACCGGGTTGCCTCGAATCCATCCATGTCCGGCATCTGGATATCCATCAGGATGACGTCATAGTTTTTTTCCGACACCGCCTCGAGCGCATTTTTTCCAGATGAAACGGCATCGACCAAATTATATCCCAGTCGATTGCACATTTTATGGGCAACCTTGAGGTTTACGAGCAAATCATCTACCAATAGGATCCTGATGTTTTTATCCCCCTCCTGCACGGGAAGTTCGGGTATCGCTTCCGGTGCGCTCAGACCGGTTCGCTCAATGCCTCGACCGGCTATACTGATTAATCTTTCGAACAGTGAACGGAGTTTGACCGGTTTATGAATAATTTCATCATAGCATCCTGAATGTGCCATCCCTTTGTAGGCGAAAAGGAGAAGCGGCACATTCATGGATTGAGGAATGGACCGCAAGATCAGGCAGAGTTCGTCGCCATAGACTTCGGCCAACTTTGAATCGATGAATATCAAGTGGAACGGATCTTCTGTTTCAACAATATCAATGGCCGTTGTTTTACTGTCGGCCGCGAAAACCGTCATGCCCCAGAATTCCAGTTGCGCGGCCATCGTTTCGGTGCGCGGCCAGTTTGAATCGATAATGAGCGCGCGCCGGTCCAGCAATACGGGAACATTCGCCTGCAAGTACTGCCCAGACGAACCATTTCCGATGAGCATAGGTATTTTTACGATGAAATCCGAGCCGCTTCCCGGCGTGGATTCTACAGACAGGGATCCGTCCATCAAGCTAACGATTTTCCCACTGATCGATAATCCGAGACCCGTTCCACCGAATCTGCGGGTGGTCGAGGTATCCGCCTGGTCAAACGGCGCAAAGATTCGCGACATTTGCTCCTGGGTCATGCCGATACCGGTATCACAGATATGAAAAACAATCGTGCAGATACGACCCGCCATCTTTTCGGCGACGGTCTTTACTATAATCTCTCCTGTATCGGTAAATTTGACCGCGTTGCTCAGCAGATTAAGCAGCACCTGTCGCAAGCGGGCATAATCGCCCATCACAGTGGCGGGCATATCCGGATCAAATTCACAAATAAGCGTCAATCCTTTTTCCTGGGCACCGGTGGCGACAACATCCACCGAAGCTTCAATACAGTCCCGCAGGTCAAACTCTGCGCTTTCCAGCGCCAGTTTATTCGCATCGATTTTGGAAATATCAAGAATGTCATTAATTATGGACAACAGCACCTCGCTGCTGGAATGAATGGTTTGAGTGTAATCCAGTTGCTGGTCTTTCAAGTCCGTCTCCAAAAGCAGATCGCTCAGGCCCAGAACGGCATTCAGCGGCGTTCTGATCTCATGACTCATATTTGCAAGAAAATCGCTCTTGGCCTTGTCTGCGGCAAACGCTTCATCGCGTGCTTTGATCAGTCGGCGGTTCAGCCGGAGAACGATTAACAGGGCAAGTAAAAGCAGAATCAGAAACAGAAAAAAAGTTACAATCCATTTCCAATACCAGACCCAGAACATTTTTTCATGGGGCATGAAACGCCGCTGAAAATTCTGATAAGGCCCGATCCGCAGATCGCGCAGACAGAGGCGGGTAAGATGATAGTCCAGCGGCAGCCTGAATTCAGCAATGCCGGAGGATTGATAAAGCGGGCCGTCTTTTGGAATCAACCACAGTACGCGCAGGATCGCTTTGATCAGACTGTTTGAAACATAATCTTGGCTGCACATTGCCCACTCGGGATATAGAGGGGTACTGCAGATAAACGGTGCAATATCATCACTGAAATTGAAAAAATAGTATTGATCCAGTGAAAGTTCGCCGGCTTTTGCCAGCTCCTCAAACACCCCGGTCCTGACAACGCCAAGTTCGGCAATGCCGTTATTAACCGCCTTGATGACGGATTCAGGATTTCCGGCAAAATGTACCTCGGAAAAACAACTTGTTGCGCTGACGCCATATCTTTTCTGCAACTCTCTGGAAACCGTCAACCATCCGCCGAATGATTTGTCGCTTGCCGCTACGAGTCTTTTGCCGCGAAAGTCCTTTAATCTCGGTATCCCCGCAACAGGCGCCTTGCAGAAAAGCACACCGCCCAGCTCGGAAAAGGTCTCCCCCTGCGGACTCAAACGAGCGAGTGTTGCTATCGGGAAAACACTCTCCTCCTTAAGGGAAACATAAACAAACAAGGTGGGATTGGCGATGAGCAGATCAACGGTATCGTCCTGCATTGCCGTGAGAGCTTCATTAAAATTCAGCGGAACAATTTCGAACCGGCATTCCGTTATATTAAGAATATCTTCAAGCGGCTGCCATTTCTTTTGACATACCGACTTGTTGTCTATGGCATGTAAACCAATCTTAACCGTTTGGATGCCGGCATATCCCATACACCGGCACAAAAAAAGCAGCAGAAGCACTACTGCGATCAAGCCCGTGCGGCTAAATTGATGGAATCGGTTTTTTTTCTGCATCTGCATCTTCCAATTGGTCCGGTTTTTCTTCGACGTTCTCAACGGTTGAAGTGGTTGCAACCGGCGATTTCCCTTCGACCAGACCGGATGCGGCATCCTTTACGGGTGGAACCGTCGGTTCCCGCTTCAGCGGTAAGCTTCCTCGATTATTTTTTGGCAACGCGCGGGCACGTTCCAATTCCTTTTGCTGCTTTATCTCCGCCTCGCGCAGGAGTGATGGACTGTCGTTGCGAGTTTCAACT
>JAIPIO010000110.1 GCA_021734595.1 Kiritimatiellales bacterium | reverse complement strand
ACCCACGCCGTATGCGGGAGTTCCGCTTGAATAAGCCGCTTTCACTACGCCCGGCCCGCCGGTCGCCAGCACCAGATCGACCTGCTTCATCAGTTCCTGGCTCAGCTCCAAGGTCGGCTCCGGCACATACTGCACCAGATCTTCGGGGGCGCCCACCTTGCGCAGGCCCTCACGCATGAAACCGCAAACGACTTCGGCGGAACGGATCGCTTTCGGGTGCGGACCGAAAACCACCGCATTGCCGCCTTTCAGAATCGCCAGTGCGTTGCTGGCGGGAGTTGCCGTTGGATTGGTCACGGGCGTCAGGGCTCCCACCACGCCGACGGGCTTGGCGTATTTTTTGATTTTCAACACGGGATCTTCATCAACCAGCCCGACGGTTTTCCCCTTAAGGGATTCGATCAGCGAGCCCATCACCTTGACCTTGTGCTTCGTGATTTTGTCGGCAACGTTCCCCATCCCGGTTTCATCCACCGCCGTCTCGGCGCAAACCTTGATATTTTCGTCACAATAGGTTTCCCAGGCCACGGACCGGCACAGATCGTCGATCTGCTTCTGCGTATAATCCGCCACCTGCGCCTGCGCAGCGCGCGCACGCCCGACCAGTTCTCCTATAATCTGTTCGCAGTCTGACATTTGTTCCTCCCCTTCTGTATTCTTTAAATTCAACTCAGTACCTTTTGCCCTGTTTTTTCGCCGTCCCGTTGCGGCGGGCCATGCGGTTCAGCAGTAGATGCCCGCAAACGTACAACCCGGTTGTTGCGGCCAGAATGAGCAGCACATTGCGAACCAACGCGTCCCCCGTCTCGATCACTCCGATCCGGGAAAAAACGGTGTAGATGATCAGCAACAGCAGCAGAATGCCCCAACTGGCATGCCGAGCGTATTTCCAGTCCGCAATATCAACCAGTCCGCTGGCTACCTGAACATACGGCTCCTTCAGCGGCCTCAGCCACCGCACCACGGCCATGATCCCCATCATGAGCAGCAGATTCAGCCCCGCCATGTGAAGCCAATGCAGCTTGAAAAAGAAAAAGTCGTTGTCGCGGATAAAGTTAAAGTAACAGAAGAAGAGCATCCCGGCCGGCAGGGCAATATAACCGCCCAGCGCCGGAGCGCGCCGCGACATGACCCCCATCAGAATGACGGCAAAGATAGGTATGCTTATCACGGCAATGGCTTTGCGCATCAGTGTGAAAAGTCCATCCGCCTGACCGATGGCCGGGGCAATGAGAATACAGACCACGATCAATACCGTTCCGAATATCTTGCCGGCAACAACCACCTCGCTGTCGGGAGCATTTTTTCGGATCATCTGTTTATAGATATCCAGACTGAAGAGGGTCGACATGCTGTTCAACCCGCTGTTAAAGGAACTGAGCACCGCGCCAAACATCACCGCGCCGAAAAAACCGGTCAACCATGGCGGCAGCACATGCCGGACCAGCAAGGGATAGGCGAGATCCTTGGCCAGCACCATCTCCCCGGTACTGCCCAGCTCTTTCAGCGGAACATTGATTAATCCGCGCTGATGCATATGCCAGGCAATAATGCCAGGCAACACCAGCATGGCAACACCCAGCATCTTCAGCAGGGCCGCAAAAAGCACACCCTTCTGCCCTTCGGCCAGATCCTTCGCCGCGAAGGTGCGCTGGACAATCGCCTGGTTGGTGCACCAGTAGAAAACCTGTATCACCAGCATTCCGGTAAACAGCGTATGCCACGGCACTTCGGCCCCGGGGCCAAGCCCCGCCGCCTGCAACCGCTCCGGTGCATTGTCCAGTAGTATTCGCCAGCCGGCGGCCACACTGCTTCCACCCAGCTTATACAGGGCCAGCAACGGGATCATGAAGCCGCCCAGCATCAGCCCGATGCCGTTAATGGTGTCCGATACAGCCACCGCTTTAAGCCCGCCGAACACCGCGTAGCATCCACCGACCACCCCCAGCGCAATCACCATAATCCAAAGCGCCATCTGTTCGGACACCCCCAGCATGCCGCTGACATTGAACAACTGACCCAGCGTAATTGCGCCGGCGTAGAGTACAAAGGGCAGAAACGCGACAATCAGTGCATATAGAAAGATAAACGACGCTATCGTGCGCATGGTCCGGCCATAGCGCAGCTCCAGGAACTGGGGTATGGTCGTAATACCGCTTTTAAGGTACCGGGGGAGGAAAAACAGCGCCATCGCCACCATGGCCGCCGCGGCAATCGTCTCCCAGGCCATCACGCAGGCACCGCTCGCAAAGGCATTCCCGTTCAGGCCGGTCATCTGTTCCGCCGAAATATTCGTCAGGAACAGCGACCCGGCGATGACATACCAGGAGAGACTGCGTCCGGCGAGAAAGTATCCGGTGGAGTGGCTTAAATCCTGATTGCGCGTCCGGAAGTAGGAAACCACCGCGACCATAAGTGTAAATAAGAGAAATGTTGCGATAGTAATATAATCCATGTCCTCTCCTGAATTAAGGTTCCATCATCTAGCCAAAGCCTGATCCCGCGCCCCATTACACAGCGGGGCTGCATCTGCGGTCCGCCTATTAATATAAATACTATATTAATAACTTTCCTTTTGATGTCAACCACCATATTCTACTTTTTAACCCAATCGATTTAGTGTTGCTGTGAGTATTCAACTTTGATGATGAGTTTGCGACAAACCGTTGGAAAGGGCCGTCTCGGCGATAAAAAGACAAGTTGCCATCGGTTCTGATTTTAAGCTTTTTTAGATTATTACGGGGGATTAAGATTGTGTTGCTTTAAGTATTGGAGAATCCATGGCTAGAGGATTAATAGAAAAGAAGCTGTTCATTACGGATCACATCCGGAAATTCAATCCGGTTTCCAGGCAAATGATTTCGCAGCGGTTCAATATGAACGCCGCGACGGTCGGCAATATTGTCGATACCCTCATCAAGGAGGGAACGGTAATGGAAACCGATATACCCCGCCCGGCAGACAGTGGTGCCGGACGTCCCGCGATCGGTCTCAAACTGAATCCGGACGGCGGATGTTTTATCGGGATCGATATGTTTGACTGCCTGATCACGGCGGTGCTGACAAACTTCGAATGCAATCCGCTTCACAAATACCACGTCGCTTTCGACGAGAACGCATCGGCGACGAATATCCTTCAGACCGTCCGCGACGCTGTCCAAACGCTAATGGCAGAACATCGTGGCAAGACTGTTCTGAAGGGGATCGGCATGGGCCTCCCAGGCAGAATCAATCTGAAGGACGGCACCGCAATAGATTACCACCGTATTGCCGGTTGGCGAAACATCCCCTTTGCCGCAACCCTCTCCCACCTGTTCGGTGTGCCGGTCTTCGTGGAGCACAACAGCAGTACGGTTGCCCTCGCGGAGGCGTGGAAGTACGGCGGAGAAACCGGCGGTGTGGTTGCCTCCGTTCTGGTACGAACCGGCGTATCGATCGGTCTGGCGCAAAACCGCGAAATCATTAACCACAGTACCTATAGCGCGGGAGAGCTGGGCCATACCATCATTGACTTCAACGGTTCGATATGTCGCTGCGGACGGCGGGGTTGTCTGGAAACCTATGCCTCCGGCACCGCTCTCGCCCGCATGGTGGAACAGACTGCGGCAATCCAGCCTGGCTGGGCGGGTGCGGAAGCCCTGCTGAGCGACCCGGTCGATGCGGATCTCATCTGTCGGCTGGCGACGGAGGGCAATCCAGAGTGTACAGAGATCCTGAGCAAAATATTCCGGCACCTGAGCATCGGAATCGATACCGTCCTAAGTCTCTATGCACCGGACATCCTTACCATCAACGGGATATTCAACCGTGCCGCCCCGCTGCTGAAGGAACTAATCCGGAAAAACTGCCCGGCCCTGCACCCGGAAACCGTACTTATCATCGACCCCTACGACCAGCGCATCGGTGCCGTCGGGGCCGCACTGCACGCCGCATCCCGCACCTGCAACCCGCTGCACCAGATTCCCGGTTGAAACCAGTCCGTTTCCAAACCTTGGAAATTCCGCATTTCTATTGCTTTCTGGCCCCCTTCCTTATATTTGTCATCACATGAAACATATTAATCTACTCCTTCCGTTCCTCTCCTTGGTGCTGTGCGCATCCGCCGCCGAAATCGATCCTGCCGCTCGAAAGGACATGGACAAGCGGTTCGCAAGAATCCAGAAGCTGGAGCCGCGCATGGGCGTGCGCGACCTGTTCCGGGAGGCGCTAAAGCATGCCCACTACGAATACAAACCCGAACGCATCGAGCGGCTGCTGGAGCTGGCGGAAGAGATGCAGGATCTCGACCCCGACAGCAAAACCTACGGCAATTTTAAATGGTACTGGGGCTCCGAGCGGGTGATCGACCGCAACGCCGTCCAGTTTTCCATGCAGAAGGCCTCGCTGGTCTGGATGCTCTACCGAGACCGGCTCTCCCCCGCTGCACAGGAAAAATTGGAGCGGCTCATGCAAATGAGCATCGAGGGCATCCGCCGCCACGACGTCAAGGAGAGCTACACCAACATCTACCTCATGAAGATATGGAACAGCATTGCCATCGGCGAAGCGCTGGGCGATGCCAAGCTGACCGAGGAAGGCTACCAGATGCTCGACCGCTGGCTGATGTACACCGGCGAGTGCGGCATCCATGAATACCTCAGCCCCACCTACTACAGCGTCGACCTCGAAAACCTCGGCCTGATTGCCAACCATGCCAAACGTCCCGAAGGACGCGCCAAGGCCGAAGCCGCCTTGCGCCTTTTCTGGACCGACATTGCCGCCAACTGGTTCGGCCCCTGCCAGCGCATCGCCGGCGCACACAGCCGCGACTATGACTACCTCACCGGCCACGGTAACCTAGCCGAGGAACTCAGTTTTCTGAATTGGACAGACATCGACCGTACGCCGACCATGTTCAAGCATTTTTCCCGCTGGGATCCGCAGGATGAATTGATTCTTCCAATCATTGGAACGATCCCGCGCACCGTCCAGCAGCGATGGGGCGACGGCCCCGGCGAACACGCCACGCACTACGTCGGCAGAAACTTCAGCATCGGTTCCGCCGGCGCGAGCTACGGACCGATGGACAAGCCGCTGGCCATCAACTTTGGAGGTGACCCCAAAACCGTCATGGCCAACTTTTTCCTCGATGCGCGCGGCGACCCCTACGGCAAGAACAAGTGTTCCCAGAAAAGCGGCCACACCAAGGCGCTCCACCTAAAACCTTTCCTCACCAGCGTGCAGCGCGGCCCGGAAGTCCTGCTGCTGGCCTCCAGCGATCCGAACACCGACCGCTATATTCCCGATCCGGCCTGTCTGCTCGCCCACCTCGTATTGCCCGTCGAGGCCAAAGTCCATTTCGAAGATGAAAACACAGCGTTCGTGCGCTTCAGCGATGTCGCTGCCGGCGTTCGCTTCATGCTCGGCGGCCCCGTCAAACTGGTCGAGGACGGCGGTAAGCATCCTGCAAAACGTATCAGCTGTATCCTCTCCGAAGGCAAGCCCACCGGACGCGGCACGGTCGCCATCCATGTCCATGCAAAAGAGGGTCTCGACGACGAAGGCTTCGCCCGTTTTCGACAACAGTTTTCTTCTCAACAGCCTTTGGTGAAAAAAGATGGATCCGTCCTTGATATTTCCGTAGGGAAGATGCACTTGAAAGCAGACGTTGCAAACGAACTGCGTCTTGTCAACGAAGGTGCGGAACCGGGCACCGGCAAACACCTGCTTGCTATCAACGGCCGCGATCTCGGGCTGGAAATCATGGGAAAGATCGATGTGGTGGCGAACTACCGCAAGTCCATGGAAAATCTTGAGTCCGGCACCGGCGCGGCTGAGAAGACCGAAAAGATGATCGAGGCCGAAGATGCCGCCCTGCTGCTCTCCCCATTCGTAGTAGAAAAGGACCCAAAGGCCTCCGGCGGCAAATACATTGTCATGCCCAACGATTTCGGGAGCAAAGGCGGCGCACGCGCCAGCTACAGCCTCGAAATTCCCAAGGCAGGCGACTACTACCTACACGCCCGTGTCCACGGACCCAGCGGCGAAGACGACTCGTTTTTCGTCCGCATCTATCAGGACGGCAGCGATGTCCTGCCCCTCACCGACTGGCACATCGGCCGGAGCGATAAATGGAAATGGGCCACCCTGAAGAAAGATAAAAAGATCCAGCCCCTGCCCCTGCGCAAGGGCCGCGCCATCGTCGAATTCCGCGTCCGCGAAGACGGCTCAAAGCTCGACGCGCTGATGTTGTCGAAGAAGCCTGTCAAGACACCGAAAGGCGGATAATTTTCCAACCATTGGAAAATATTCAAACAATCCCACAGTGTGGATTCCAATGGTTGGAAAGGAGCTACTTTACACGGACTTTTTCAGCGCCTTCCAACAGCAAATACCGGGGAGCGGTCGACAGTTTGATCCGGGCATTCCCTCCTTTGACGCGCCGGGTAACATTGCCCATTGAATCAATAAAGGCGCAGGCCGTGCCGTCAGAAGTCACTTTAAGCTGCTCCCCGTTTTCAACGGCGTAGTACACCAGCAGCTTCCCCTTGGGGTGGGCATGCTGCATCACTATCCGGGGAAAGGCCATGGGGTCCTTTTCATAAAGCATTTTTTCAAACGGATTGCCCGCCAGCATCCACACCATACCCGCCATGCTGCCGTATTGAAATTTAGGGGCCATCACGTGGGCATGGATGATTGACCAGCCCTGGCTGTCAAGATACCTGCTTGGTGCGGCACTGTATGCCGCATCGTACTGAAGCCAGCCTTTTTCCCGGCGGGAGATGGAATAAAGTATTTTCTGCATGACTTCCGTCCAGCAGGTGAACTCGGCGGCCGGACGCCAGGCGCAGGCACCGCCTTCGGTCTGGATGTAATTGGAATGTGCAACCCCCTGTTTTTCCAGCAGCTCTTTTTCCCATTTACGCCATTCAAGGGCCACGGGTTTAATGGTCCCGTGCCAGTGATAGGCCCAGGGGGTCCCTCCTTCGGCACACGCCTTATAAAAGGCCTTGTACCACTCTTCCTGTTCTTTTTTCATGCGCTCATATTCATCGGGATCCGCTCTTTTCTCGCCGGCCAGGTCCGCCCCGGGAGGACAGGTTGCCCCGTGCACCGTCAGCAGGTCGGGATCGGCAGCGGCAACTTTCTGCTGTGCATAGGAAAACAGCTGTTGGTACTGTTCCCGGGTACCCGCCCAGAAGGCATGGTGGGCCGGCTCATTGCCGAATTCGATCATGCCAATGGGAATGGGCTTATTCACCACAAATTCCCCGATGAGAACATCAAGGTCGTCCTTCCACTTATGCATGCGTTCGGGATCTTCATTCAATGTGCTACCTTGGAAAACCATTGGATTGAGATTGTATTTGAGGTCGATCGCCATGCCGTGCGCCTGGTACTGCTTCCCGATTTCTTTAAGCAGGTCCCATTTGGCCGACCAGCCCCTGCCTGCATGATAATTAAAGGTATCGCAGCGGAGCACCGTGAAACCGCAACCGGCCGACATTTTGATGATTTTATCAATGCCCTGCTCCGGTTCAAGGGGCGTGAAGGGCGGGATTTTCCATGTCCAATCCTTGCCCCATCTATGATAGCGCGACGGGAAAAAACAGGAGCCGAGGATATACTCGTTTTTTTGTTTCCATAGGCCGCGCTTGGAGTTTGCATCGGGGATGGCACCGAATGACCGGATCAGTCGGCTTTTTATGGTATCGGGGGCATCCCCCGAATAGGCGTCGAAACTGATCATCCAAATGCCGTAGCTGTTTACCGTGAACGACAGGGTTTCGTCGAGGGAAGATGCATTATAGACCCGCTTGAATACAGGCGTTCCGTTCCAATCATGCACGGCAACCGCCAAACGGCTGATTCCAGCATGGCCTTTGAACGCAAGGTGAAAGGAGATGGTGCCGTTCTTCTTCACCAGCCAGTCATAATCGGCGTATCCCGACTCGGTCTTCGGCCGCAGAAACAACCCCAGTTTTTGCTGCGATTCCTCCAGCGCCATGGCTTTGCCAAGCCGGTGGATATGGTATAGGTCGGCGACATCCACTTTCCGGGAATTGTGGGCAATCGGAATGGGCGCGGCGCACAGAACAGGACCGACGGCCAATAGTATGAAAAAAGCGGCAATTGCTTTCACGAAAATTCCCGATGTGGCAGCAAACCGTTTTTCAGACAATTGGCGCATACGCCCCGACAGACTGCTTGGATGAATGGTTTCATGGTTGCCAGAGTAGTGACCCAGCGAACGTCTTGTCAAGGATGGGCGCCTGCCGTTCCCGCCCGGCCCTTGAGGCCAGACCGCTCGAAGACCCCCGACTATTCGGGGCGGGCTGTCCGCTCTTTTGTGATGGAGGGGTAGCGGCTCGCTGCCCAGGACGCCGAACCGGCGTCCCTCCAAAGCGCCCTACCTTTTCCAGACATTGGAAGAATAGTTCCGACCATTGGAAGGTTTCATGTGGCGCAGAGATTCCTGTCTGCGCGGTTTTCCAATCGCTGGAAGCTTTTGCCAATCATTTAAAATAATTCCAAAGAAAACCTTCCCAAACCCCGAAGAGGTCATGTTGAAGCAACCCCTTTTATTTCTTATCGATTGAAAAATGGTTATATGCCTTTAGTAATATGGAAATGTTACTGAAATAGTATTGAAATGGACTATTGTTTCACCGTGATGAGAAGGAAGAAATTGGAAGACGAACTATAATAAGGAGCAAATATGAAAAAAGTAATTGTAGGGATTGTTGTTGTAGCAGCGTTTATACTTCAAAATGCAAGTGCCATATTGATTACGACGGGTGGTGATCCCGCGAATACGAATGCCTTTGTGGCGTATAGCCATGATGTGACCTTCACCATAGAGTCGGCTACAACTTTTTTCCTTTTCGCAGTAGACGATGCAGTAGCTGTTGCCGACAGTAGCAGAACGTTTCTTAATTTTGGTGGATTAAACTTCTCCATAAACGGCGGTTCGCCTACCAATTTTTCAGCTTGGGCTGATAATTTAGCTTCCAACGTTGGCGACCTAACAACCAGGGACAGTTATTTCCAACCTGCAGCCATGCCCGCCTTGTCAATAGGTGATAGCGTGACAATACATGCAGGAACGGGGACGGTTACTCAGGCGAGTTCAGATTTTCAGCTGTTTCCAACAGGAAACTATTCCATGTACATGTGCGACGGTAGCGGATCCAGGATAAGTGATATTGTTTCCATTCCGGAACCGACGACATTGGTTTTCATAGGGATCTTTGGTTCCGTTCTTATAGGATTGCGTCGAACTTTCTTATATTGGTAGAAAATCGCTTTTCATTCGATTCGGGCACGCGCCTGCCTGTCCGGGGCATACCCCGGACGCGCTGGTGTTGCCAAAGAAATACATCAAGAATCCCACAGGGAGATAAATCCAAGATTCCAATGGTTGGAAGAATAGTTCCAGCCTTTGGAAGAATCCATGTGGTGCGCCAACGTAGTTACGCGACGAGGACGCTGTCCCTTCATTCAGCATTTCGCTCTGGAATTCTCACTTCCACTTGATCTCGGCTTCGCGGGTGGAGATGTCGACGCGGACGTCGGAGTGCTTGAACGAGCGGGTGTAGACGGAACCCTTTTTCTTTGTTCATTCCATTCTCAGTCGGATAAACTGTTTCTCCAATTCTTCGGTGAATGCCCGATTGGTGACGGAGTCCATTTCGGCATCGATGAATCCGGAACCGGCGTCGAGCACGCCGTTGGTGCTCCACGTTCCGGAAACCAGATTCGTCGTGGCCTCCACGATATAAACCAATCCGCGGGGGAGATGATCGCTCCGCCGGCGATAAACATATTCCAGCCAGTTGGTTCCGGTCTCCTGAACCATTCCAAACATTGGAAGAACTGCCCGTGCATCAGCGTTGGTCGGATTGCCGCCCAGCGCGTATTCTGTAAAGTTGTCCAGTCCGTCGAATTCTAGGTCGACGGTTTTCCAAGCATTGGAAGAATAGAGTCCGAAGCTTGCGGCCCAGGAATCATAATTCCCCAGGCCGGAAATAATGATGGCCACATTATCGAATCCGCCGCCCGTGAACTGACCGATGGCACCAGATGCCTCCAGTCGGAAAGCGGCATGCCCGCCGTTCGCAAGCACGGAATTGGTCAGCGAAACCGCAAAGTCGTCGTAGTCGGATGCCCAGCCAAAAATATTCGTGCTGCTAAACGCGTCAAGCGGCGTGCCGTTCGCGATGGAAAGATCACCGGAAAGATAGCTGACCGAAACATTCGTCGGAGAATCGTTGTACCACCGGCTGTAGTCGAACACGAGCGACCCGAGCTGAATGGCTACTCCGGTATTATTGGTAATGGCCATGCTGATCCGGCTGTTTGACGTGCTGTGTTCCACCCCGCGAACCTCGTAGGCTCCGTTGACGGGAATGGATGCTCCGCCGAAATCATTGCCAAATGTTCCGTCGGTCGATGAGGCCACTGCCCGGATTCCCTTCCCGCTCGGCGTGATGATTCCATCGAGGCCGTTCATGGCCAGTGCCGGAGTCGTTGCGCCATCCCACGCAATGCCAAGCACCGGGGATGTTATCGGCTTGAGTTTTTTGAGCACCAGAAATCGCACGGCTCCGGCGGGAATATCGAGCAAGACCGCGTCGCCGGAATCAGAAAGCACTGCCAGCGGATCAGTTTGGGGCCCAAGCTGGTCATAGGCAACCCAAACACCGGCGGCGGCTCCCTTCGTGAGCTGAACCATCCGGTCGGTCGGTGTAAGCGTGGAGGAATCCATGAAGATACCGAAAAGCGTGTCGGGATCATTTTTCTGTTCTGTGATCTGCCAAAAGCACTCCCCGTCCACATAGAACAGCATATTGGTTCGCTGAGCGGTCAGCTCGGCGCTAATGACGTCGCGGGCATTGGTGAGGCTGGTGAATTCAGACCAGGTGTCGCCATCGGTTTCATAGGCGCGATTGCACCACGCATTGGCTTCGAGTGTTGCGCGGACGGAATAAGGAATCATCGGAACAAAGCCGCTCGCCGAGGTCGGGAACAGATTATCCCAGCGACGTTCCGAACCGCAGAGAATGGCGGTGGCGTCGACGTCTGGAATGGAGGTGTAGGCATACCAGCAGGCAAGGTTGTTGATCACGTAGTCGTTAGTCTGGGCCTCGTATTGGTTGTAGTCGTGATTGATTTCCTGATCGCGCAGGCGCTCCCAGTTCGGTGACGGCAGCGCGGCGGCTACGGGCGATATGCCTTTCAGCCGCGCCGGCTCCGGCGAGTTTGGATAGATTCCTGATTCGACCATCTTCAGGAAGTTCCAGATTCCCTGGCGGTAGGGGTTGCTCCATTCCAGTTCCGGATCTGTGGTATCGCCGCGTTCATACAGCGGATTGACCTTGCCGATGATCGAGGTGCTTCTAAACACATCTGCACCCAGCGCGTATTGCGAAAGCAGATGGCGGAGCACGACATGCCCGTTGCGCATGCCGCCCCACTCCACGATGCGGTTGGCGGCGAGGTTGTCGCCGATGGAGTTGCAGCCCCAGCTTTCCACATCGCCGTTCAACCACAGTCCCGCGCGCTCGGCGAAGCTCCAGTCGAGCACGGTGACATTCGAGTTTTCGACACCGAGCACCAGCGTATCCTTGTAATCTGGAAAATAGGTGGCGGCCTGCGATGGCGTCATGGCCGAAAAGATCGCCCCTTTCCCACACAACATAATTTTGGGCGGCTCAACACCGAGCGTTGCCGCGCGTGCCCGGACCGCATCCATATGCGGCTTGTAGACATCGACATCATCGGCCACGGAAAGTCCTTTGGTGCGCGCCATCATGAAGCATTCGCCAACGACAACCGACGCCTCGAAGCAGTCGGCCAGATTGGTGG
>JAIPIO010000109.1 GCA_021734595.1 Kiritimatiellales bacterium | reverse complement strand
GTCTGCGGATCCCACTGTGGAGGCAATGGGGATCTTGCTCGACACGTTAGAAACTGCCATGTGAAGGCTGTTTTTCTAAACAATGCCGGTGTCGGTAAAAATCAGGCAGGGATCAGAGAACTGGCGAACTATGAGGCTGAGAATGTTCTGGCATGTGCCGTTGATAACTATAGCGCTGAGATTGGCATTGCCTGCGATACCTATGAGAGCGGAATCATAAGTCACATGACCCCGCAAGCGGATTCAATCGGAATCCAAATCGGGGATTCCGTGAAAGAGGCCATTGCCAAAATAATCAGTCATCGATCGCCAGCTCAGCAAGGCGAGGTTTCTGAACCTTTTGATGGGCAGGAAAAGAGCAGCAAGGAGAGCTTAAAAAAACAAACACGGACACAAATTGATGGCGTAGATATCACCGTAACCGATAGCATAACGTTCTTAAACGAGAGCAATGCAGGAGATATCGTTGTTTGTGGATCACATGGCGGTTTGAGTGCAGGGAATTATGCAAAGAAATATCGCGTTAAAGCTGTGTTCTTTAATGATGCTGGAATCGGTAAAAATAATGCCGGTGTAAAAAGTCTCGACTCTCTCAATGATGCAGGAATTCTTGCTTGCACGGTAGATTGCATGAGTGCAGAGATTTTTAACGGGCAAGACGTACTCGGCAATGGCATTATCAGTGTTTGCAATCAACTTGCAAAGAACAGAAACATCAAGGAAAAGCTGACGGTTAAAGAGGCAATTAAATATATTTAGCATGGGGTCGGACCAAACTTCCCGTGGGCTACAATGTTGGGCAACAAACAGAAAGATGGCCTGAAAAGGACCCATGTTAAAGTAGGACAGTCATCTTGCCTGTCTATCGCGGTACGGCAATGCGGATGCAGAGAGGCTGGAAGCCTATCCTGCTTTGCTGAATCAGCATTAATAGAGGGCTTAACTTAGTGCCATTCGGGTCAGCCGATGATTTTTAGAATCCGCTCTTTTCCCCGAGCGCGCAACGATAGATGGTTGGAAACGAATAGCGACTACGCTTTTTGCCAAAAGCCCCGAGCGAAGCGACGGATAATTTGCGAATGCCCGAAGCGCAGCGCAGATAATTTTCTGCAAGAAAATAACGACCAATGGGAGTGGTTCAATAGTGCTGAAAGTACGGTTCAAATAACGACTTACAGGAGTGGTTCATGTCTGGAAAGAATCCGCGCCCATCCGCGCAATCCGCGGTCAAAACCTTCCAAGGTCTGGAAAAATCGCCCGCAGCGCATGATCCACAGGAATAAATTGCGGTTCGCAGGCGCGAAACATCTTCTTGCACGTTTCTTCTTCTTTGTGTCTTCATTTCTTGCGGTCAAAACAAACCTGTCCCCGCAGAGCGGCGGGAAGGCTTTTAGCCGTTCCCGTCCTACAAACTTTCGTGGATTTCGAAAAGGAAAAGGGGTCACCCGTTCGCCACCGCCAACAACCGGCTCTACGCTTCCCGCCAGGACGGCAGCATCATCTGCTTTAAATAGAGGTAATCATCTCTGATACCATAACGGGCGCGGACCCGACCGATCCGTGTCCGTTCGTTTTTCCTTCGCCCGCTGTCCGTTTCGGGATACCCTATTCCGTCTTTTGTTAAACATCATTAGGGAGGGTTGCTATGAAGGGGTTGGCACTGGTTGGTTGTTCGTTTTTGTTTTCACTCACGGTTTTCGCGGAGGTGCCGGGTGGATTGACCGTCTGTGTTGGATCGGATGCGGCGGAGCAGGTTTCCAAGGACTGGAAACTCCCGGGCCGGATTTTCCAATGCCTGGAAACGGATGAGGCCAAGGTTTCCAACCTTCGGAAACAGATTCGCGACGCCGGGGTCTACGGCAAGGCGAGCGCCCGTGCGTTTGACGGCGAAAACCTTCCGTTCGTGGACGGTACGATCAACTTGCTGGTGCTGGATGCCGAATCGAAGGTTCCCGCCGCGGAAATCAAACGGGTGCTGACCCCCAACGGCGCGGTGGTTGTCGATGGCAAAAGAGGCGTAAAGCCGATTCCGGCGGGGCTGGACGGCTGGTCGCACTTCCACTACGACGCCACCGGCACCATGGTGGGCGGCGACACGGTCGTGGGGCCGCCGCGCCGCATCCAGTGGATGGGCGGACCGAAGTGGCTGCGCAACCACGATTTCATGTCGAGCATGAGTGCGATGGTTTCCAGCGGCGGGCGGATTTTCTACATCCTCGACGAAGGCCTGCGCAACCATATCTTCCTGCCGTCGCGCTGGGTGCTGGTTGCACGCGACGCCTACAACGGGACGATCCTCTGGAAGCAGGAGATGAAGGATTGGCAGCCAAACAACTGGCCGCTGAAAAGCGGCCCCGGCGACCTGCCGCGACGGCTCGTGGCGGTCGGCGACACGGTGTATGTCACCAAAGGCCTCTTCGAACCGGTGGTGGCACTCGACGCGGCTACTGGCACACTCAAAAAAATATACCAAGGAACGCAGACCACCGTGGAAATCATCCGTTCAGGCGACACCCTCTTTTTGCTGACCGACCCGGAGATGCAACCGGTGGGCTTCCGCGTCGAAAACACCAGCTACGGCGAAATCAAGCGCGCCAACGCCGGTTGGGAGTGGTCGGTGGAAAGCCCGCAGCGGGTTATCATGGCGGTCGACGACGCCTCGGGAAAGGTTCGCTGGCAGCACAAGACCAAGGCCGCGCCCCTTACCTTGACGGTCAATGCCGGACAGGTCTTTTTCCACAACGGCGAAAGCCTGATTGCCCTCGACCGGAAAACCGGGAAAGAGCAGTGGACGTCCGACCCCACGCCGGTGAAATCGGTTCCGACCGGCGGATCGCTGCGCGTGGCCTATTCGGACGGCGTGACGGTGTTTGCGGATGTAACCAAACTGACCGCGTTCGAAGCCAAGAGCGGTAAAACACTCTGGACGGAAAAGTTGCAGAAGACGAGCCACCACTGCCCGGAGGACCTGTTCATTATCGATGGCCAGATTTGGTCGCCCAATACCGGCAAGCCCCAGCAGAACGGAACCCACTACAAGGTGATCGACCTGCACACCGGCAACGTCAACAAGGATTTCGTCGCCGAAAACATCAAGGGCTTCCCGATGCATCCGCGCTGCTACCCCAGCCGCGCCACCAAGCGCTTCGTCATGACCAATGGCATGGGCACCGAGTTCTACGAAGTCGGCGGCACCACGGTGGACGTCAACAACACGGTTCGCGGCAGCTGCCTCTACGGCGTGATGCCGGCCAACGGCCTGCTCTACAAACCGGCCGACTCCTGCGCCTGCTACTACCAGTCGAAGCTTGAATTCTTCTGCGGACTGGCACCGGAATCGAAAGCCGAACTGCCGAAAGTAGCAAGCCGCCTGAAAAAAGGCCCGGCCTTCGGAACGATTGGAAATAATAAATCGGCCATCAGCACCGCCGACTGGCCGATGTACCGCGGCAACCCGGCCCGCAGCGCCGCCAGCAGCTCGCCGGTTCCGGCGAAGCTGAAAGAGGCCTGGAAGGTTGCCTTGGGCAGCAAGCTCACGCAACCGGTCGTTGCCGGAAATAGAATGTTCGTGGCCTCGATCGATGGACATACCGTCTATGCGCTCAACGTGGACGATGGGAAAATCCTGTGGCCCTTCCCGGCCGATGGCCGCATCGATTCCTCCCCCACCCTCTACAAGGACATGGTGCTGTTCGGTTCGGCCGACGGGCGCGCCTACTGCCTGCGGGCGGCGGACGGGGCGCTGGCTTGGCGCTATCTCATCGCGCCGAACGACCGGCAGATTGTCTCGCTCATGCAACCCGAATCGGTCTGGCCGGCGAGCGGCAGCCTGATGGTCTACAACGATATTGTCTACTGCCTGGCTGGCCGCAACATGTTCTTTGATGGCGGCCTGCGCCTCGCCCTGCTCGACCCGGCCACCGGACGCGAGATTTCCACGAAGATGATGGATCAAAACGATCCGGCCACCGGGGAAAACCTACAAACGCTGATCGAAGCCAAGTATATGCCGGTCGCCAACCCCGATCTGTTTTCCTGCAACGGGAAAAACCTTTTCTTGCAAACGCAGAAATTCGACCTCAAGGGCAACCGCATCAACCTAGCCCCCATCCAGCCCGGCAAAGAAACGCCCGACATGGCGGACGACGACCACCTCTTCTGCCAAACCGGCTTCCTCGACAGCGTCTGGTTCCACCGCTCCTTCTGGATCTACGGCAACAACTGCGGCGAAGGCTGGGGAGCCTACACCAAACCGCGCAACACCAATCCCGCCGGACGCATCATGGCCTTCGACGAAACCCAGGCGTACGCTTTCCGCTCCGATCCACTCGGCAACATGCTGCACCCGCGCACAAGCTATACCCTCTATGCCGCCGCCAAAAAACCCGCTCAAAGCGAACCGGTCGAGGACCCGGCGGCAGACACCGGCAAAAAGAAGAAAAAGAAGAAAACCAGGAAGAAAAAAGGCGGCAGCATACAGCAGAAATGGCAGATTGAGTCCCCCAGGATACTCGTCAACGCCATGGCCATCGGCGGCAAGACCCTCTTTGTGGCCGGCCCGCCCGATCTCGCCGACGAAACCAAAATGATGGGATTCCTTCCCGGCGCGGAAGACGATGCCAACCGCCAACTGCGACTGCAGGAAGAGGCGTGGAACGGCAAGCACGGAGGCATCCTCTGGGCGGTCTCCACCGAGACCGGCGAAAAGCTCGGCGAGCTCAACCTCGAGATCTACCCCGTCTTCGATGGCCTCATCGCCGCCAACGGCAAGCTCTTCATGTCCATGAAGGACGGCACCGTCCGCTGCTTCAAGTAATGCCCCACCTGTGATTTCCAACCACTGGAAAGAATATTCCAGCGGTTGGAAAAAACCGAACTGCCGTTTCCAATGGTTGGAAAAAGGGCAGCTATTCCACCGGAACCGAGTTGGTCCAGACCCCGATGCGGTAGAAGGCGGCATTCTCGGCGCGATAGACCTCATCCGTATAGCTTCCACGCGGATAGGCCAGGTCTTCCGCGATCGGAAGGAACTGCACACACAGGTTGCTGCTCCAGGAGACGCTGTACACGCGGCCCGAAACCGAGTTCCAGTCCATCATGAAGCAGTTGGGATCCATCTGGCAGTTAGAGAACTCCAGCAGGCTGTCCGCATCGGTCGGAATGGTGCCGGCTATAAACTCGGCCCAATCGTCCTGTCCATCGCCATCGAAATCACCGTTCCCCAGGTCCAGCAAACTGCCCCGGCAGGACAATTCCCACTCATCCGGCAGTTGATCCGCATCAAAATCGTCCGGAAGCATCCAGCTGAGCGGATTGTTGCCGGCGCAGCTGCAGCGCACCAGTGGAATACCTGCGCCGTCGGCCCCGCTTGGCCAAGGCGCTTCGTCGAGCCAGGTCACCTCGTCGACAACGATCCAGGAAATGTCGTCGGGATCGAGCGGATCGTCCGATGCCTGCGGACATTCAAGGGTAATGCGCTCGCCGCTGTTGGAGAGGTCGCCCGCATAGCGGCCGAGCAACCGCACCGAGCCGGCGTCCAGGCCGTAGACCGCGCAAAACAATGCTTTCTGCTCCGGCTGCGCCACCGGATCGAACGGCACCAGCCACAGGCATTCGCCCGCCGCCATGGAGGTGCCGGGAGCAAACGAATAGTCCACCCCGCCATTCATCCGCCAAGTGTTGGTGGTGTCCGGCAAGCCGTCCAAGGCAATCGCCTGCGACGAACAGTTGGTGAGCATGATGTATTCAAGCACCTCGTCCGCATTATAGCCGTCGAGCGGGCGCGGATTGTACATCAGCTCTTGGATCCGTATCCCGGGAGCGGGAAGCTCGTTGGCGGCATTCGGCGTGGGTTCCAAGGTTTGGAAAAATTCATCGCCGTCGGGATAGCGGCCCCAGGAGGAACCACGGGCCTGCCCTTCGAAGACGACACAGTCGACAACCCGATCCATGCCGGCACCCGGATGATGTGAAAGCACCACTTGTTCCCCCGCCTTGTCGAGGCCAAAGCCCGTGGTGCGGCCAGGATGGAAATCGTTTTCGTCAAACAGCACCCACCCACCGGCGGGAATGATGGTTCCCGACGGAATATTCCACTGCATCGTATCCGAGAGATCGTCGGACAGGTACCAGTACCCATCCAGCACGGCGGCGGCATCCGTCGGATTGAACAGTTCTATCTGGTCGTTGGAGTCGAACGGCTCGGGATTTCCCGTATCGGTATGGGCAACGATTTCGTTGATCACAATGGCCGGCGGTGATTCAGGATCGGCCATGCCCGGCGACCCATGGATATAGGTGCTGGCCCGCCAGTTGAACGGGTGATCGAGAATATCGAAGCCCTGGTCGCAGATGGAGTCGCTCGCCGGCACCAGCGAAGGCCCGGCTCCGTCGGCGGCCTTCGGCCAGCCGCGGCCATCGTTGTAGGTGATGTCGAACAGCTTTTCGCCGAAAAACTCCAGCCGTATGTTTTCGCCGCCATCGGAAAGCTTGCCGGAATATTCGCCAACGAGATGCATGCCGTTGGTGTCGTAGCGGCTGGTGAAGGCCGCCAGATCGTGCGCCACCACCAGATATTCATCGGGACCCAGCATCGTATCTGCATCGAAGTCAAACTCGATTCCTCCATCCAGGCTGTATTCATCCAGATTCAAGGTGTTGGTGCCACTGTTGTACAGCTCCACAAACTCAAAGTCGTCGCTGTCGTAGGGCGACCCCCCGGACGGCACAACCGGATGGTAGTGCACTTCGGTCAGCAAAACCTCGGGATCCTCCCGGGGGAAGATCGCTTCCGCCAACGGACCCCAGATTCCGTTCACGAACACGCGCGCCTTGAGCTGGCACGAGTGGGTCAGCTCCATCGGTGCCGCATACGCAACGCCTTGGGCCGCGCCGCCCGGTGCGCGGGGGTCGGAACCATCCAGCGTGTAGTACACCACGCCGCCGCCGTTGGTGTTCGCTATCGAAACCTCGATCTGCCCCCGGAACCCTTCGCCGTCCGGCGAGATGATCGGCCGCGAAAGGTCGTGCCAGAATCCGGCATCGCGCAGCTGCTGCAGAACGATGGCGCGGCGGCCGTTGATCCAATTAATGATTTTGGTCCGATTCACCACGATGCCGTGCACATACTGCATCATGGGGTCGAGTTCATCCGCCAGCCCATTGCATTTTGCCAGAATCGCCGCATCCTCCAAGGCCCCCCCATTGAAAAAATGCTCCGCAATCCGATCCTGCATGAAGACGGCGTAATCCGGCGAAGCCGCCAGCGCACGGTACAGTTTGCCCATGGGATTGGCCTGTGCCAATCTGTTTGTAAATTGATTGTAATCCAAGGTCAGCAAGGCCGACTCGGCATCCCATACATGGTAGCGGAAGCGTCCATTGATCGACCGTTCGCGGGAGGCGTGCCAGTTGTTGTTGCCCCAGTCCTTGGTGCCGCCATAAATATTGACCAGCAGGTAGTCGGTAAAGTTTTCCACGTCGACCATTTGCGACACCGCCACATAGTTGGAGTAGACCGACATATCGTTGGCCGCGATAAAGTCATACATGGCCAACCAGGCCACATCGTCCCCCTCGTTGGCATTGTACCTCGAGACATAGGTGGCATCGTGGCTCAACGCATCCCATTCAAGCGAGGAATTGAAACGCGCCTGGTAGAAGGGTTCGCCGTAGCGTTCGCAGGGGTTGTAGAAACAACGGTACGTCCCATTCACCCAAAGCCCCACCAGCGAACCGACGCTGCAGACATGGCCCATGTCCGAGTAGAGGCGGCGCATGATTTCATCGCGGATGAACGGGTTTTTCCAATCGTTCTTTCCCGAACGGACGCGCACCTGCGGAAGAGCCTCCAGCGGGGATTCGGGAATCAACCGGTTCTCGAATTCGTCGTCGCCATAGATGCCCCGGACAAACAGATTAAACTGCGCCTTGTTTTTGGTGGTGTCTCCATACCATGTTCCCTCCATATCCGCAGGTAAGAATTTCAGCTTGGAGCGTGAGAACGAACTGGCCACGATCCGCACGCCGCAATCCAACTGCGTCCATATATTGGTTCCGGCCTTCACCACATCCACACAGACCCGGCGCTCGTAGGGACGGCCATGCATGACGGGCGAGTGGTAGTCGTCCGGGGTGACCGGCATCCAGCGGTTCTTGTCGGTGTTCGTATACACTCCCCCGACAATGGCGGTAATGCCATGGGGATGGAAAAACGTCTGTTCTTCATCGCCGACCATGCAGAGGGCGGGCAGGCTTTTGAGCGCTTCCGGCGCGTTCATCAAATAGTTGCGCGTAGCGGGGTCCGAAGCCACGCCGTCGGCGCTGACCGTTGCCGCCCGCAAGGCGGTGTTGGCCGAAATAGTGAGCGGTCCGTCGTACAGGGTGCCGATGGCCGCCGTCGGCGCACTGCCATTGGTGGTGGTGTAGACCGATGCCCCCGCCAGCGATGTGGTGATGGCCACCTCGATACTACCATCGTAGAAACCCGAATCCATCTCGATCTCCGGCGGTTGCGGCAGTACGGCAAAGGTATCGCCCGCATTGTCTTCTCCAGGGGTTGGAAGATGGAAATAGCGATAGGACCCGGTTGTCTCATCCCAGCCATAGGTGAACAAAGGATGCTGTTCGGGATAGGTTGGGGCGATCTCCGACACCATCGTGCCGGACGCGTTGTACAGTCCCAGATATTCCCCGTTGCGGCTTAAATTGAACCCGGTATGCAACATGTGCGCGGTGGTATCGCGGATATCCACCTCGGAGCAGGCCACCACCAGCTGGCCCCCGGCCGGCAGCGTAACATCCGGGAAAACCCACTTGTCCAGCCAACCCGCGTCATCCGTCAGGCGCCAGCCAACCAGCGACACCGGCTGCGTGCCCTCGTTTTTAAGTTCGATCCAGTCGAGGAATCCCGAATCCGGATCGTCGACCGGATCCTCATCCGACGGAGGAATCGGCTCTTCGGTTCCGACAAAATAGCGCCACTCATCGCCAAACTCCACGAACGAGGTGCCTTCCTGCGTGTAGAGATCGGCCTTCATCGTAAGGTCGCTGCTGTTCAACGTCCTATTGAGCACCTGGATCGCCAGCACATTGGTTCCCGCATGCAGAAAGTCCAGCGCGGATCCAAGAGCAATGGTGATGGACGTGCCGCTTTCGTGGATTCCCAGAGCCAAGGCATCATACGGCACCACGCTGCCGGCGGTCCCGGCATTGCGACGGGCAATCTCGTTTCCGTTGAGATAGGCCACAAAGCCATCGTCGTAATCCACCATGAATTCCAGCGTCCCACCGGTATCCGCCACCGCGAAAGCTCGCCGCATGTACAACGTAGTCGCCTTGCCCTTCATCAGGATCTCCACATCGGTGGCATCGTCGCCGTCGCCGTAGCCGATCCCGCCCGGCCCAACAGCCCATGCGGCGTCGTTGAATTTGGTTTCCGCCCATGCCCAAGGCAAAACGGAGGTTCTGGCATAGGTGGGATCGACCACCCCACCGGACGGTTCGTCTGTTCCGATAAACCAGTTCCACGTACCGCCGGAGTTCGCCAGCACGACGGCGGGGGGCGTGTTCAAGACGGCCTTGCAGAACAGGGAGGTGTCGGAAAAGGTTTCGTCGTTGCTTTGCGACTGGATGGCCAGCACATTGACGCCCTCCACCAGCAGGGCAGAGGCCGCATCCAGCGTGAAGGTATTCGTCCACACCGTGTTTTGGAAACCGGTAATAAACCGTACCGCACCGTTATAGGCTGCCTGGTCGTGCATCAGTGGCGCACCGGCAACCGCCGCGTTTTTCCGGGCAATCTCCGTTCCATTGAGATAGGCCACAAAACCATCGGTATAAACCACTTCAAGAGACAGCGCGCCGCTGTCGGCCGCCTGCGCGGCCGAAGCGGAAAAGGGCCTGCGCAGATAGAGCGAGGGAGCGGCAAGCTCCATCCATGGCGCCAAGTCGGTTGCCACATTGGTTCCCATCCCGATCGGCCCCGTGTTGCTGCCCCAGCCCGAGGCGTCGAAATCCTTGTCGTACCAGTTTCCCCCCGTCCCGACATGCGCGAAGCCGTTTTCGTCCCAGCGGATGAGCCGATCCGATGCCACCGCGCAAATTTCGTTGATCCGCACCTGCGCACCGACACCACAAATCGTGCACAGCAGCACAATACCCGTCAGCCAAACCATCGATCTTTTCGCCATTTCCACACCCTTGCTAAAATTGAGTTTTCCCCTGCCCATCCACCGGCTTCCCAGTCGCCACCACAAGCCCTTCGCCGGCCTGGTTAATCCTGCGCCTCAGGCCGAGCAGTTGCAGTTCCGCGTCGATCAGTTTTTCCTCAAGCGCCAGCCGCTCCTGCATCCTGAGCGGTTCGTCGGCTCCCGTGCCGGAGAGGTAGCTGCGCGTCTTCCGGATCAGCGGAATTTGCCGGCCCTGCATGAGCGTCCACTCTCGCACCGCCAGATTGTAGGTTTCCACAGCGGCCTCCACTTCGGCGCGGACCATCCGTTCCTGCGCGTCGATTCCAATGCCGAGCAGTGTGACCTCTTCGTAGGCCAGCATTTTATCCGTACCTCCAATGGAGAAGAACGGCAAATCGAACGCAGCCTCCAGCTGCCAGCCCCGTGAGTGGTTTCTGTAACCCAGCTCCAAGTGGTTGAGCCAGGGTATGCCTGCGGCCCTAGCGCCGCTCATCCGCGCATCGGCTCCGGCCAGCCCAGCCCTTAGCAACTGGAGTTCCGGGCGGGTCTCAAGCGCAATGGCCGTTTCCTTTCCGGCATCGAGCACAGCAAAGGTTTCTTTCTGATCGAGTGGCGCCACATTGATTTCACCGGGCTGGTGGCCGGTAAGCACGGCCAGGGTCTGTTTCAAGCGCGCGGCCTTAAGATCCGCCTCACGGCGGTTTTCCAGCGCTTCGTGCATCTCCCACTGCGCCAGCAACGCCTGGCCCTGCGTTTCAACCGAGGCATCGAGCTGTTTATCCACCCTGTCGGCAAATTCCTTTTTTCTTTCCGCCAGCCGGCCGTACAGCGCTTTTTCCTGCTCCAGGCATTGCAGCTCTTGGAAAACCGAAGTCACTTGAATGGTGGTTTCAAGCAACGCCTGCCGATACGCTGCCGCGCCCTCTTCGACCGCCGCTGCGTTCTCGCTTTTTTCAGCGTCCACCTGCCACGGATTCAACGGGAAGTAGCGGATCGAGGCGCCGAGGTCGGGGTCGCCCGAATCCAACTCACTTTGCACCCTCAACTCTGGATTTTTTCGCTGCACGGGAGCATCGCTGCGGGACTGCGCAAGTTTCGTTGCCGCGGAATGGGTCGCCAGACGCGCATCGTGCTTTTCCGCCAGCGCAAGGGCTCGCTCCAACCGCAGTTCCTCGGCCTGCAGCGGCAGAACCATCAACAGGAAGATTGGAAGTATCAATCCTCTCATTCCGCCTTCTCTCCTCTGCGTTTAAATACATCCCAAAGCATCCGGATATTCCAAGGTCTGGAAAAATGAATCTGCACCTCTTCGCCCGGCAACAGGTCGCAGCCCGGTTCCGGCATCAGTACCACCCGCCGACCGCGATAGGTTTGGGAAGGCGTCGGGCTGACCCGTCCCGGCAAGGAAAGAATTTCCGGCGTAAGAGCCATCACCGTGGCCCGGATCACCGGACCGTGCCCGGAAACGGGAGTCAGATAGGCCTGCATGCCGGGTATCACATCCCTTGCATTGTATTCCGAAAGGAAGCCAACCACCTTCGGTTCGCCGGTCAGCACGCTGGCCAGCACCTCGTCACCGCCGGGAACAATGCCCCCCGGATAATGGTAGATACGCGATACCGTGCCGTCTTCCCGTGCCCGCAAGCGACACGCCTCGATACGCATTTCAAAGAGCTTGATCTGTT
>JAIPIO010000108.1 GCA_021734595.1 Kiritimatiellales bacterium | reverse complement strand
GGGTTGAAAATATCCTGCATTGAGGAGATTGCCTACCGGCTGGGGTATATCGGACGGGACCAGGTGGTCGTTCTGGGGCATGAGATGGAAAAGAACGCCTACGGACAGTACCTGCTGCGGTTGGCGGAGGAAATGTAAGGTTCAGTGCTTCGTGATGCTTGATGTATTAGTCCTTAGTGCTTCATGGTTTTTGGAGGATACACATGAAGATAGAGCGATTTGAAGATATTGATGGATGGAAGAAAGCGCGGATTTTGACAAAGGCGGTGTATATAGCCACCAGGAAAGAAAAATTTAGTGCGGATTACGGTCTGAAAGATCAAATTACGAGAGCCTCGGTGTCTATTATGAACAATATAGCAGAGGGTTTCGACAGTGGAAGCGATGCAGAGTTCATCCGATTTTTAGTATATTCACAAAGGTCGGCAACGGAAGTGATGAGCTGTTTATATGTAGCTGTAGATAATCAATATATCACCGAATCGGAATTCGAATCCTTATACGCTTTGACAGGAGAATGTCGTAGTTTAATTGGTGGATTTATAAAATACTTAAAGAAGAAGAGTGCTCACACGCACTAAGGACAAGGAACCAGGAACTTAAATGAACGTAGTGAATTTAGAAATCCCCGAGATCAAGCTGATCAAGCCGAAGCGCTTCAATGACGACCGAGGCTTCTTCCAGCAGACCTATCAGCAGCATCAGTATCAGGATGCGGGAATCCAACCGGTTTTTGTTCAGGACAACTGGTCCCGTTCTTCCAAGGGAGTGTTGCGAGGACTGCATTACCAACTCCGGAACCCGCAGGCCAAACTGGTGAGCGTGATTCAGGGGCAGGTGTTCGATGTGGCCGTTGATATCCGGAAGGGTTCTCCCACGTTTGGGAAATGGGCCGGTGTGGAACTGAGTGCCGAAGAGGGGGACCAGTTGTATATTCCGGCAGGTTTTGCACATGGTTTCTATGTGTTAAGCGAGCATGTGGACTTCATGTATAAGTGCAGTTGTTTTTATGCGCCGGGCGACGAGTACGAAATCAAATGGGATGATCCGGCGATTGGAATTGAATGGCCTGAGTGTGGCATCAAACCAATCGTCTCGGGAAAGGATTCAACGGCACCATGCCTGAAGGATGTGCCTAAATGCAACCTGCCGGTGTTCCGGTAAATTCCAAAGGTTGGAAGAATTCCTTCCAATACCTGGAAAAAGCTGCATCCGCAATTCCAGCGGCTGGAAGTTTTTTCCCAAGGGTTGGAATTGAATCGGAATCACCTCTGCCTGAGCTTTCGCATATTGGGAACCCTGAGTTTAGATGGACGGAACATTTCAAAAGCTAAATGACTATTGCAAGTTGTTTGGCTGGCGTGGAATTTCGCTGGCTATCCAAAGCCGGTTCGGGGACGGATCTTTGCTGGTACGGGCTAAAACGCCTTTTGCAAGCCATCCGCTAGCCTTCCGATTGCATACCTCGGATGTGCCGATTGCCGTTCAGGTTTTCCTTCGCCGGGAATATGAATTCCAACCGAAGAAGGACATTCACACGGTAGTGGATGCCGGCGCGAATACCGGGTTTAGTGCGCTGTTTTTTGCTGAGCGCTTTGTTGACGCGGAAATTTTTGCTTTGGAGCCGGAGCGTTCGAATTATGCATTGCTGTGTGAAAACACAGCCCTGTGCAATAAGATTCGTCCGGTGCCGTATGCTTTGTGGAATCGCGAGATTAGCTTGGAACTGGTGGATTGGTATGGGAAATGCGGATTTCGCACAAAACCACCGGAGCAGGAGATGGAGCGCCGGGTGTGCGGTTCAGTCCAAGGCATAACAATCCCATCCCTGATGGCGAAATATGGGGTTGAACAGATAGATTTCCTGAAGATGGATATCGAAGGTGCGGAAAGAACGGTACTTTCAGGAAATCCCGGGTGGTTGGATCATGTCGGGATATTGGCGGTGGAACTGCACGACTGGCTTGACCCAGAGTGTTCAGCGGTTTTTCAGGAGGTCGCTTCCCGGTTTGATATTTGCTGGCAACAGGGGGAAAACCAATTTTGTGCGCGGCGGGGGTGGGTTTGACAAAGTTTTTTATTACAACGTCGTCGCTGAATCAATGTGCCATGCTTAAACGTTGCATTGCATCGGTTGCCGACCAGGCGGGAGTGACTGCACATCACCATGTACAGGATGGACGCTCCAACGATGGAACCGTTGATTTCCTGTGTGAATATTCGAGTCAGATTGAGGCGCGCAAGGCGGACGGACAACTGGAAGGATATTCGTTTTCATTCGAATCGGCCCCGGATGAAGGGATGTATGATGCCGTTAACAGGGGTTGGCGTCGGGCGGAACCTGACACACAGGTTGTGGCCTACCTGAATTGCGATGAACAGTATCTGCCGGATACATTGTTGAACGTGTCCCGCTGGTTCGCGGCTCATCCCCGCAAAGATGTGTTGTTTGGAAGTGTTCTCGTGACCGATACAGAAGGCAAACTTGTTTGCTGCCGCAAAGTTGTCGCACCGCGAAAGTGGCATATCATGACCAATCATCTGCCGATCTTTACTGCGGCAACCTTTATCCGGCTTGGCGCCGTGAAAAACAACGGTCTCTTTTTTGATCCGGAATGGAAGGTGCTTGGTGATGCCGATTGGTTTGTTCGGATGCAGGAAAAGAAAGTGCGGGGTGGTGTATGCGGCGATTATTTGGCGGTTTTTTCAGATCGAGCAGACATCATGAGCCTTAGTGGTCGTGCCCTCGATGAGCAGAAAAAGCTGTTCATGATGGCGCCGGTGTGGGTGCGACTGTTACGCGGAGCATGGCTTGCGCGACACCGCATCTCAAAATGGATAAGTGGCGCTTACAGGCAGAAGCCGTTTTCGTATTCGATTTATTGTGCTGAAGAGATGCAACGCCGCACCATTCGGGTGGTACACCCGGAAATGCGCTGGTTAAGCAGATTGGGGGAAAAGTGACTCAGGTCAACCAGTCGCCAACAGTAATTATAGTGGGGCAAACCCCGCCGCCCTTTCATGGTCAGGCGGTGATGATTGATGCTTTGCTGGAAGGGTTGCGCGATGAGTTGAATATTATTCATATACGGATGGATTTTTCCCGGCATGTTCACGAGAACAGGATATTCAGAATAGGGAAAGTCGGCAGATTGTTTAAGTTGATACATGAAGCGCGCTCCGCCTTAAAAGAACATCCTGGCGCGATCTTATATTATCCTCCGGCACCCGCCCGCTGGATGCCTGTATTGCGCGATATGTTTTTTCTGATCTGTTGCCGACGGCTGGCAGGAAAAACCGTTTTTCACTTCCATGCATACGGGCTTGGCGGTTTTCTGGACCGCAGGCGTTGGTTGCGGCGTCCATGGATGCGACCTGATGCCGCTGTTGTTTTAGGAAACGCGTGCAGAGGTGATGCTGAACTGTTGGATTCCAAAAAGGTTTATGTAATCCCGTACGGGATAGATGTCCCGATTCATCAGTCCGTTGGAAATGAAGCAGTAGATGAACTCCGCATCCTGTTCGTCGGGCACCATTTGGAGTCAAAAGGTGTATTTGATCTGCTGGAAACAGCGCGTCTCCTCTCATTACGGAATATAAAGTTTGCATTTCGGCTGGCCGGGGAGTGGATGCACCCGGCAGATCGCGAAAGATTTTTTTTGCTGAAGAAAAGATACAACCTTGATTCTTCAGTTACGTGTTTAGAATCATTGCAGGGTGAAGATCTCTGGAAAGAATACGCAAAAGCAGACATCTTTTTCTTTCCGACATTTTACGAGTATGAGACTTTCGGCGTGGTTGTTTTGGAGGCGATGGCGCATGGACTTCCCGTGGTGGCGTCCAACTGGCGCGGGCCGGCGGATATCGTGCGGCATGGTGAAACAGGGTTTATATGCGATGTGCATGATGTCTCGGCCTATTCGGATGCGATCGAAAAACTGTTTTCGGACGTGGCATTGCGCAGCCGAATGGGGCGGGCGGCGGAGCGGGTTTATGTCGAAAATTTTACCGCGCAAGGGTACATTGAGGCGATGCGGAATGTATTTGTGGAAGTTTGACGAAATGGATTTCAGGGATGGTTGATCAAGATTTAGATATACCCTGCACCAATGTATTGGGTGTGGAGATCTGCGCGTTTGATTTGGAACGGGCGGCACAAACCTTGTTCAACTGTGTGCAAGCCGGCAAAACCGGTTATGTGTGTGTGACCAGCGTGCATGGTGTGATTGAGTCGCAGCGCGACACGGAACTGAAAGCGATCCACAATAATTCGCTGATGACGGTCCCTGACGGCATGCCGACGGTGTGGATGGGGCGGGAGTATGGATTCATACATATGGGCAGGGTTTACGGTCCAGAATTGATGCTCAAAATCTGCGAAGGAAGGACGCATCCACCGCTGACTGATGAGCCCGATTTTACGGGCAATTCATTTTCCCATTTTTTATACGGTTCTACCTGTGAAACGCTGGACAAATTAAAAATGAATCTCGAACACCGGTTCCCCGGCATCAAAATAGTCGGCACCTACGCGCCGCCATTCCGTCCGCTAACCGATGCCGAAGAGGATGAACTGCAGCAAATGGTGACGGCCTGCAAACCCGATTTTTTCTGGGTTGGTTTGAGCACCCCGAAGCAGGAACGGTTCATGGCTGGGCACATTCATAAGCTGGATGCAAAAATCATGCTTGGGGTGGGGGCCGCATTTGATATTCACGCGGGGCTCAAGAAAGATGCTCCCGGATGGATCAAGAATTCCGGGTTGCAGTGGCTTCATCGACTGTGCCAGGAACCGAAACGGTTGTGGCGCCGTTATCTGGATATTGTCCCATGCTTTCTCTTTTATTCCGCCCTGCAGCTGCTCGGCATCCGAAAATACGAAGTGGATGACTAATCATGCGCCGGATTTTCCATATTTTGTTGTTTGTTTCCGCGTTCCTGTTTTTTTGGAATTCCGGGGTTGTCAACCATACCGAAGCCGATGACGCATTCGAATATGCATATCAGGTTGAGATGGATGGCCATGACTGGCTTTACCACCCGCACCATCTTTTGTACGGTGCCGCAACCAAGGGCATCTATAATGGTCTTCAAGCAATCGGGTATTCCGACCGGGCCTATCCGCTGCTGGTTTTCTTCAGTTCGCTTTCCGCGGCGGGGGCGGTTTTTCTCTTCTACCGGTTCTGCTACCGGCGTTACAGCATGCGGCCGGTCAGTTCACTCTTCGCAGCAGGCCTGATGGCCCTTTCCTACGGTTTCTGGCGGTATGCGGTTGAGGCCGAGGTTATTCTGCCTGCCAGTTTTCTTGTTCTGCTGGCCGTTTTTCTGGCCACCGCTCCGAAAAAGAGTTTGAACATGGTGCTTTTGGCTGCGTTCATTTCCGGTGTCAGTGCATTATTCCATGTGATGAATGGCGTGCCGGTCTTTATAATTATCCCGCTGTTTTACCTGTTAAACGGCAAGCTGCGGTATGCGGTATGGCATGAAGTGGTTGCCGGAACCGTCGTGCTGTTTGCCTACGCGTGGATCTTCTATTTTGAGTCGTCGCAGGTTTTCAGCCTGGGCCTCCCGCCGTTGAGCGAGCGGTTGGAATGGAATCTGTTTCCCAAGGGGCTTATTGGTTTGAGCCAGTGTCTGGTTTCGGGCAACTTCCTTTTTTCGTTTCCGGCAGTCAGTGACTGGTTGCTGCAACTGTTCCCGTCCCGCATGCTCATGGAAGAGGTATATCTGGGCAGGAGTCTTTCCATGGTTCAGCGTATTGTTCCTCTTATGACGCTGGTATTGCTGAGTGGCATGTCGCTCTACGGCGTTGTCCGTGCCGGTTCGGCATGGCGGAAGGCGGTGCGGGATGAGCGTACGAACGTCTTGATGATGGTTGGCGGCTGGCAGACCATATTTGTTATTGCGCTCTGGTTTATACTGTATGCCGGTGCGCTGCTGCTGATGGAACCGGGCAATCCCGAAGTATGGGTGATGGGACTGATTCCTTTTTGGTTGCTGGTGTGCGGGCTGATTATTGCTCCGTTGGCGCGGGCCAATAAACTGTGGATCGTGATGCTTATTCTGATTTTCCTGGGATTGCATAATTATGTGGGCGGGATCGGACTGCTGAAGCACCCGGAGAGTGATTATAATATTCAGAAGTCAGCATGGGTTCTGGAACATGCAACGGAGGGGGATATCATTCTCACTGCGGAAAATCCTGTATTTGTCCGCTATCTGAAGTATCACTCTAAAGCCGAAGTCATTGATCTCAACCAATCCTCGTCGCGTGATTGGCAGACAAGGGCCATATCCGCTTCCAAAGTTTATATCCTGAATGATGTATTTGAGTATCCTGCGTCGATGAAGGTTCGGTTTCCTTCACAAGCCAAACGGGTTGAAACCCTCTCCCGGCAATTACGTCCACATGTCGGCCGCCTCTTGGACAATGAATTCGGCGGCATCTGGCTACTGGAAAAGCAGGGATCGTCGAAAGGGATGCAATGAACGGGAAAAAGAGAACATTGAAAAAGAAAAGACATGAGGCGACCGGGGCAAACGGATCGTCGGGGGGCTGGATTATACTGCTTCTTTTTATTGTGCCGCTGTCTTCCATCCTGTTCTACGGTCTGGCCGGAGCGGATAAAACATGGTTGATCGCCCCTGCGCTGATGTTGAATTACACGTTGGTAACGGTCTGGTTTTTTACAAACAGGCAGAACCGGTCGGCCATGCGTTCGGCACCGCTATCCGGAGGGTTGCTCCTGCTGTTCCTGGCATTTGGTATGGTGTTGGCGCCTTTTGCCGACATTCCCTATGAGGCGAAAATTGAAATGCTTGCATTGGGGGGCATTGTCGGGGCCTATTGGACGTGGGCCGGTGCTTTTTCCACCTTCCGCCGCATCCGCGGGTTTTTGGGCGCATTCATGTTTGTCGTCATGCTGATCGCCCTGTATGGCGTGGTGAACCACTTTAAGAGTCCGGATCATGTTCTATGGACCGAACGCTATTTCACCTATGAGGGCCGGTTGTCCGCCACCTATATCTGCCCCAACCATTTTGCCCATTTGCTGCAGATGCTCCTGCCATTCTGTCTGGTACTGCCGTTTATTCCCCAAGCGGGTATATGGTTAAGAATTCTTGCCGGCTACAGCCTGGTTCTTTTTCTGCCGCCGATCTATCTAAGCGAATCGCGCGCGGGTTGGTTGGGCAGCATTGCCGCTCTGGGCGTGACCGTCTGCCTGCTTGCGCTGCGCAACAGCCGGAAACTGTTTCTCACGTTGCTGGTGGTTGTTCCGCTCCTTAGTGCCGTTCTGCTGACGGGGGCATGGAAGTATTCCGAGGTGTTCCGGCGGCGGATGAAACCGGTGGTTGAGTTTGTTCAGGGGCAACAGCAGGAGGGTATCGGAAGCGAATCAAAGGATTTTCGTCCACAGACCTGGATGGATACGATTGACATGATCAAGAAGAAACCGCTTATCGGTTTTGGTCCCGGCAATTACGAGTTGGTCTTTCCTCAATACAGGTACCGGTGTAAAGCAGTGCGGCTCCTGACCGGCCACCCGCATAACGAATATCTGGAAATGATGGCCGATTACGGATTGATTGGTTTCGGAATATTTGCGGCGGCATGGCTGTACGGTATCGTGCGGCTGTTCGTTTTCTTTATGAAGACACCGAATATGCATCATGCCTATTTGGCTGTTGCATTCCTGGGCACCATGGCGGGAACGATGGTGCATTCCTTTTTCGATTTTCAGATGCACGTGTTTGCCAACGCTCAGGTGTTCGTTTTTCTGGCGGCGGTGGCGGTGGGACCCATGGTTCATGCCGCCCAGGGCCGAAAGGTTGCGAAGATGAAACCGGAATCTGAAAACCCGCCGGCTGGCGTTTTCGGCCATTGGCCAAACATTCTCTGTACCATCCTTGGAATCACCTTCCTGGCCGCGACGGTTTTGTGCGGACAGACCATGGGTTCGGCCTATCTGCGACTATTGGGCGACCGCGCCTCGACGGGGAAAAAAGCGGAACTTGCAGAACGGTATTATAACATTTCCGCCAAGGTTGATCGGCAAAACTGGCGAGCCTATGCCGGGCTTGGAGAAATCTATTTCAAGAAGCGGTACTATACGCTTGATCGGGATGAAAAACATTCATTTGCGGTAAAAGAGAAGAATATCTACGAAAAGGCATATAATCTGAACCAGCTTGAACCGACGGTTGTTTTCGGTCTCGGGCGGGTATTGATCTATCTCGGTGAGCAGGAGCGTGGATTGGAACTGCTGCGCCGTGTCGCTGAATATAAACGTTTTAATGACTATTATCAGTGGAATCTTGGGGTCGAATTGCGAAAAGCCGGGCATTACGAAGAGGCATTGCATGTCTTTGACCGGGCCATGAAGATTAAGAACAGCCCGTCCACGAAGCGGAATATACAATGGCTGAAAGTTAAACTGGGTTATATGCAACCCCCAAAAAAAATGCCGGCACCCATCACTGAACCCACAGTTGGCAATCAGGGGGATGTAACAGATAAGCAACAAGGTGAAGGTATGCCGGACGAAGATGACCCGGAAATCCTTCTGTTGCAGACGCTATTGGATCTTATGATGCAGGAATAACCCGATTCTTGTTCGCCATACGGCGGGCACTTGACCCAGCGGGTGCTGACGAATAGGGGCGTGCAGAAATCGATGTATGGGATAGTTGACGCTATCCGACCGGGATATCCACCAACTGCGCGGTGAAAAAATGCTAGTAAAACGAACTTATATTAGACATTCTTTCCCGCATGTTTATCGAGGTGTAACTTGAGGCGGGATGTTATCAATATTGATATGGCAGGGCGGCAACCGAGGTTCTACCGTCGGTTTATGTCGAATACGCTCGCGATCATGATGGCGGATGCCGTTGCGGTATCGGGCGCGCTTTGCCTGGCAAATGGTCTATTACTGTTGAGCAATGGTATACCGTTTTCGATCCGCAATGGATTCATGATTGTCCCTGCCTGGACCGTGGTTTCCGCAATTGCCCGTTTGCTCCCCGGTTGGGGTGTGGGGGTTGTGGATGAGCTTCGACGGATCCAAGGAGCCCTGTTTATTCTTTTTGCCACAGTGTTGCTGGCGTCTTTTTTTTCAAGGATCACGTTTTCCTCCAGCCGCATCGTCTTTCTTTTCACCTACCTACTGAGCGCAGTCTTCGTTCCGCTCGCGCGCGCAACCACAAGGGGCATCGTGATCAGTCTGGGGCAATGGGGCGTGCCGGTCTCCATCTATGGTGATATCCGCTCGGTTGAAATGGTGATCACGGCCGTGCGTGCGGAACCTGGGCTGGGCTACATCCCCTCAGTGGTTTTTTCCGATGAGGCCAGGCAAGGTGCCGTGATTAACGGAGTCCCCGTTTTGGGTGATCTCCACAACATCACCACCCGTACCCCCATTGCCATCATGGCGATGGCCGACGCTTCACGGCATAAGTTGATTGAAACGCTCGAAGGCCCTCTCGAGATCTACCGCCGGGTGATCCTTGTTCCCGACCTGTTTGAAGCTCCCTCGCTATGGGTGGTTCCCCGCGACCTGCAGGGGATTCTCGGCCTCGAAATTACACGCAACCTACTTAACCCCTTTGCCCTGATCACTAAGCGCGTTATCGATCTGGTGCTGATCATTGGAACATTACCGCTTTGGGCCTTGCTGCTGGCATTGCTCTATATCCTGATTTGGCTTGAGGATTTCAAGAACCCTATCTTTCTACAGCCGCGCCTTGGCAAAAACCGGAAGGTGTTCCGCACGTTGAAATTCCGCACCATGGTGCCGGATGCGGAGAAGGTGCTGGAGCGGGCTCTTGAAAGGGATCCGGCACTGCGTGTTGAATGGGAGCGGCACTACAAGCTCAAGAAGGATCCGCGCACGACCAGGATCGGCAACTTTCTCCGAAAAACCTCGCTTGACGAGATACCACAGCTGTTGAATGTGCTATGGGGATCCATGTCGCTGGTGGGTCCACGCCCATTGCCTGACTATCATTATCGGGATCTTCCCGAGCAGGTGCGCTTCCTGCGCGACCGCGTCTATCCCGGTGTCACCGGCTTGTGGCAAGTGTCCGGGCGCAGCGAAGCCGGCACCGCTGGCATGGAAAAATGGGATCCCTACTATGTACGCAACTGGTCAGTCTGGCTCGACATTGTGATCATAGTGAGAACCTTCAAAGTGGTATTTGGCGGAAAGGGCGCCTATTAGCCGAGGGAAGAAGATTCATGATATCGCACGCCCGGTGATGCCGGGCTTTTTTTGTGCTTTTTCCGATGTCTGGAAAAAGTGTTCCAATCATTGGAACCCCGCCGCTAGGCACTGACCCGGTTTCCCCGCCCATGGAGTACGAGCCCGGCATAACCGCCCGCAGCCAGGAAAACGCAAAAAGCCAGCCACAGTGCGGATGACAGGGGATGTGCCGCAAAGGTGGCCATCTGATAAAATCCCGTGGCGACTGTCCACGCCAGCACCGTCAAATAGAATACTGCAAACGCAGCCCAACCCAGACTGGTTTCCCGGTAGATGGCTGCGATGGCCGCTACGCAGGGGGCGTAGATCAAAATGAATAAAAGATAGGCAATGGCCGCGTTTCCGTCGCCGAAGCGCTGTACCATGACGGAATAGGATTTCTGGTCGGACGAATCAATTTCGTGCATGGCACTGGAAACGCCCAGCGGATCGGTCATCGATTTGAAAAAGCCGTCAAAGCCCGCCGGAATGGCGGCAAACGCATCGGCAATGCTTCCCAAAAAGGAATAGGCTACCTCCTCTTCCGTGCCGGTTTCCTCCGCGCCGATTTGGGAATAGAGCGAATCCAGTGTGCCGACCACCGCTTCCTTTGCGAAGATACCCGTAAACAGGCCGACCGTGGCCGGCCAGTTTTCATCCTTGATCCCCAAGGGTCGGAAAACGGGTGTGATTTTACGGCTGACCGCGCAAAGGATGGAATTTCCCGAGTTGTCATTGCCGATCGTTCCATCCGTGCCGATCGAGCTCAGGCAACTCAGGATGACCACCACAACCAGAATAACCTTGCCGGCCCGGATGATAAATCCCTTCAACCGCGTCCAGGTATGGAACATGATGCCGTTAAGCGTTGGCATGTGATAGTGGGGCAGCTCCATGACAAAGGTGGAAACGTCACCCTGCAGGATGGTTCGCTTAAAGAGCAGTCCTGTAATCACTGCGAGGAAAATTCCGGTCATGTATATGGCGAAGATTAATATGCCCCCGCTTTCAGGGAAAAAGGCGGCAGCAAACAGGGTGTACACCGGCAGGCGCGCACCGCAGGACATGAAGGGGTTGATCAGTATGGAGAGGATACGGTCCCGGTTGTTCTCCAGCGTACGGGTGGCCATGATGCCCGGCACGTTGCAGCCGAAGCCGACCAGCATCGGAATAAAGGCCTTGCCCGGCAGTCCGATGGCGCGCAGAAAGCGGTCCATGACAAATGCGGCGCGTGCCATGTAGCCCGAATCCTCCAGAAATGAGAGACAGAGAAAAATGAAGAAAATCGGTGGGATGAAGGTCGATACCGTCTGGATTCCCCCTCCCAGGCCGTTGGCCAGCAGGGTCGTCAACCATTCGGGGGTGTGCACTGCGGCCAGCAGGTGGCCGAACCCATCGACGAAAACGGCTCCGCAAAGCCGGTCGAAAAAACCGATAAACGGTCCGCCGACATTCATGGTGATGGCGAAGACCATATACATTACAAAGAAGAAGACGGGAATGCCCAGCAGGCGGTTGAGTACGATTTTATCAATGGCTTCAGTAATGTTACCCTTGAACGCGGCGTCGCGCTGGATAACGTCCTGCGTGAGGCCATGGATAAATCCATAGCGCCCGTCGGCGATAATAATATCAAGGTCTTCACCGATGTGCTTTTCAACCCGTGTGATTTCCTCCTTGGCGGCCTCAAGGATTGCAACCGGACTGCCAAGAAAATCCAGCGCCCACTCGTCGTGTTCAAGCAGCTTCAGGGCTGCCCAGCGCGCTGACAACCCTCTTTCCTTGATGTCGGCGGGCAGCTGCGCGGT
>JAIPIO010000107.1 GCA_021734595.1 Kiritimatiellales bacterium | reverse complement strand
TTCAAGTCGGTGGTTTCGTTGCGGTCGGCCTCCATGTCGTAGAGGCCCCACTCCCCGCCATTCGCGACGGCCTTCCATTTGCCGCGCCGGACAGCCTTGCCTTTCGACCACTGCCAGAAGATCGGCTTTTTGCGCTCCGGGGTTTCCAATCCGCGGAAAGTGGGCACGAGGCTTTCGCCCTGCATCGGAACAATCTTTTGATCGCGGAATTCCTGCGGGTATTGCGCCCTGGAAAGCTCAGTTAGCGTAGCCATCACGTCGACGAAGTGACGGGGGCTGTGGTTAAGCGAGCCGCCATTCTTGATTCCCTTCGGCCAACAGGCGATGAACGGGGTGCAGATACCGCCTTCGTAGCTGTAGTTCTTGTAGTAGCGAAACGGGGTATTGCTGACGTTTGCCCAATCCAGTTGCAACGATGCCCAGTAGGTCATCGACCCGATTTCGCCGGTACCGCCGACAGCTTTTTCCGCATTTTCGGAGGAACAGCCATTGTCGGCCGCGAACATGATGAGCGTGTTGTCGAGCTTGCCGAGTTCCTCGAGCTTTTTCAGCAACTTGCCGATGTTTTGATCGACGCAGTCGATCATGGCGGCATAGACCGCCATGCGCAGATCCTCCTCGACCTTCTTCTCTTCGGACAGGGAGTTCCAATCCTTGGAAACCGGTTCGGAGAGTTTCATCTTCGGATCGGCGATTCCCATTTCTATCATTCTTTTATAGCGCGCGTCGCGGATGGCCTGGTAGCCGACCATGTATTTCCCGCGATACTTCGCGATGTCGCGCGGCCAGGCCTGCAACGGATCGTGCGGCGCGGTGTAGGCGAGATAGAGGAAGAATGGTTTGTCCTCATCCTTATACTCCTCCAGATAGGAGATGGCGTATTTGGTGTAGTAGTCGGTGGAGTAGAAATCCTTTTCGGGCGGGGTGTACGGCGTATAGGTCTTGTCGTCAATACACCAGGCGCGCTTGCCCGGCTTTTTCTGCGCGGGCTTGGGTTCGCCCGGCCGCTGGTTGCCGGGATTGAAATGGTTGTTCGCGCCGTCGCGCAGCCCGAACCAGCGGTCGAAGCCGGTGTCGTAGAGACTTTGCCCACAATGGTGCTTGCCTGCTGCCAGCGTGCGGTAACCCGCCGTACGCGCCACATCGCCAAGCGTTACCGCGTTCTTAATCCCCTCGGTGAATCCACGATCCATTCCGCATTGCTGCGCGTAGACACCGGTCAGCAGACAGGCGCGCGACGGGAAGCACTTGGAGGTGTTGTGCATCTGCGTAAAGCGGATGCCGTTTTTCGCCAGCCGGTTGAGGTTCGGCGTATTGACCTCCCCGCCGTAGCAGCCAATGTCCGAATAGCCCATGTCATCGACGAGAATGAAGATGATATTGGGGCGTTCGTCGGCTTTGGCCTGCGTTGCAATGAGCGAACAGGCCATCAACGTTCCTATCAGCAGAAAATGTTTCATGATTTTTTCTTCCTTTGCTTCTTCTTTTTTGACTGTTTCTTTTCTGGTGCCGCTTCCTGGGCCGTGTTGGAAGCAGTCCATTCCTTGATGGTCGGTTCACCTTCCAGGAAACCGAGCGAGACGAGGAAACGATCCATTTCGGTGACGGTCTGGATAAACATTTCCGGGCCGCCTTTTTTCAGGTTGAAGAAACCGTGCGTCTGGTCCTTATAGACAAACGTTTCGCAGCGGCTGCCGGCCTGTTCCATGAGTGCCTTGTATTTTTCGACGGTGGCGACGGGCACATGTACATCATGGTCGCCAAAGAAAACGATGGTTGGCGGCGTACCGGAGCGGATGTTGTGCATGGGCGAGATATCCTTGTAGTACTCCGCCACGCGCTCATGGCCGTAGCCCTCGGGGCCGTTGTCATAGACCGGATTGAACAGCAGCAGCGCATTGGCGACAGGACTGACGTTCATATCGTCCGTGGGGGCATTGAACTTTTCAAGGCACATCGACGAGGCCGCCGCGAGATGTCCGCCGGCCGAGCCGCCGCCAGCGGCAATTTTGTCCGGATCAATCCCCAGCTCCGCGGCGTGGGCGCGGACGTAACGAACGGCCGACTTGGCGTCTTCCAGACATTGGAAAGGCTGCGCATCGTGCGATTTTTTGGTGCGGTAGTCGGCACAGATTGCCACCATGCCGCGCGATGCCAGATACTTTGCCTGCAAATGGAACTGCGAGGTTGACCCGCCGCTCCAGCCGCCGCCAAAAAAGAAGACCGCGCAGGGCACCCTCTTGGACGGATCATGGTTTTTTGGCAGGAACACCTCAAGCGTCAGCGTGTTGCCTGCAGCCTCCTTGGCGCCGGCCACCTGCTTGTAGGGAATGGTTTTGTCGAACGCCAACTTTTCAAAAGCGTTTGTGTACAAAGACAACATAACTGCGACGGCAACGAGCATTGTTTTGGTCATTCGATTTCTCCTTTTTTGAAATAAAACTAAACCGGGTCGGGATGCAGGCGCGGAATGGCGGCGATCAGGTTCTTGGTGTATTCCACCTGCGGATTCCGCAATACCTGCTCCGTCGTTCCCGATTCGACAATCTTGCCCTGGTTCATCACGTACACACGGTCGGCAATCCCCGAAAGCAATCCAAAGTTATGGGTAATCAGCAGAATGGATAGGCCGAACTCATCCCGCAGACCGGTGAGCAGTTCAAGGATGCTTTTCTGTACGGTCACATCCAGCGCGGTGGTCGGTTCGTCGGCAATGAGCAGGTCGGGGTCACACGCCAGCGCCATGGCAATCATCACCCGTTGCTGCATTCCGCCGCTGAGCTCGTGGGGATAGCATTTCGCGACCCGATCCGGTTCGTTTATTTTAACAAGATCAAGCAAACGGTGGACCTCGCTTTTAACGTCCACCCCCTTGCGATGCAGGCGCAGCGCCTCGCCAATCTGGTAGCCCACCCTGAACACCGGATTCAGCGAAGTGGCCGGTTCCTGAAAGATATAGGCAATCTCGTTACCACGCAGCTTCCGAAGACTGGACGCATCGAGGGTTAGGATTTCGGCGCCCTTGAAATGAATCGTCCCGCCCACGTAGCGGCCCGGCGGTTGCGGAACCAGCTTTGCCAGCGCCAAGGCACTGACACTCTTGCCACTGCCGCTTTCGCCCACCAGCGCCACCGTTTCGCGATCATTGATTTCAAAACTGATCCCATCGACTGCCTTGACGAGGTTTTCCCCTTCGCCAAAATGAATTTCTAGGTTCTGTACATCCAGTATCTTTGTCTGCGCACTCATAGGCTTGGGATATTGCAAAACACCACTGCTCCTGACGAGATAATTCAGTCTGTATCGACTTTCTTTTTGCTTAGGAAACGCCAATTTGCTATCTTGCCCGCAGATTGGGGATGATATGACAAAAGACAATGAAAAAAGTTTCCTACAGATAGAAGACGAGGTGCTGCTGGGGGCACTTACGGCTTTAAGCCGGGCCATCAACACCCGCGCAACCTATGGAGAAACCCATCCCGCTTTTCAGCAGGCATTCGATGCCACCTACGCCGAACTGCAGAAGCTGTTTCTGAAACGGAAGAAGGTCTATATCGGCGCATTCAGCGGCGTCATGACCATCGATGAAAAACCGGTCAATATTCAAGGCACGCTACTTAAAAGCCTGGAAAAACGGCTGACCTATCTGGAAATCACCAATCTGCGCATTGCCTCCGGCATATCGGAATATGAGTTCCGCACATTGGTGAATCTACTGGCCAACAAAGAAGCCGAAGAATTCCGGGTTGGCATGAAAGCGGCCGGTCTGTCCCATGTCGCAAACGAGCAATCGGTCTATCAAGCCGTGCGCGAAGGACATACGGTGGCACACAAAGGCGACTTGGCTGGCGGTGGTGTGCTGGTGCTCGATGATGAAATGTCGGGCGGCGATGGCGAAGGATCCGGCGGAGGGGCGTCGACCGTGCATGTGGAACAGATTGTAGCCTTTATTAAAGGTGACGTCGGGGTCGAGGCCGAGGATGTTCAAGATGACCTGAAGGAACTGGCGGCGGATCCCGACAAGCTGGGGCAGATGATCATGGAATCCGTAGCCATTCAGCAAACCACCTCTGAACTGTCGGGCGAATCACTCAGCGACATTATTCTGGGTTGTCTGCGCCGTACATACCAGGGACTTAGGAAGAGTCCTGCGTTCAAGGGAGCGGACGGCAAAGCGGATCTGAAAAAGTCCCTGCTGCTGCTGGAAGAGAGTATTCTTGAAAAGATGCGGGACATTGCGGGACCGGATCAACCGGAACTCGATCGCAAGATTGTCCAGGCCGTGAGGGAAATGGATGAGAACCTGGATATGGAAATCCTGGCCACGCGGTATGTTGAACACCGGGCCGCCGTTGAGCGGAGCGAAAAAAAGATTGCGTCCTATATCCGTTCCAAAGGCATGCATGCGGCCCAGGAAGTGCTGGCGGATGCCGAGGTGCCCCCGAAAGACTGGCACCGCATTGTGGTCCAGAGCAACCGGGACACCACCCAGGGAGGCACCTCTGCTCCGACCGACGCCAATCTCGGTACCCTGGCTCTAGTGCTGGAAAAACTCGAACACCTTATGCAGTCCGAGGGTACCGACAACGGACTGATTAAAGAGCTGGTGGATCATGCCAGTTCAAACATGGTCGGGCTTGTCGATTCGACCAAGGACAAACTAGACAAGCTCGCCAAGCGCATACAGAGCTCCGATGACGACACCGGAACGGTCGGTGGAAATTCAGAAGGGATGAGCCGCACGGAACTGCTCAGCGAAATCGCCGAAATTGCGCAGGAACTGATGCAACCGCTGACCGCCATCAACGCGTCGATCGAAATGATCCTGTGTGGTTATGCCGGGGAGCTGACCCCCGGACAGAAGGATCTCATTATCCTTGCCAGCGGCAGCGGCGACCACCTGCGCGATCTGATGTACGAACTGATCACCATAGTCGGCTTCCCGGTAAACCTAGGCACGGACGAGCGCTATACGCGGCATCGCAACAAGAAATCACTGAATTAAAAAAGGGCAGGCTGCCCTGCCCTTTTTCCAGTGGCTGGAAGTTTTCCACCTTCGTCTTCCAACCGTTGGAATGGTTAAACCGCTATTCTCCAATGACTGGATCCGCGTTTTCCGATCATTGGAAAAATCAGGTCATGCCTTCGCCGCGGCTCATCACGACCTTGCCGGTGCGGACGATTTCAATGATATTGAATTTCTGTATCATTTCCTCGAACGCGTCGATCTTGGCCGGATCGCCAACTATCTGGACCACGATGGAAGTCGGGGTCAGGTCAACGGTCTTGCAGCCGAAATGCTCGATGATCTGCAGGGCCTCGGGACGATCTTCGGCATCTACGGCAATCTTGATCAACCCCATCTCCTTCATCACGGCCGTATCCGAAGAGTGATCGAAACAGCTCAGTACATCAACCAGCTTGGATAGCTGCATGATAATCTGATCGAGCCCGGACGGATCACCGCTCAGCCCGATGGTCATCCTGGAAAAATTCCCGTCGACCGCCGGCGAAACCACGAGCGATTCAATATTAAACCCGCGTCGGGCAAACACCTGCGCAACACGCGCGAGTACGCCCGGCTTGTTGGCGACATAAACACTGAGTGTATGCAGATTCTTATCATTATTCGGCATCGTTCATTCTCCTTCGATTAAGTGGAACCGGTCGGTTTTTCCATTTTGTGTTTAGGCGGTTCAATCAGCATGTCCTCAACGGCGGCGCCGGCCGGTATCATCGGGAAAACGTTGTCCGTTTTCTCCACTTCACAGTTGATCAGGCAGGGTCCGTCGGTGTAGTCCAACGCACTCTGCAGAATTCGCTTAACATCACCGGGCCGCCTGATATTGAAGCCTTTGATTCCGTAGGCTTCCGCCAGCTTGACAAAGTCGGGGTTGCCTTCGAGATCCACCCCGCTGGTGCGGTCCTCATAGAACAGTTCCTGCCACTGGCGAACCATACCCAGATAGTGGTTGTTCAGCACAACGATCTTGATCGGCAGTTTATGAAGTGCTGCGGTGGCCAGTTCGAACTGGGTCATCTGGAAACCGCCGTCCCCAATGAAAGCCACCACCAGATCGTCCGGACGCCCAAACTGGGCCCCGATCGCCGCCGGCAGGCCGTAGCCCATCGTCCCCGCTCCGCCGGAACTCAGGAAGTTGTTGCGTTCATCAATCCTATAGAACTGGGCCGCCCACATCTGGTGTTGCCCAACGTCCGTAACCGTCACCGCTTTGCCGTTGGAGAGCTTATACATTTCATCAATAATATGCTGCATCTTCAGGCTGCCCTGACGGATGAACTTCAATGGATATTTTTTCTTGTAGCCATCGAGCTTTTTCAACCAGTCATGCGTATCGAGTACAGGTACATGCTTGATCAGTTCATCGAGCACAGCCTTCGCGTCGCCGACGCAGGCAATGTCCGGCACAATCATCTTCCCGAATTCGGATGCATCGACATCTACATGGATTTTAACGGCATCCTTGCAGAACATGCCAGCCTGTCCGATGATGCGGTCATCAAACCGCGACCCTATATTGAGCAGCAAGTCGCATTCGCAGATCGCCTTGTTGGCATAGGCCGTTCCGTGCATGCCCAGCATACCGAGCGCCAGCGCGTGTGTTTCCGGGAACACGCCCTTTCCCAGCAGTGTGTTTGTTACCGGAATACAAACTTTCTCGGCCAGTTGCAACAGACTCTCATCCGCGCCGGAAATGCCAACACCATGACCGGCGAGAATCAGCGGCCGTTTTGATTTACTGATTGCCTCCGCAATTTCAAGGATGGTGTCGTGATCCGGAGCGGGGACATCCTTATATCCGGGGATATCCATTTCAGCGTGGAGATCGATATCGCAATGCCCACCGCTGACATCCTTTGGGATGTCAATCAACACCGGTCCCGGACGTCCAGTGGTGGCGATATGAAACGCCTCCCGAATCGTATGCGGAATGTCGTTTGGTTTTTTAAGCAGGTAGGAGTGTTTTACAACCGGCATGGCCATTCCGTAGATATCCGCTTCCTGGAAAGCATCTTTCCCCAGCATCCAGGAGACCGATTGCCCGGTGAGCACAATCATGGGAACCGAATCCATGTGCGCGGTCATGATGCCCGTCAACGTGTTCGTGGCGCCCGGACCGCTGGTCACCAGAACAACCGCCGGTTTTCCAGTCGCCCGTGCGTAGCCGTCCGCCATGTGGGTGGCACCCTGCTCATGGCGCACCAAAACAAATTTAATCTTTGTCGAGGTTGTAACCAGTGCATCAAAGATCGGGATTGCCGCTCCGCCGGAATAACCGAAAATGTACTCAACACCCTCATTTTCCAGACATCGGACAATCGCCTGGCCACCTTCCATCTCAATATTACTCATATTTTACCTCCGAACTAGACAGCACCCTATTTTATACTGGATATATGTCAATATTTTTTACCTAAAAATATCAATGGGCGTATTTGCGGTTTGTTTCGTGCTGAAATATCCATCCGAAAACAATTAGCGGCCAAAACAGGTTGGTTTTCTGAAAACGAAACGGTTTAAGGGACCGGATTAAAATGGAATCAAAGCAAACCGTCGGGAAAATAGATTTTGATCCGCGTTGAAACAAAAAAAACCGCCCGAAAAGGGCGGCTTGGTTATTGCGAATCATCTGATCAGGCCTGTTCGCCCATTTCCTGCTCTACTTTTTTTGGAAGCTTTATTTCCAGATGCAGTTCGCGCAGCTGCTTGTGTTCGACCTGACCGGGTGCACCCATCAACAGATCCTGCGCTTTCTGGTTCATCGGGAATGCAATCACCTCGCGGATGTTGGGTTCGTTGGCCAGCAGCATGACGATGCGGTCAACGCCGGGAGCAATACCGGCATGCGGGGGCGCACCGTATTGGAAGGCGCGGTAGAGTGCGGGGAACTTGGCCTCGACAACGGACTTGTCGTAGCCGGCAATCTCGAAGGCCTTGACCATCAGTTCCGGGCTGTGGTTCCGAACCGCGCCGGAGGAAAGTTCGACGCCGTTACAGACGATGTCGTACTGGTAGGCGAGGATATCCAGCGGATCCTTGTTGAGCAGGTCATCCATTCCACCCTGCGGCATGGAGAAGGGATTGTGGCTGAATTCCACCTTGCCTTCGTCGTCGAGTTCATACATCGGGAAATCGACAATCCAGCAGAATCTGAACACGTCGTCGGCGATCAGTTCGAGACGCACGCCCAGCTCGTTGCGGACGGCCGCACCGATTTCCGTGGCGGTCCGGGCTTTGTCGGCGATGAAGAACATGACGTCGCCATCTCCAACCTGCCCCAGCTCCTTGAGCCTGGCGATTTCATCTTCGGAAAGAAACTTGGCAATCGGGCTCTGCACTTCGCCATCGATCCAGCGGAGATAGCCGAGGCCCTTGGCGCCGACGGACTGGGCGAACACGATCATATCGTCGAAGAACTTGCGCGACCGGTCGGCGCAACCCTTGGCGGCGATGGTTTTCACAACGCCGCCGGAAGCAACCACACCGGCAAAGGCCTTGAACCCGCAGTCGCGGAAGATTTCGGAGCAGTCCTGCAGAATCAGCGGATTGCGCAGGTCGGGTTTGTCGGTTCCGTATTTATCCATCGCTTCGAGGAAAGGAACGCGGACAAACGGAAGGTCGTCCACCTTCTTGTCGCTGAACTCGGTGAAGAGCTTGTGCAACACATCTTCGTTGACTTCAAAAACATCGTCCTGCGTGGCGAAGGCCATCTCCATATCGAGCTGGTAGAATTCGCCGGGCGAACGGTCGGCGCGGGCGTCTTCGTCGCGGAAGCAGGGAGCAATCTGGAAGTAGCGGTCGAAGCCGGAGGTCATCAGCAGCTGCTTGAACTGCTGGGGAGCCTGCGGCAGCGCGTAGAAATGGCCGGGGTGGACGCGGCTCGGCACCAAATAGTCGCGCGCGCCTTCGGGCGAGCTGCTGGTGAGAATCGGCGTCTGCATTTCCATGAACCCATTGGCCACCATCAGCTCGCGCATCCGGGCAATCACGTTGGAACGCAGGATCAGGTTGCTATGCAGGGACTGGCGGCGCAAATCAAGAAAACGGTACTGGAGCCGCAGGGTTTCGTTGCATTCTTCATCCTTGGCGACCAGGAACGGAATCACATTCGATTCACCCAGAATTTCCATTTCGTCGGCAACAATCTCGATATCGCCGGTGGCGAGTTTCGGATTCACCGTTTCGGGAACACGGGCGACGACGTTGCCGGTAAAGCAGATCGTGGTTTCAACGCGCCAATGTTCGATGCCTTTGTAGAACGGGCGGGAGGGATCGATCACCACCTGGGTCAGTCCGTAGTGGTCGCGCAGGTCGATAAAGATGACCCCGCCGTGGTCGCGGACGCTGTTGATCCAGCCGGAAACCTTTACTGTTTGATCGACGTGTTCTTTTCTGAGCTCGCCGCAAGTATGAGTTCTGTATCTGTGCATTTTTTTCTCCGTAAATTTTCCAAGGATTGGAACTTTTCTTCCAGACACTGGAAAAATCAATCCAGTATTTTCCAAAGATTGGAAAGCTGGATTTCCTCCTGCGTCCCCTGCCCCATGTCTTTGATGGTTAACGTTTGTTTTTCAATTTCGTCTTCGCCGCGGATGATGACTTTTTCCGCGCCAGCGCTATCGGCTTTGCGCATCTGCGCCTTCATGCTTTTGGCTTCCAACTCCATGCTGCAGCGGATTCCCTTGCCGCGCAGCTCGCGGGCGAGCTTCATGTTTTCGGCGACCGCTTCTTCGCCCAGCGAAACCAACCATATGCCGCCTTTCGGCGCAAACTGTCCGGCGGTAATGCCGCACGCTTCGAGCGAGGTGATGACGCGTTCCATGCCCATGGCAAACCCAACCCCCGGAATGGCCTTTTTCCCGAGCGCGATTTCGTAGCGCCCGCCGCCGGCAATGGCGTTCTGCGCGCCGAGCGCATCGTGGGTGATCTCCCATACGGTGTGGACATAGTAGTCGAGCCCGCGCACCAGCTTGGGATTCACGTCTGCCTTGATCCCCATGTTTTCCAATGATTGGATAACCGTTTCCAGATATTGGCGGGACTCGTCGCTCATGAAATCAACAGCCGACGGAATCCGGTCGACGATCTTCTGGCACATCTCGTTTTTGCAATCGATCACGCGCAGGACATTCTCGTTGATGCGTCGTTGGCAGTCGTCGCACAGCTCGCCCAGATAAGGCTGAAGTGCATTGCGCAGTCCGTCGGCCACCGCCTGACGGTCGGACGGCATGCCGCGCGTGCTGATCTGGATGTTCGACCCGGTGAGTCCCCATTCTTCGAGCAGGTGCTGCTGAAGGGCGATGCACTCGGCATCGGCCAACGGGTTCGGTTCGCCGGTGTCCTCCACGCCGACCTGGTGGAACTGACGCTTGCGGCCGGCCTGCGGGCGCTCGCAGCGGAACATCGGGGCAATGTAGAATACGCGGGCGTTCAGCCCCTCTGCGCCGCGCCCGGCCAGATGCCGGATCGTTCCGGCGGTACCTTCCGGGCGCAATGCGATTTCCCGCCCACCGCGGTCCTCAAAGGCATACATCTCCTTCTGCACGACATCGGTCGTATCGCCGATGGAGCGCTTGAAGACGGAGAGTTTTTCGAGGGAAGGCGTCCGCAACTCCTCATACCCGTAGCGGGCAAAGAGATCACGGGCACGCGCTTCAATCATGCGCCAGAGATAAATCTCCGGCGCATAGATATCCGACATTCCCTGCAAAGGCTGAAATTCACCGGAAGCCATAAATCAAAATCGGTTAACAGCCCGTGATTTTTTCGCGCATGATTTTCCCGGGCTTAAACTTAACCACCTTGCGCGCGGGGATGGTTACAACGTTCTCGGGCTTGTTGGGATTGCGGCCGATGCGCTGCTTGCGTTCGCGAACTTCGAAGACGCCGAAATTGCGGAATTCAACCGTGTCGCCCTGATCCAGGGCTTCAACGATGTAGTCGAGACTCTTCTGAATAACGGCGTAAACATCCTGCTGAATCAGGCCGGTTTCATCTGCAATACGCATCACCAAATCTCTTTTTGTCATTTACATATCTCCTTCTCTTCAAGTTAGTTCAATAAACAGCGCACTTTCAGTGCAAAAGTAACATCCGATAATAGACGGTCGATTAACAGCGTCAAGCTATTCCTAACATATTTAGCAGAACAGATTTACCTCGTTCGCTAGCGAATAACGATGTGAACGCTGATGAATACCCAGAACAGGATAAAGCTGAGAATGGCGAGACTCTTGTTGAACAGGTAAAAGTGATCCTGCGGATCAATAATCAGTACCGCCTCCCCCGCATCAACCTGGGTGAAATTCTTATGGATTATTTTCTTCACCACGCCTTTGGAGGGAGATTTCAGATCCATGGCGGCGACGGTAGCCCGGGCGGCATTCGCGTTTTCCAATGCCGCTTCCATAACCGCGTTTAACTTTTCACGCCGGGCCTTCAATTCCGCAACCTGTCCCGACTGTTTATCCTTGACGGCCTTTCTGATTGCATCATCCACTTGTTGGTATTCTGCTTTTACTTCCGAATATTGTTCTTTCGCCTTTTCGAACTCGGATTCCTGAACGGTTTTCCGGAGTTCCGCGAGAATCTGTTTCTCACCGATCTGATCCCCCTCCTGCACGAGAATCTGGGCCAGCGATCCGGCCACCGCGAATGATGCCTCGATCGCCAACGGATGTTTTTTCATGACTTTCGGCGAGGGATACCAGGCATCCTTGACAGACCATAGGCACAGGAAGAAGAAAATGCCCGCTATGACCAGAAAATCCTTGGTTCCTTTGACTTTATATTTCCTGTCCAACGGCATATCTGGCTCCTTGGTATTTCGCGTAAAATACGTAAGGAACTTGCCAGAGCAGTCCTGTGTTGTCGACCCTCAAATCAGCACAGCCCACTGCCTTTGAAAATATATTGCATTATCTCGCCGACGTACCGGCCGTTTGGATATTTCCAACCTCAGGGAAGCCGCCGGCGGTTGTCTTCTGCATAACCGATGAAGTGACAGCCCAAAGTATGGCAGTCAGAAT
>JAIPIO010000106.1 GCA_021734595.1 Kiritimatiellales bacterium | reverse complement strand
CGATACGGCGCAGGAGGCGATTGGCATCACGGCCGATCTAGAGAGCGAAAAACTGCTTCAACGCGTCAACTACCTGAACGTGGTCGGCAACCTCGCTCCGATGCTTGGCCTGCTTGGAACGGTGCAGGGGATGATCTTGGCGTTCCCCACCTTGGGTACCACCTCCGGCGCGGCGAAAAATGCACTGCTGGCAGTTAATATCTCGCAGGCGCTTTACACCACCGCGGCAGGACTGGTCATCGCCGTTCCCGCCATCGGCTTCTACTACTTTTTCCGCAACCGCGCCGCCAAGGTGATCCTGACAATGGAAAGCCTGACGATGGAGGTGATGAAGGGACTGAAACACCACAAGGCTGAACCGACAGAATAATTAACCGCGAAAGATCTCAAAACAGGAATGAGACGTAAATTCCATAAGGGTGGTGGCAGCATCAACATGACGCCGATGATCGACGTCGTGTTCCAGATGATCATCTTTTTTGTCTGCACGGTGCAGCTCGAAAAGGAGGCGATCAACGAAGCCATCAAAATCCCTGACGCGCCACATGCGCCCGCCGTTGCCCAGGAACGGGACCCGCGCACCATCACCATCGAGATGGACAAACGCGGCAAGATATCCATTGCCCGTACCCCGCTGACCGTCACCAGACTGAAAAGCATCCTGAAGAAAACCGTGGCCGACTACGGCGTACGCGGACCGTCCATTCCAATCCTGATCCGCGCCGATTCCGCAACAAAACACCTCGAGGTGCGCCGGGTCATGGACGCCTGCACGTCGGCGGGACTCTATAAAATAGCCATCGTTGCTGTAAAAGATTCTGTTCAAGACTCAGAAGGTCAAAAGTCGGAAGGTCAAAGGTCGAAAGTCGGTGGGAAAGGATGAAGATGAATAAGGTGGAATGTTTTGAGGATCTGAGGATTTGGCAGGATGCTCGTGCCTTGGTGAAGCAGGTCTACACTGATTTTGGCGTAGGGACACCTGACAATAAAGATTACGGATTTCGTGACCAACTGCAACGGGCTGGCATTTCTATCATGAATAATATTGCCGAAGGGTTTGAGCGGAAATCCGATACCGAGTTCGCCCGATTTCTGGATATTGCCAAGGGATCAGCTGGTGAGGTTCGCAGCATGTACTATGCCGCGGAAGACCTGAATTATGTGAACGAGGCGGTTGCGCTTGAAAGACGCGCTGCTGCCATAGCAATTTCAAAAGGCATCGGTGCCTTGGAGGGCTATTTACGAAAGTGACTTTTGACCTTCAGACTTTCGACCTTAAACCGTGAGCATTGAATGAAATGAAAACGCGAAAGAAAAAAGAGCGCCGCTTCTCCGGCGGAGACGCTGAAATCGAACTTTCGATGACGCCGATGATCGATGTGGTGTTCCAGCTGCTGATTTATTTCCTGGTGACCTTCACCACGCCGGATGTGCTGGCGAATCTGGATATTTCGAGGCCTTCGCCCGATGCGAAGCAGCAGGACACCAAGCCTCCCGCAAACATGATCCGGGTCGTGGTGCTGCCGGTCGGCGGCATGGAGGCGGGGTATGCCATCAACGGGCGCGCTGTCACGGCAGGGGAACTAGGCAATATGCTCCGGCGGTTGGCAGGCATCAGCACCAAGCAGTCGGTCGTGATTACCTGCGACGACAAGTCGGAGCACGGGAAGCTGGTCAAGGTGCTGGACATCTGTGCGGAAAACAAACTGACCAATCTTTCGGTGATAAGCGGGCAGTGAAAAAAGAGGAATAGCCGCAAAAAAGCACAAGAAACACAAAGATGGGAGGGAAAAGATGGAGTGGAATAATATTAATGAGCTGTGTGATGTCATCCGCAAAACCAGTTTGGATATCCACCAATATCTTCGTTCCGGCCACTTGGAAAAAATATACGAAAACGCCTTGGCTAATCGCCTGCGGAAGTCGGGACTAGATGAAAAACAGCAACACCCGTTGATGGTGTATGACGAGGATGGAAGTGAACTTGGCGAATATTTTGCCGATCTTCTTATCGAAGACCAACTGATAGTCGAACTAAAGGCATGCCGGGCTGTAACCAGTGAGCATGTCGCCCAGATTCTGGGATATTTGAGGTCGTCGGGTATTGAGAATGGGTTGTTGATAAACTTCGGCGCATCGAAACTATTCATTAAAAAATATATTCTCGACAGAAATCCAAATCTTCATGGCAACGCCATTAAAAACACAATCCTTGGTCTTTGTGCATTTTGCGCCTCTTTGTGGCCATTTATCCGTTAACAATGAATCGTGGCAATAATAGTTTAATTGGGAAGCTGGGCGGGCCGGTCGGGTCGGTGTTGCTCCATGTGCTGCTGTTTTTCTTCCTGCTTAAAGTGCTGGTATTCGAGGCGCCGGACAAGAGCGTAAAGATTGATGTGCAGGTGGTTGAGCAGCAGCAGAAAGAGCTGGAGGAAATCGACCGAAAGCTGGAAAAGCTAGAGAAGGTTAAAACCGAAGCGGAAGCGCTGGCACCCCCCGATGAGCAGATGGAGGAAATGCCGGATGACGACTGGAAAGAGGACTCCGTGCTGGATTCGGAAGTGGATCTGAGCGGACTCGATGCTTCCAGCAACATCGACAGTCCGCTGATGATGAAAGGCCTGCTGGCAGGCCGGTCGGACGCGGGGCGTCAGAGCCTGCTGCGGGAATTTGCGGGCGCCTACGCCGCGCAGGCGGAGGCCGCGGTCGTAAATGGACTCAACTGGCTGCAGACCGTTCAGGAGAAGGACGGATCGTGGGGCACCGGCACCAGCAAGAGCATGACCGCGAAGCAGGAGCGTGCGCGGCTGACCGGGCTGGCACTGCTATCCTTCCTGGCCCACGGCGAAACGCCGCAGTCGGATAAATACGGCGAAACCGTCCAGCGAGCGATCCAATACCTGCTGGGCGAACAAGATCCGAAAACGGGCGTCTTCTGCCCGTTCTCGAAGACCGTTGGATCGCACGACGACATCGGTGTTTACGGCCATGCCATCGCCACCTATGCACTGGCGGAAGCCTATGGACTGACGCGCGCGCCGGTGCTGAAGCGCCCGGTCGAAAAGGCGGCTGCCGTGATCGTCAAGGGGCAACAGGAAAACGGCGGATGGGACCATCGCTACCAGCACGAAAAGTGGAGCGACCTTTCCGTTGCCGGCTGGCAAGTGCAGGCGCTCAAGGCGGCGGCGGTCGCGAACATCCAGGTTGAAGGACTGGTCGCGGCGATGGAAAAGGCGCCGCCGTTTATCCAGAGCATGCACAAGGCGGGCGGAGAATTTTACTATCGCATCGGAAACGAGAAACCCTCGGAGGGGTTGGACTACATGACCGGTGCGGCGGTGCTCTGCCTCCAGCTGCTGGGACAGGCCAATCAGCAGGAGGTCAAGGACGGCCTCGGCTACCTGCACTCGATCCAATGCTCGGAATGGGAGGAAGGCTGGCAGAAGACCAAAAAGAACCGCAGCTTCAACATTGCCTACGAGTGGTACTACAACACCCAGGCCATCTTCCAGAAGGGCGGTTCCAAGTGGACGAGTTGGAACAACAAGTTTGCGCCGATGCTGATTAATGCGCAGAGCGAGGACGGGGCCTGGAAGCCGCCGTCGGAGTCCGAGGAAAAGGTTTCCAAGGACATCATCTACACCACCAGTTTCTGCACGCTCTCCCTGCAGGTCTACTATCGCATCCTGCCCACCTTCAAGAAGGTCGAAGCCACCCCCGAACCGCAGGGCTTCGATGACGACGTGACGATCGAGATTATGTGACGGGAATATTGGGTTAAGGGATTGCTGGATTTCCAAGGGCTGGAGGGCGGCGCTTCGTCGCCGCCACGGCGCTGACAAAGCAGCACCCTCCATTTCCAAAGGTTGGAACTTTTTGCAGTACGGTTTTCAATGGCTGGAAGTCCGTCAGCCGACGGATTCCAATGCTTGGAAAATGCGCAGGGAGGGGGATGAAAGTGAGCAGAAAAGTTTGGCTATGGCTGGTTTGTGCGATGGTTTTCTTTGCCACCGTGCGGGCAGAAGATTCGGGGGAGTCAATCTACCAGCAAGGAATGGCTGTTTATGAGTCCAACCCAGCGGCGGCCTACGGGTTTTTCCTGGAGGCTGCGGGGAAGGGGCATGTGCAGTCGATGATTGCAATGGGGCATTGCTGTGAAACAGGTAGCGGCATAGCAACGAATTGGTCTGCCGCCGTGGGTTGGTATGGCATGGCCATGAAAAAGGATCCCGTGAAGACCTGCCAAGGGCTGGGCGCAATTTGTGCGCTAGCGCGGGGCATCAAAAAGGGTGGTGTTGCCGAGCGCGTGGAACGTTTCGAAGCGAACAGTTCGAGTGCCGCGCAGATTTATGAAGCGGCGATGCGTTTGCTTGCCGAGGGGAAGTCGCTTGATGCATCGGATTTGCTCGACCGCTCATTCGCCAAGTTTCCTAATGACCAACGCCTGCTATTCATGCGTGGCGTGCTGTGGCGCAGCCGATTCGACAAGCTGTATACATCCTTCTTTTTCTATTGCGTCCAAGCCTTGGATGCGTCTTCGTCCGTCGGCAAGGCAGCGGATACAGTAATTAAAATGGATCGTGGTGTGGATGTGGTGGACGGATTCCAAATGCTACGCTCTTCAATTCAGGAACACCCCGACGACCTGCTGTTGCGCTGGCTGTTTGCCATACAGTGCCGCGAGCACCGCACCCATTCCGAGGCGGCGGCGGAGCAATATGAAATCATTCTTGAGCAGTGGGACGTTGGTCCGTCGTTGGTGCATCAAACCTATGGGAATATTCTGGACTCACTTGGTCTTCATGAAAAAGCGCTGGTTCATCGTAAAATTACGGTTGAGTTGGAGCCGAAAAGCTGGAGCTACAACACCTATGCGATAACACTTAACAACCTGAAACGATATGAAGAGGCGGACCGGGTCTACGCCAAATGTCTTGAACTGGAACCGGGCGTGGCGATGCATTTGAACAATTGGGCGAACAACTTCTATGACCAAGAACGCTATAATGAGGCGATAGAGAAATATAAAGAGGTATTGGAGGCTGATCCTAATTATGTCAGGGCGTTGGTGAGCTGGGGGGAATGCCTTTCTGAACTCGATCGGAAAGAGGAAGCCTTTGCAAAATGCAGGCAGGCTTGCCAGATTGATCCTGACTACGCTCCTGCATGGAATGATATTGGATTTGCTTATGAGTTTGGTCAGGGGGCCGAGGTTGACTATCAGAAGGCAATGGACGCTTATCGGAAGGCCGCAGAAAAGAATTCCGCATGGGCTATGTATAGAATTGCGCGCATGTATGTTGATAAGAAAGGAGTTGCCCGAGACTATGAGGCAGCCAATGATTGGTGTCGCAAAGCAGCGGAGCGGGGAAACATAGAGGCAATGGATAAGCTGGCGTGGAATTACTCAAAAGGACGTGAAGGTCTTGAGCTGGATCCACGGATGGCGGTGCACTGGTATCAGAACGCGGCTGAAAGCGGGAGCGGGGATGCTTATCTCCGCCTCGGTGGCATATATCGGACGACCTATCCCGGTTTCCCACAGGATATCGGGAAGGCGATCGAATGTTATCAGGCGGCGGCGAAACACGGTCTTTCGTTGGCACATCAGAATTTGGCGCGGGTATATGCCTCCAGTCCTGAACCGCAATATCTGAATGCCGAAAAAGCGCTAATACATGCAACTGCTGAATTGGAAACGAATCCCGAGAACCCGGTTATGCAGGATATCATGGCGATGGCCTATGCCCGAGATGGGCAGTTTGAAAAAGCAATTGCATCGGAAGAAAAGGGCATCGAAATCGTATCAAAACGGGGAAAACTCCCAGCATATATGGTTAAAACCCTGGAACGCTATAAACAGCGTCTTGAGCTGTATAAACAAAATAAGCCCTATGTACAAAAGCCCACTATTGCACCAACACCACCTTCGCAAAAAACGAAGGTTAAACAGACAGGCCGCAGAAGTGCAGATAGGGAGACGAAGGACGCCATTGCGTTGTATAAGGCATTATATGAGAAAGAGCATGATGGGGCGGCGGCATATCATATTGCCAAAATTTACCAGTATGGCGGACGAGAGTTGCCCGCGGACCCTGTAAAGGCGGTCGAATGGCATCATAAAGCAATTGAGTACGGGTTTCCTTTATCTCATAGCAGTTTAATTTCTCTTCATCTGTCCACTAGGTGCCCTGAACTATGGGATGTAGGAAAAGCGCTTCAACATGCCCAGATCCTGGAAAAAGAGAGATCGTTTGATTCAGCGTGTTTGGCCTCCGCCGCTAAGGCGTATGCCCAGTCGGGGCAGTTTGACAAGGCCTTGGCACTTCAGCGGAAAGCGTTAGAACGGTATAAATTCGGGCGCGTGTCAGCAAAAAGGTTGGCCTTGCTGGAAAAGTATGTGGACATGTATGAACGCGGCGAGAAGCCCTATACGGAACCGGACGAATCACGGAAATAAACGGAGGACGTTAATGGAAGGTCTTATTATACTGATTGTGTTCGGGATCTTTATTGCCCCGCTGGTGCTTTCGATCATTGCCTTGGTCAAGGTCGTGAATCTTCGGAGTGATTTCAACCGGTTGCGACAGGCGTCGCGGGAAGAGGCGCCGCCGATGGTTGTATCAAGACCGGTGGTCGCGCCGGTCCCCGCTGTGCCGGTCGGCGAAGAACCACCACCCGCGGCTGCACCGCCGCCTGTTTCCAAACCTGTGCCTGTTGAAAAACCGGCCAAGCCGAAGGCGGGGCTCGAATTCATGCTGGGCGGCAAAGCCGCAAGTTTTGCCGGGATCGGTATTCTGGTGATGGGGATTGTTTTTCTGGTGGGCTATTCGATCCAGCAGGGCTGGATCGGGCCGGGCACGCGGATTGTGCTGGGATTGCTGTCCGGCGGGGCGCTGGTGGGGGCCGGCCATTTCGTGGAGCGGAAAATGGATGCCCGCTATAAACTGTTTGCGCGGGTGCTGACCGGCGGCGGCAGTGCGCTGTTTTATTTCTGTGTCTTTGCGGCCTACGGCATCTACCGGCTGATCGGCCCGTGGGGGGCCGGGGCAGGGTTGTTTGCCAGCGCACTGGCGGTGTTCGGGCTGGCGATGGTGTACCGCTCGCAGGTGGTCGGCGTACTGGGAGTGGCAGGCGCGTTTATCACGCCGCTGCTGATAGGCGGCGAATTTGATTCGGGCGTCTTCCCGCTGGTTTACGTGGCGGTGATCAATGCACCGGTGATTCTGCTGGGCATCAACCGCCGCTGGCAGATCCTCTACAATCTGGCGTTTGTCTTCACGGGGGTCTGCTTCTGTGCGTGGCTGGACTGGTTTGGCAGCAGCGAGTGGTGGACCGGGATGCTGTTTGCCGTGGGCTACTTCATGGAATATGCCGCGCTGGGACTGCTAAAACTCCGTAGCGAGCAGCGGACCGCCGGCCGAACAGGGGATATTATCCGGCTGCTTCTGGCTTCGCTGTTGCTGCTGGGCGCGGTGTACTGGATCTTCGACGAGGCCAAGCTGGACAGCTGGCTGGGCACGGCGTTTCTCATGATGGCGCTGCTGCATATCGCACTGGCCGGTTTTGCCTTCCGGGTGCTGGCGCGCTTCAACGAGGAGATCCTGGCCTTTCTCGCCGGCGGGCTCGTGTTTGCCACGCTGGCGCTGCCGGCGCAGCTCGACGGCGAATGGGTGTCGCTGGGGTGGGCGGTGGAAGGGGTGGTGCTGGCCTGGTTTGCAGTGCGGGTTCGGTCGCGTGTCCTGCAAGGAGGCGCCTTCCTGCTCGGCTTTTTCGGAATCATGAAGGCGCTGGTGTTCGATGTCTCGCTGCATCACGTTACACCGAACCTCTTTTTCAATGTGCGCTTTGCGGTCGGGATGCTTTCCGCCGCGCTGCTGGGCGTCCAGGGCTGGCTCGCGGGCCGGTTTGCGCAGGAAGAAAAAACATCCAAGTGGCAGGAGGGACTGTGGTGGCTGGCAGTGATCACCGGACTGGTCGTATTTTTTGCCGACACCTTCTGGACGTTGGGCGCGGGGGAGGCGTTTGCATGGGTGCTCACCTCGCTGGCCATGCTGGTGGCGGGCGCGGCGTTGATTCTGTTCCTGCCGTCCAGATCCTCCCTGAACCTGCTGGGCGGCGTTTTGCTGGTGTTGGCGGCGCTGAAACTTTTCCTGATCGACTCGTGGGTCGGGTTCGATGTCGGCGGCTACGGCATGCGCGCCTTTGCCAACGGGGCGGTCTATGCGCAGCTCGCGGCGCTCGTGCTGCTGGTGCTGTTCTTCCCGCGCCGGATCTCCGGCAGTCCCGCCGCCTTCCCGCTGCCGGCCCCGACCTATGCCGCGCTGCTCAACATTACCTCGCTGGCTGCCATGATCGGCGTGCTCACCATAGAAACACTGCGGATTAAAAGCGACTGGGGGGACACTGCGGTCACCATTCTATGGGCGGGTTGTGCCATGGGGTTGACGGTGTACGGCCTGGCCCGCCGCCACCGGGCCCACCGCTATTTCGGACTGATCCTTATCGGGCTAACCACGCTCAAGGTTTTGCTGCTGGATTCCTCCGAACTGAAAGGGTTGGAGCGGATCGCGGCCTTTATCGTTACCGGTGTGCTGCTGTTGGTTCTCTCGTTCGCCTACCAGAAGGCATCAGCCTATTTTCTTTCACAGGGAGGCGAATCATGAAACGGCTGTTTATACTGCTGATCGGGCTGGGCATTCTGCCGGTGTGTCAGGCCGATATGGCCTCTCGCTTTGAGCTGTGCCGCGAGATGGAGGGGGACTTTAAGGCCGGGCAGGTCGGGCGGTTGCGGGTGCCCGGCGATGTGTTCGACCGGTGCCGGGCCTTTCCGAATGATCTGCGCATCCTGGATGCCGCGGGGAAGCAATGGCCCTTCTATCTTTTTATTCCGAAAGACAACACGGTTTCGAAGGAGCTGGTTCCGGAAATTCTCAACGCCTCCTTTGTTGAGGGCAAGGAACGCTACTGGCAGTTTGACCTGCGCATCCCGGAAGTGGATGGGAAGGTGCCCGTGCACAATCGGTTGGAACTGATTTCCTCCGGCGGCGATTATGTGCGCCGGGTGGAGGTTTTCACCGCCGCCGCGCCGCGCGGCCACATGGCCTCCGGCTACCTGATCCATTTTTCCAGACATCGGAAAGCCTCCAGCCGAACCATCCGCTATCCCGTATCCGATGCCGCGCGCCTGCATGTGCGGGTGTACGCCAATGCCAAGGATGCCGACGAAAAATTTTCCGTCACCGGCGCAAAAATCTACCATCGGTCCGTCATCGAGGCGGAGCGCGAGATGGTTGTCTTCACGGAAGCGAAGCTTTCCGGGCGGGACAAAGATAAAAACGCCCAAACGCTGCTGCTCGACACCGGTTTTGAAAACCGGCCGGTGGAATTCGTGACCTTCGATGTTGAAAATACCACCTTCGCCCGCAGCGTATCCATCCAGGGCCGCAATCGCGGCAACGAGCCTTGGCAGTGGGTCGGCGGCGGCGAAATCCATCGGTTCAAAGACGAAGCCGAAACCACCGTCAAGTTCCACGCCAAAACCCGCTACCTGAAGATCGACCTGTTTCACTACGACGATCAACCGCTGACGGTTCACGGCGTAACGCTCGAAGCCGCGCCGCGCCATCTGGTTTTCGAGGCGGCCGGCGCAGGCCCCGCCGCGCTCTGCTTCCGCGCCTGGGACATGAAGCCCCCGCGCTATGACTTGAAAGGTCGCCTTGCACAACAGGCTGCGGCCACCGCACCGGGTTTCCAGACCTTGGAAACCAAGCCCAACCAGCTGGTGAAAACCCATCCGTGGCGGAAATATTCAAAGCTGCTCGGTGCCTTGGCGGTCGGCGGCGTCAGCCTGCTGGTCATCTGGATCATCGTCAGCATGCTCAAGCAGCAAAAGCTAATGGGCGGTAAGGAAGAGTAGGGGGCGCGTTTCCAAAGGTTGGAAGACGGATTCCAATGCTTGGAAAATGAGTCGGCAAGAGAAACCATACACGCCAAACGCAAAGCCGGTGGAATAGAGCATTATGGATAAAAAACCAATGGAATGGACGGAGCGACCGCTGGGCGAGATTATTATTCATGAGCTGAAACGGATGGTAGGCTGGGGCAAACCGTTGCCGCCGGATCCGTGGCCGGAAGAACTGTCGAAAGCGGTTTACGGGCCCGATGCCCGGTATGTCTGTCACCACTGCTTCACGCCGCAGGATGGGTGTGGTTGGTTTTGTCCGGAGTGCGGCGCGGCGACTGGGCCATACAATAACTGGACGGCCTATATTTATATTTTTTCAACTGGCGAAATCTACCGCGCCGGCACCTCTGCCAGAATCAGGCTTTCGCCGTTCGTGACAGGAACATATATTTTTATGTCGATTTTTGATTACGGAATCTTTGCGCCGGTCTATTGGTTCCGGCTCCACCGGAATTTGAAAAGATGTCAGCAACTGGATTTGCTGGATGAGGACGACGGCACCGACGGTGATGCTACTGCCGAAAGCGGCGAGGACGTCCCGCCCCCGGCGTCGCGGCAATGATAGCCAAGGCTGATTGGTTAATCTTCGAGCCGGACGTCAATTTTGTAGAAGCACTTGTCTTCGTCGTTGTGAAGGCTGTCCGTAAATGCTCCGCCGGTCCAGTTGGTTTCCAAGGTCTGGAAGCCGGACATCAGATTGGTTGTCCAGTACACCGAGTAAACCCTTCCGGAAACCGCAGTCCATTCAATCATATTGCCGTCGAACCCGGTGATGTTGAAACAGGCGGACGAATCGGTGGGATCGAACCCGGCAACGTAGGCGTCCATCAGCGTGTTTACGCCGTTGGAGCACAAGGCGTTCGGATCGAGCCCGATGCCGCCCAAGCAGTCCAGTTCCCACTGGTCCAGCAAACCATTCCCGTCTATATCCGAACCGGAATAGATCACCCAGACGGTATAATTCTGTGTTGTTGAATCCTCGGCGGTAACCGTATAGATGACCGGACTGCTGAAGTTCCGGGCAACGCCAGAGAGCGGATCAATTGCTGCAAGCGGGCTGACTCCAATGACGGGAACCAATGCACTCACATCGGTACCAACCGGCACCTTGGCTGCAACCGTCTTGGCGCCTTCATTGACGGAGCCATGGGCTATCGTATCGGATACTGTCGTTCCGCCGTCCTCGTCCAACTTCCAGTTGCCGACCCTGTCCGTCACCAGGGCGCAGTCGTTGGAGAAGATCCGGGTGATTTCAGAGGCAGACAAAGAGCGGTTATAGATTTGAACCTCATCCAACAGGCCGGAATAGGTGCCTTGGGATGTATACGTTGCATGGTAAGGACCTCTGGATAACCAGATCGGAGCAGAACTCCCCAATGCCGGGCCGCTAACAGCGGTTGAACTTCCCGCAGCAACACCGTTGACATAGAACTTAACCGTCGCACTTGCCCCGGAAAACGAGCGGGTCACGGCGATATGCTGCCATGTTCCGGTTGTGATCGTCGCCGTTGCCGTGAAAGTAGGATATTGTATATTGGTTGCCCAGTAGTTCAAGTGTACGGAACCTCCATTGCCGAGATAAAGCTCATAAGGGGTGGCGCTGTTCGAGGTTCTCTTGGCCACCAAGTCAAAACCGGGATCTGCACCGCTGCAGGTTACGGAATTCGGATTGACCCACAGGGCAATGGACAGATCGCCGGTGATATTGAAGATATCCGGTGCGGGCGCTGGGATTGTGACATACTTGCCGTTAGAAAAACCGAGGCCGCCACCGTATTTTCCTGCGGTCCATGTCGGTCCGCTGATGAGAGTTCCGCTGTTTGCCGTGGCAAGTGTAAATTCTGCAATCGCTTTTTCATCCGACTGGTCCGCCCTGTAGGTGGCGGTCACTGCAATATCCTGAGTTGGCATGGTGACCGTGGTGGTTGCAGAGCTTGCCGATGCGACATACTGCGTCGCGCCGGTCCAGATGTCGAACACCTGTCCTGAAGGTGCATTGGAAGCAGTAATGGTGACGACCTCTCCATTCGTATAGGAACCGCTGCCGGTTCCGCTGTTTACAGTCAATTGATATTCCGGACTCCACAGCACGGTCGGACGCCCGGCCCACAAATCAGGAACCGGCGG
>JAIPIO010000105.1 GCA_021734595.1 Kiritimatiellales bacterium | reverse complement strand
GGGGGTACGGCTGAGGGCTGTATCAGCTTCCAGCATGAAGCCATGCCTGGTACCGAAACGTCCGAATCAAGGAACTGAAATAGCTCCGCAGATTACGCACCTTCAGTTTTGGCGGGCGGTGTCGCGGGTGCTGCTGAATCCGGTTTCTCTTCCGCTTTTCTTTCGGGCTTTGCTTCCGCGCCGGGTTCCGCCGTTGTTTCCGCTGCGGGTTCTGCTGCCGGCTCGGGCGGGAGATCCCATGACACTTTCTGGGGCAGGTTGTCGGGCTTGTAGACCTCGCGGGTGACGGTTTTTCCGTTGGCGTCCGTGGAACTGATTTTTACCCAGATGCCGATGAGTTTACCTTCGCGGTCGCGGTTGCTGTCGTCCCATTCGCCGAAGCCTTCAATGGTATCGCCATAGTCGGTAGAGGTGCTGCCTTCGCTTATGTTGCCGTCTTCGTCTTCTTCGCCTTCTTCCGTGGTCAGGTTGACGGTTCTCTCAATCTCGTAGTTAACGAGGGTTGCGACTGCGGAATAGAGATTCAGTTCGGAATTAGGTTCCATGAGTTTGATATGCTCGGTACCGGATTTGACTGTTTGCTTGACGGTAGTGTCCGTGTAGTCGTTTTCGGCGCTGAGCACGATATCTTCGGTTCTGATAAACTCTTCCTGCTCGTAGTAGATCTTGTGCGCGACGGTAATGTTTTCCAGGGGGAAGCTGTTCTTGTTCCGGAGTTTGATTTCAAAGCCAGTGGCGGTATATTCCACTACTACGTATTCCTCGTACCCCTCGAAGAGCAGCTCTGTATGGTTGGGAGTTTCCTTTCCTTCCATCTTCAAGGGCTCCAGCCAGTAAGGGATCGTGTTTTTTTTCCACCTGCGCCGCGCCCACAGCTGCTCGTCCAGTTCGATCCTGAGTTGGGTGGGCAGGATGAAGCCCTGTGCCACGTACCAGTCCATAATGTATTTTTGATCCGCTTCGGTAAAGTCCGCCAATGGGGTTTTCCGTTTGATGTCGAGCAGCACCAGCTTATCCGTGGGCGAGTATTTCATCAGTTTGCCCACGTAGGTTTTTCCATCCTTGGTGGTGAACTTTCGTTTGTCGTACGCCGTCGCGCCGCCAACGAGAAACAACAGGCACATGCCAATGCTTAGAATCGGTTTAAGCATATTATTTCCACTCCCGGTATTCCTCAAAGTCCCTTAGATCCTGGTTCAGCAGGTTTTGCACCTCGTCCTCGCCGACGAGGAGGGTGAACCGCCCTCGGCAGAATTTTGCCAGAGCCTTGAACTTGGCATCCGCCGTCAGGTTCGCGGCGGCCTGTTCCGTGTTGCGCTGTATGTTTTCCGCCACAAACAAAACATAACTGATACGCGGGAAGCCCAACTGCCGGTAGTTTTCCATCGCAACCACAAACAGCGACTCAAGGATATCCTCGGTTTCATGTCGGGTGTCGGCGGGGATGATGTCCGCGATTTCGTAATCGGATGATCGTGGCGGTTCTGGAATCTCAATCTCGTTTTCAATCAGGATATCGTCCCAGTCATGCGCTATCTTCGGGGGAAGACCCTGTTCGAGCCGGGCGTTGTTTTCAAGCTCCATCATCTGCAGCGCTATTTTTCGGATCATCGCAAACTCATCGAGGTATTCGGCCAGTTCCTCCTTGTCATCATCTTCAAGATAGGTGGACGCCCAGAATGCCTGGTATTCCGGGAACTTTTCCTTGTTCATGAAGTAGGAGATTTCCATTTTCGCAGTGGTCTGGTTTCCCCATTCCGCACCCAGCAGGAATATGGCCTCTGGCTTCAGTTCGATGGCCGCCTGCAGTCCCTTCAGCCAGCCGACGACATCCTCGTCCTTGATAGGCCGGTCGTACTTCACCGTTTGCTTGTAGTTTACCATTTCTTCCGGAATACCGATCACGGAAAAATTGTTGCTGATGGTGTTGATCGGGGCGAACCACTCCAGCACCTTGTCCTTGTTCCCGGCCGTCGCTGCGGTCAGCTTGGGTGAAAACGTTGCCACCCGGTCTCCGTCATACAGAATAACATTGAACAGCGTTGCGCTTTTCATGGTGCTAATCATATCCCGGAAGCTGTCCTTGAGAATCTGATAGGAAGTTGCGCCGCCGCGGCGGTCGTGGAGCATGGTCTTGGAGGCATCCACCACATATACAATTTTTTCGCCCTTGTCTTTGATGCCAAAGAATTCAACCTCGGAAACGCCAAACGTGATTTCACGGAACTTGGATGTGAGTTCCATGAGGGATCCCAAGGAGGCGTCGTTGACGAAGTCACCCTTGAAAGTGGGTGGTGCAAGCTGTCGGCTGTAGGTTTCCGCCATGGGCAGGTTGAACTCCTGTTTGCCCCTCGCCGTGATCCGGGAGGTGTGCTTCATTTTCGGGCGGTTCATCCGTTCCATAAGCGGTTTCTGGATATTTACTTGCATGTCCAGCTTGCGCAGTTCCAGCTTGGGGCGTTCCGTGCTTTCGAATTTAACGCCTTCCCGGTACTTCTTATACAATCGGATCGCCACGATGTTTCCCGCAATAAGCAGAATCAAGACATGGATGCCAATGCTGAACAGGATAGCCTTGGAGTTGGCGATATTCTTCTTTTTCTTTAGACTGTTCATTAAGGATTCAATGTATAGATCAATGCCCAAACCCGAGTCAACGCAATCCATCCGCCGACCGCATTTTTCCAGCCATTGGAAAAACGGTTCCAATGCTTGGAAATTCGGCCGGGAATGGTAGCCTGAACCGGTATTCGCGTTGCCGATGGGCGGGATGCAAAAAAAGCAGGGACAAGGGCGGGCAACCGGAATAGGTTACGGTGTCGATCTGGAAGAAATAAAAGGAGCAGGACCATGATGACGAAAAGAGCAATGCTGGTTTTGGCGGTACTGGGTATTTGTGCCGGGACGTCTGCAAACTGCGGAACCTGTGCGCCGATGTTCACGACGTATGACGACGCGATCAAGGCGGGCGACAAGCTGTTTGCGGAGAACAAGTCCGAAGAGGCGATGGCCGCCTACAAGCAGGCGCTGCCGCTCCAGAAAAACGCCGATCAAATTGCGCGGGTCGACCTCAAGTTGGGGCGATGCCTGGCCAAGCTGAAAAAATGCGACGAGGCGCTGGTGCTTTTCGATAAGGTGTTGGCCACGCAGGGATTGAAGGATATCTCCTATGCTTCCGCCCTGATTGGCAAAGGCGACACCTACATGAAGCTGAAAAACAAGCCTGAGGCGATGAAATGCTTCCAGCAGGTGGTCAGCCATCCGGGCTCCAATGATGTGATGAAGAAGCGCGCCCAGGAGCTGATCGATAAAAAATAGATTCTCAACATCTGGAATAAGTTTTCCAATGATTGGAAACCTTGCTCCTGTGCGGCGGTTTGGTTAGGCTGTGCCTATGAATATGGATATTACACCACTGAAGGACTGGGGCCTGCCGATTGATAAAATGTTCCTGATTGCAGGACCGTGCAGTGCCGAAACGGAGGAACAGGTGCTGGAGACAGCGCGCGCATTGGCCGATGACGGCGTCAGCATCATGCGCGCGGGCATCTGGAAGCCGCGGACGCGCCCGGGCAGTTTTGAGGGCGTCGGGCTCAAGGGGCTGGCCTGGTTGGACCGGGCGCGGCAGGAGACCGGTCTGAAAGTCTGTACCGAGGTTGCCGAACCGGCCCATGTGGAGGCCTGTCTGGAATTCAATATCGACATGGTCTGGATCGGCGCTCGGACCACGCCCAACCCCTTTGCCATCCAGGCATTGGCGGATGCCCTCAAAGGCGTGGATATTCCCGTGCTGGTGAAAAACCCCGTCAATGCGGACATCGGGCTGTGGGTCGGCGCGCTGGAGCGTATCCACAATGCCGGAATAAACAAGCTGGGGGTCATCCACCGCGGATTCAGCTCCACGCGCGAAATGGTCTACCGCAACAATCCGAACTGGAAGATACCGATTGAATTCAAGCGCAAGTTTCCGCAGGTGCCCATGGTGTGCGATCCGAGCCATATCTGCGGCGATTCAAAGCTGATCTTCGGTGTGGCGCAGGAGGCGATGGATCTGCTCTATGACGGACTGATGGTGGAGGTCCACCCCAATCCGCCCGAAGCGTGGAGCGACGCCAAGCAGCAGTTGACTCCCGCTCAGCTGATGGAAATGATGGCCCAGTTGAATTTGTCGCACGAAGAGAGCGAAAGCCGCGATTTCCAGCAACGCATGGAGCAGCTCCGGCGCGAGGTGGACGGTTTGGACAACCAACTGCTGGATGCGCTCAGCAGCCGGATGAATATCGTCCGCGAGATGGGGCGGCTTAAACGCGAACAGAATGTATCCACCCTGCAACCGCACCGCTGGAACGAGATTGTGCAGGACCGGGTGGAAAAAGGCGCCAATCTATCCCTTTCCAACGACTTTGTTCTGGAGCTGATGCAGGCTGTGCATGAAGAGGCGATCCGCCAGCAGGAGGCGGACCGCATTGCTGGATCAAACTGAACGGGCTATGAACGAAACAGTCCCCTGCCTGTCGAAACCCGTGAAAAGAGGCGATACAGTTGAATTAAACCAACGGTGGAGGTGAAAATGAGAAATCTGATTATAATTACGTTGCTGTGCGGGTGCCAGCTCACCTTTGGAGAAGATATCGCCAAACGCGATGGCACGGTTTATCGTAACGTAACGATCATTTCCGCGGATCCGATGCGCATGCTGATTGCCCATGCAGGCGGCGGATGCCAGGTGGAGTACAAGGATTTGGCATCTGGTGCGCTCTCTGAACAGCAGCAGAAAGAGATCGCAGAAGGGTTGCGTGCCTATGCCGAACGCCAGGGAAGACTCGAGCAGACGCAGCTGGCAGCGGAGAAGCTTCGCCTGGAGCAGGAAGCCTATGAACGCGAGCAACTGGCGCAAGGAATGATCCATTTTGAAGGCATGTGGATGAAGCCGGCTGATCGCCAGGAAATCATGGCCAGCCGGGAACTGGACAGGCTCAAGCAGGAACGGTTAAGCGTTGAACTCGAGCAGCAGAAGGCCGAACTGCAGAAGGCGCAAATACTGGCCGAGCAGGAAAGAAAGCGGCTGGAGGAATACGACCGGTCCCGGCGCTACAGCTATTCGTACAGCTATCCGTCCACCCGGACCGTCTATGTTCACGGCTATCCGAACCATTACAAAACGCCGAGTCATCGCTACAGCGGAAGCCACCATTCTTCTCATTATAGGCCCGGCGGGTTGAGCTTTTCCATCGGATCCCATGGGAGTTCTGTTTCCTTCAGCAGCGGTTCATCCTGCCGCACGGGAGTGGGAATTTCCATCGGACACGGCAGCGGTCACAGTAGCGGTCGCGGCAGGCGTTGATCCACAGCCGGCTTCCAATCCCCGGAAAAAACGGGCAATGAAATTCCAGCCATTGGAAACGTTCTTCCAATGGCTGGAACTGTGTTTGGGTCCCATTGACGGGTTCGCGACGCTTCAGTAAAAAAAGACAGCCTGCCGATTTGCGGACAGAGCGGTAAATCTGCATACTATACCGCTTTAAGGAGAAGGTTATGACGTCGTTTAAACTGCTTGTCGCGATTGCATTTTTGAGTATGGCTGCCATGACGGAATCGGCACCGTTGCCGATTGCGCGGGGCAGCTTTGAGCCGACATGGGACTCGCTGAAGGCCTACGAATGCCCGGAGTGGTTCCAGGATGCGAAATTCGGTATCTGGGCTCACTGGGGACCGCAGAGCGTGCCGGAACTGGGCGATGACTACGCGCGGGAAATGTATGTCAAGGGTTCGGAACAGAACAAGTACCACATCGGTAAATACGGGCAGCCATCGGTGTTTGGTTTTAAGGATGTCTGCAACGAGTGGAAGGCCGATCAGTTCGACCCTAAAAAGCTGATCACGCTCTATAAAAAGGCCGGGGCGCAGTATTTTGTGATGACGGCCAGCGGTTCCGACAACTTCGACAACTGGAACTCAAGATCCCAGACGTGGAATGCCACGGCGGTCGGCCCCAAAAAGGATCTGGTGGCGCTGTGGGAAGACGCGGCGCGCAACGCCGGGCTGCGTTTCGGGGTGAGCGTTCATTCCGCCAAGGCCTGGAAGACGTATGAAGTCGCGAAGCAGGCCGACGGTGAACTGACGCGGGCCGATGGCAAGGGGCTCTGGTGGCAGGGCTATGATCCGCAGGCGCTCTACGCCCAAAAACATTCGGGGCCAGCGCCCGATGCCTCCTACTGCCGCAAGTTCTACTACCGGATGATCGACCTGATCAGCGCCTACCGTCCCGACCTGCTCTGTTTTGACGATGATGTGCTGCCGCTGCAGGAAGCCGGCGAAGAGTACGGCCTGTCCATTGCGGCGCACCTCTACAATTCGAGCATGACCTGGCATCCGGGCGGCAACGAGTCGGTGATGAGCACCAGGAAGCTCGGTGACGCGCAACGCGAATGCTTGACGCGTACCCGTGGAGAGGGGTCCCCTGACCGGGTGGAGCTCCGGCCGTGGCAGATGGATGCCAGTATCGGCGATGGGTACTACAACCAGAAACACAGTTATAAAACCGCCACCGAGATCATCAAGATGCTGGTGGATGTGGTCAGCAAGAACGGCAACTTGCTGCTGAACATTCCGATCCGTGCCAATGGAACCATTGATGCCGACGAAGAGGCGCTTCTCGAAAAGATGGCCGTGTGGATGGAGAAGAACGGCGAGTGCGTTTTCAAGACCCGCCCGTGGAAAATCCACGGTGAGGGTGAAAACCTCCGCTTTACCACGAAAGGCGATGTGCTTTATGTCGTTTCGTTCAATTGGCCGCAGAGCGGTGTGCTGAAGGTTCGCACGCTGGCCAAGGGGGCTGCGGGCATCCAGGGCGATGTGACGGAAGTCAATATGTTGGGCGGTTGGGGCAAGATGGAGTTTAAACGCGAAAAGGATGCGCTATCCGTCACTCTCCCGAAAGAGAAGCCGTGCAAACACGCCTTTGTGTTCAAGATCAAGGGGATCGACCTGGCCGCGTCCACCCCGGTGGCGCCCAAGGTGCAAATCCAGACCAAGCCGGTTGTGAAAAAAACGCCACCAAAAAAACCGGGTTCCAAAGGCAAGAAGTCTTCGAGCAAGGGGAAGCAAAAAAGGAAGCAGAACGAAAACAAGAAGAAACCGGTGAAGAAAGGCGACATGGCACTGGTTCCAAGGGTTGCCGCGAGAAAGTGGAGGGTGGTCAGCGTCGACAGTGTCAATGCCGATAAGGTTGGCGAAAATGTGTTCGATGGCGATCACGAAACCATCTGGCATACCCAGAGGGAAGGAAAAAAGCCGAAGCATCCCCATCAAATCGTCATCGACCTAGGCAAGGTGCAAGAGCTGGTCGGCTTCACGCAGTTGACTCGTCATGATGGAATGAATGGATCCATCGCGGACTACGAATTTTACGTGAGCCTTGACAATGTGAAATGGAAAAAAGTCAGCGCCGGAAAGATGGAACCCAGCAAGCTCAACAAGGTACTGTTCAAATCTCCGGAATGGGCGCTCTATATCAAACTTGTCGCGCTTTCCGAACACGGTGAAATGAAGAGCTATACTTCTATTGCCGAGCTCGACATCCTCACCAAGTCCAGCGGTCCCACGCCTGCGGCAAAACCCGCAGCGACTGTAGCTCCGCAGAAGGACGGTTCGATTGTTCTCACGGCCAAGGCTGCCGTTATGCACGGGAAGGGCGTGAAGATGGAGACAAAAAGTGGCGGTTTGCCTAATATCGGGCATTGGACCAAGCATACCGATTGGGTTTCGTGGAAAATAAAGGTGCCGAAGGCCGGCAATTATGAAGTGTCGATTCTCTATGCACAGGAAAAAGGGACTTCCGAGTTTAACATCAAGGCGGAAAAGAAGCCGATTACCGTGAAAACAAAGAACACAGGCTCATGGGAAAGCTTCAAGCCTGTCACCCTTGGCAAGATCAGGGTGGCCAAGGCCGGGGCGGTTGAAATCACCATCAAACCCAAGAACAAGAAGTCGTGGAAGCCAATGAATATCCGTTCGGTGACGCTGAAGCCGGTAAAGTAATTCCTTTCCAATGTCTGGAACCTTTTTTCCAGCCATTGGAACTATTTTTCCACCTTGTGCAATTCGGCGGAGCGGTCCTTGGAGAGGTCGAGTTGCTCAAACTGCCCGGAGCCTTCCGGCAGGATCATGAAGAACCGGTTGCAGACATCGATCTCCAGGGTACCTTCCAGGCATTGGAAGTCGAGGATATGTCCGCCTTTGGTGCGATCATCCGAAATAAAGTGGAGATGGTAGCCCTGCACATTGATTCCCTTGACGTAGGCGGGGCAGCGAAAACCGACGATGGTTCCGGTTAGGTCGGTGTACTCAAAGACCGGTTGGACCTTGGCGGCTTCGGTCAACGGTGGATAGGGCTTTTGCTGCGCAGGGATGGCCCGCACCTTCATTTTCGGAAAAACCCCGGTAACTTTCACTGCACAGAACAGATTCTTGTTCGGGGCCAGTCCATCGACCTGTTTTTCCAATGCCTGGAAGTCTGTCTTGCTGGCGACGAGCTCGTTTTTATCCGCCTTGAACGCCACCACGCTTGCAAAAGGCGTGGTGATGTTGGGAGTCGGCTGGGCGATTTCGCCGCTGGATTTGGCTTGGTAGACCTTGCCGTCCAGCACGATCATTTCGCCGTCTAGGTGATCGAACGTGCCGAGCCCGAAGCCGCCGTGCCTGAGCAGTTCCCGGCAGGTCATCTGACCGTCGTAGGCGCCGACGAGCAGGGCGTCGATGGTGGATATTTGCGTTACGGTGTTCCTCGGCGCGGTGGCGCATCCGGTCATGGTGAACACGAGCAAGGTTAAAGCGGCGGTTTTTCGCATTTTTTCTCCTTTTCTAGGCATTCAACTCGGCTTTTAGCCAGTTTAATATGTAGTTGATAAAGGATTCCGAGTACGCCTTTGCATCGGGGTATGCATTGGTCGATTGGAAAACAAATCCGCCTTGAATATTTTCCATCAGGGGATAAAGCCGTTCTGACAGTTCCCTAAGCCGCCCGGAAAGAAGCAATGGATCCATCGGTCTCGTTTCCAGCTTCCGGCATTCTGTCCAAAGGATTTCCAACGCCCGGAAAAGCGGGGGCCACGTGATCCATTGCGGTGGGTTTGCCGGATTGTAGAGCAGGGTTCTCCATTCATGCTCGTTGATCGCATAGATCTTTTTTCTTCCGATGAGCTGGGCGGAAAACACAATATGGGCGGCGCTCATATCGGTGATCGTGTCCTGTATGTTTTTCTGGGAGTAGCCTGTCTCGCGGGCAATGCCGCTGGGGTGCCCCCCTGTATGCGTGCAGAGATAGGCATAGATTTCAGCACGGGCATTCAGGCCAACCAATGCCCGCAAGCGGAGCAGGGCACATTCTGGCATGGCATGGTTGAACTGCCGAGCCATCCCGCGCATTTCTGTCATGCCTCGGATCAGGCCGAATTGCCGAAAAACAGGATCGTTGTTCGCAGCGTCCCTATCCATGGGTTGGTTGACAAAAAGTGCTTCCGGCTCTTCCGGGACTTGGATGCCTGGAAAGTTCCACTTCAGTCGTTTATGCTGTAGCCGCACGGTTGTGGCCATTGCCGCCACGACATGCCCCGAGTCGAATCCATATTGGCGTGTAAGCGATTTTAGGCGGGGTATGTTAACGAACGACGAGTTTGCTGAGATCCAGTCGATTGCCAAGTCGAACAAGCGGGGGTCGTGCCGTCCAATGGATGCCGTCAGAAGCCAAAGTGCTTCGGGGTCGATAACCCATTCATCGCGATCTTCCCCTTCAAATGATGCCCGTACTCCGAGCTGAATCCATTGCCGCCAGAGGAAATCGAGCAGGCGACCTGTCAGTTCCCTGTTAAATTCGGTCAGCAACATTTTTAAACTCCAGTGTCCTGAGCATTGAAATAAGCATGATGCGAAAACCTTGCGACGGGTCGTGCGTAAGTGCCCACCGGGCGGCAGCTTCAAGTTCGGTTTCCGTTGGTTTCAACTCAAGGAGATCGGCAACGTGCCTTCCTGGCCCGGAATCGACTGCCGCGAAGAGTTTCAAGTGTATCTGGTCGTAGCGTCCCAGAAAATGCACCGTTAGGTTGCTGCCAAAGTCCTGTCTCTTAAGCCGATTTGAAATCCCTAAAGGAAGACCCACTTGAAAAAGTCCTCCGGGATCACGGCTTGGGCCATTGTTTAGCCAGTCTTCGGGAAGCATAAGTGACTTTTGGACAAATTCCGCAGCTTGGAGTATTTCAGGGGGAAGCGGGTCGGGGCAAACCAATTCGGAATGTTCATTCACGAGCGCAACCACATCCACATAGGCAGTTGTCCGTGCCACCAACCTGCATGCAATCAATGCGGCACCTCCACAGACCACTAGATGGTAGGGGCCGAAACCCTTGTCTTCCAGATCTGCACCCAAAAGCCCCAATGCCTGGTTTAATTGCTCCATGCTTAATTTATTCATGACAGTCCGCTCTTTAATAATGAGTAGGCTAGAACACTTGTTATAAGTGGTCAAGCTTATATATCTACAGGAATGGTATCCACTCGTTGGACGCCACATGTGGAATTCTTCCAATGGTTGGAACAATATTTACAACCGCTGGAAGTGGCGAGGAGGACGGATTTGACCTATTCCGCCTTTGCAAAGTCATGTTGCCAGATGATGGCGTCGTTGATGCGGAAGAAAAGTTTTTTTGAATCGGGACTCCAGTCGATCGCTTCGATGGCGGTCTGGTGTGGAATGTTGGTGTAGCTGGGCAGGTAGAGTAGGGCCTGCCAGACGCGGTTGCCGGTATCGCGGCAGTAGACTTTGTAGGAGGGCTGCGATACGTAGTAAAACTTGCGCAGCCGCGCGGTCTTTGACCCATCGGGCGAGGTGATGGTTGCCAGATTGTTCGACGGTGGCGTCAGGATTTTATAGGCGATAAAAACGAGAAACAGCGTAAACACCGCTGCTCCGACCCTTTTCATGTCGAGCAGCGGCTTTTTTTTGTAAGCCCGTTTCATTGCAGACTTTTTGCTGGTTTTACGGATTACCTGCATCGCCGGATTCAGAATCGGTTCCTGCCGGAGTTGCCACCTGTTCGACGGGAGCCTTTTTGAAAACATTGAAAATGCGGCTGATGTTCCAGTTGCGGTCGGCATCGCGCCACGAGAGCATGATCATCGCGCCGATGAGCAGCACGGCAAAAATATTGACGAGTGTGCCGACCACTTTCGGATGCACCTTGCGGCGGGTGATGCCTTCCCACAGGGAGAATACGATATGCCCCCCATCAAGCACCGGCAGCGGCAGCAGATTGAGCACTGCTAGGTTGATGTTGATGAAGCGGATCAGGCCGAGTGCATTGAAGATGCCCATCTTGAGCGCAAACCAGATCATGGTGAAAATGGCCACCGGACCGCCGAGTCCGCCGGCGGCCTTCTTCGCCTCGCCCTTGGTGGTGAGCGCCTTGAGCAACCGGAAGATGGAGGATGCGTCGGTTTTTACCTGTTCGATCGGCGTGCCGGAAAGCGTCCACGGCATGGACATGGTTCCTCCAAAGTGGATTCCAATCATCACTTGATCATGTTCGCTGTCGTATTTCGGGGTGATCGGCAGCGTGATCGTTTTATCATTCCGCCTGATGATAAGTGGAATTTCCTTGTCGGGATTTTTCTGAACGATTTCGATGAAATGAGCGGTGCCGATCACCATGGTGTTATCGATGCTGTAGATAATGTCGTCGGCCATCAACCCCGCTTGTTCGGCCGGGCTGCCAGGAACGATTTGATTGATCAGGCAGGGAACCGCCTGGAATACACCGACGATCAGATCGTTGGAATTTTCAGGGGCGTTTACCGAGACCCTTACCGTGCGTTCGCCGTCCACGGCGTTCTGAACCGTCAGGTCAACCTGTTCGTCGTCGTTGGCACCGAGCAGGCATTCAACGCGCGTTTCGTACCAGCTTTTAACCGGGTTGCCGTTGATGGCCTTAATTTCATCGCCGGCGCGCAGTCCCGCCGCGTAGGCGCCGCTCGTTTCCTCCACCTGTGCAATATAGACGCCGTTTTCGTCGGTGATTCCGTCTTCGGGAGCAAAATAGACAATGATGGCGATGACCAGCGCCAGGATAATGTTGCAGAGCGGTCCGGCGAGGGCCACGGCGATTTTCTTCCACGGAGAGACATCGGGAAGCGCCTGGCGGTCGTTTGCATTATCGCCCTGCATCTTTTCCATGCCTT
>JAIPIO010000104.1 GCA_021734595.1 Kiritimatiellales bacterium | reverse complement strand
GGCCACATAGTTCTGGCTGCGGATATAATCCAGCATCTCGGCAATGGCATCGATTTTGCCGTCCCGCACCAGCCAGTCGCACCAGTTTCCTTGGATCTGAATGATGTCGACACCGAAATCGATGGCCTGGTTGATACAGACCAGGTTGTCGTCTTTCTCCGGCGCCACTTGGGAAATCACTTTTATTTTGCTGCCGGTAACATCCTTGTATTTCCTCAGTACCGCATTGGACTTGAAGCCGATATTGATGGAATTGATTCCGGCCAGTTCCGCCAGCTGCAGGGTTTCAAAAATCCTGCGTTCGTTGTTATAGGCCTTTGCAAGCGATGAGACATAGCGCAGGTCGCGCGCATGCATCCAGCCGCCGATCAGGTTGCCTCCCAGTACCAGCCGCCCTATCTCGTGTTCGCCCAGGTTGCCTTTGGGCAGCTCGCCTTTCAGCTCGCCGAGATCCGCCGCACCCACCTGGATGGTTGCGCCGGTCATCACATCCACCCCAAACTTTTTCCGGTGCCGATGCGCTCCCCAGCCGATGGCGCCCAGCAGCGGGAGCACGAACAGGTTCGCCAGCGAAGCGCGGCGCGATGATCCCGCCGCCTGAGCCTCGAGCTCCGGTTCCACCTTGAAATGGACGGCATACAGCCCGAAGCCTTTATCCTTTACCAGCAGAATGGCGAGCAGCGCCATCGCTTCGAGAAAAATCCGGTTAACGATAAACACGTTGCCTTCGGTTGAGTTCATCAGGGTTGCCCCGAACGGCGGATAGGCGAAATAGTAGAGTGTCAGCAGCACAATCCCCGAAACAGACGCCGTCCGCAGGAAGAAGCCGAGAAACAGGGCCAGTCCAATGGCGATCAGGCCATAGATGTTGGCCGCATCGACAAACTGCATGAGACCCTCCGACGAAACGAGCCAATGATAGAATCCCGCGAACGGTCCCGTTGCATGGGTCAGGAAACCGGAAGCCGTCCATTCCTCTATCGCGTGTTTGCTCAATCCTTCCCAGAGGAAATGCCATCCAATCGTAACCCGCAGCAGGGTGATCGCCCAGCGGTTCACTTGCATCCGTTTCATCATGGTCCCTTTCATTCGGCCTTTTAACAGGCGTGCAACTGTTATTACCGATGATTGCCGGTTGAATCCAGTTAATTCTCCTCAACCTTGGGGCGCAGGATCTGCGTGCTGTCCATTGTTCCAGCCATTGGAAAAGGAGGATCCGTTCCCCTGCCTTTGGTTGACTGTTAATCCCATTGGGGTGTAGCTTCAAGTTGTAATGAGGTCGGAGATGGCAACCGAATGATACACAAGGATCTACAGCTAAATGGACGTAAGTTCATAGCGACCTTAATGGTTGCCGCAAATACAGGAATTATTCCTAATTTGCAGGCCTACCCTCTGAAAGGCAGAGAAGATTTTCATCCGGGACATTATATAGCTCTTCATGCTGCGGAAAATATTGATGAGGTGATAGCTACCAATCATCTTGAGGAGGTTACAGGTGTAAGCAGAAGGTATCTATGGAAAAACCTGGAGCCGACGAATGGTGTATATAAATTTTCGACCATCAGCAGGGATCTTCGGATATGCGAAGGAAAAGGTAAGCAATTAATCGTTTTCCTTATTGATAAATCGCATGGACAGCTCGTTCTGCCGCCATTGTAGCCGAATTTGATGATCATCCAAATTTTGAAGGCCTTGCTATGCAGGAAACCGCATTGCCCGCGACAGACAGTGAGCTAACAGCGCATGGATATACTAAATACCTGTATAAGTACTACTTGCTGAAAATGATAAAAGGCATCAAAAGCCAAATGGTGCATAGCCAATTCTTCTGGCATCATAATTTTATCCCCATGGACAACGGCAGTCTTCTGGATAAAATGCTGAATGAGCTTGTTCTGTATGAAATCGTAGCCGGTGGCCCCGACATATTGCCTTATGCCACGTTATATCCTGCCATAAACTATCCACTGTACGATAAATACAGGAATGATCTGCCGCTTTTTGCTTCTGCTCAAAATGATTCGTATCGGCATTTAGACAATTCAAACAATCTTGTTTCCATGCAGGAAATCTATGATTTTGCAGCAGGGGAACTGCATGCAAATTATATAGTTTGGTCTTATTACAATGACGAATTGCCAAGTGAGAATTCTTTTGAGGATGATGCCTTCCCGGTCATACAGGCAAACAATCCCTTCAATACCAACGATGTCGCCGTTGCGAGGGTTGTCTACACGAACGACCTGAATGCATTAACCTTACTGGACAGTAACGGTACTGATCCGGTTTCAATGCCAACGCATACGACCACGAATCGTTATTATTCGGATGGAGAAACTTCGATCTTTGATGCAGGTAGCGGAAATAGGCAGCTGCATATAGAATCCCAGACCCACACGGCATCGCGCTCGCGCGGCTTCGGTGTGTGGATCGATTCCCGCTATTGGGGCACAGGCCGCTATACGCTCACGTTTGATGTGCCGACCTATACCGCGAACTCCGGTACGGCCTATGTGGACATCCGACGCGGGAACTGGGAGGACGGAGGGGCGATTGCCGCTAATATAAGACGGCAGTTAAGTGGAGAAACCGCATTCCCGGAATACACGGCACCAGTCCATCGGAATCTGTTGCACTTCTCAGCCATCATGTAATTGCTGGAACGGGTACGCACTCGGTCGGTTTTTCGCTGGATACCGCGTCGGATGTGATAGGGCTTATCTTTTTCAGTAACAAGCCGCCTACGACAAGCGATGAAACGACGGCGACGTTCAAGGTGGACAATATAGGCGTGGAAAAAGATGGCTACCGCACTTGGGTGTCGCGGTTCGGTCTGACCGGCACCAACTCGGTGTGGACGGTGGATGTTGAGCCGGACGGAATCGACAACTTTACCGAATATCTATTTGGAGGCGACCCGACGAAGTCCGATGCGGCATCCATTCTTCCAAGGTCTGGAATGCTGAATGATACCGGTTTCCAAGGATTGGAATATGTCTATCGCCGTTATTCGGATTACGAAGCGCGTGGATTGGAATATACCGTCGAATGTACTACCAACCTGCTGATCGGAACATGGAGCACCAACGAAGTTGTCGTAAGCGGAGCCTCGTTTCCAATCATTGGAATTCAAACCGTTACCAACCGCATCTCAACTGCGGTCGAAGACGAACAGTTCCTGCGTCTCAAGGTCGAGGAACATTAGCAGTCCATTCGTAAACCATCACCAAATAGCCGCAAAATACGTCTTCACGGTCAAGGGATGTCACTCTAGTCTCTGCGCATGTTTCTGGATTAGTGTTTTCTGCTGTCGATTAGTGGTTCGAAATTCAGTTGAACGGGGTTTGTTATGAAAATGAAGTTTGTTTTTTTTCTGGCGGGACTACCCGCTGTGCTGTTCGGGGAAGGGGAGATCTTCCCGGCGCTGATTCCGATGGAAAAGCCGAACTATCCGGTGAGCGCGGCGGTGGCGCGGTTGTACGATCAGTGGAACCCCCACGAGGACCGTGGCAACGAGCTCTATTCCAATTTCAAGTATACGCCGCTGAAGGGGCTTCCAATGTCTGGAAACATTTCCCGCCGCGACCCCACCAAGATCCTGAAGATCGCTGGCCTCTATCACGTTTGGTACACGCATCGCGACACGGCCGTGAAACCCACCGGCGCAAAGAATGCCACTGACACGATTCCGTCCACCGATTGGGACCTGTCCGATATCTGGCACGCCACCAGCAAGGATGGTTTTACCTGGAAGGAAGAGGGCCCGGCGGTCAAGCGCCTGCCGAAACCGCAGTATGGCTGGCGGTCGATCTCGACGCCGGACATCCTGCCGTGGAAGGGCAAGTTCTACATGTACTACCAGGGATTCAACGAAATCCCCGGATTGCGCGGCGACCGTGCGGCGGTGACGGCGGCGGTGTCGGATTCCGTCTGGGGGCCGTTCAAGCCGGTCGGCAGGGTGATCATCGACTTCGGCGGCTCCGACGACTGGGACTCCAACGCGATCCACGATCCGTACCCGGTTGTCTTTAACGGAAAAATATATCTCTACTTCAAGGGTTCGCCCGGCAAGGCCGGACGCGACGGAACACTGGTGCGCGCGCAGGGTGTGGCGATTGCCGACCATCCGCTGGGGCCGTTCAAGAAGTCACCCAAAAATCCGGTCATCAACTCCGGCCATGAAACCTGCGCGTTTCCCTGGAAGAAAGGATTGGCCGCCATCGTAAGTCTCGATGGACCCGAAAAAAACACGGTGCAGTATTCGCCGGACGGCATCAACTGGGAGGTTAAGTCGCTCATCCAGATTCCGCCGATTGCGCCGGGGCCGTTCGTGCCGGACGCCTACGCCGACACCAAAGACGGCCGCGGCATCACCTGGGGACTATGCCATATGATGGACAGGGAGAGCGGCGCGAACAATTCCATCCTGGCGCGCTTCGACTGCGACCTGTCGCTGGACGTCGACCGTCAGGTCTTCAAGAAAAACAACCTGCGCTTCGACGACGAAACCTATTTCCAGCAGAGCGTAGCGCTGGATGCCAAACTGCGGAAGCAGATTGTCGCCGAACGCAAGAAGACGGACCGCGAAACCATTTCGGGAGGAGTGAAATGAACCGGATGAATTATGTATGCAGCGTACTGGCCATGCTCGCGATCACTGCGTGCGCCGCGGTAAAACCCTTTCCCGGCGTAGTCCCGATGGAGAAGCCGGATCTGCCGCTGAGCGCGGCGATGGAACGGCTGTACGACGAATGGAACCCGCACGAAGACCGCGGCAACGAGCTCTATTCCAACTTTAAGTACACTCCGCTGAAGGGGTTTCCCCGCACCGCCAATGTTTCGCGGCGCGATCCGACCAAGGTGATCCTCGTCGATGGCGTTTACCATGTCTGGTACACCTACCGCCACTCCGAGTGCCCGCCGGTGGGTCTGAAAAAAGCGACCGACACCAAGCCCGGCACCGACTGGGATCTGGCCGATATCTGGCATGCCACCAGCAAGGATGGTTTTACCTGGAAAGAGGAGGGGCTTGCCGTGCCGCGTCCGCCGAAACCGGAGCAGGGACACCGCTCGATCTGCACGCCGGGCATTCTCGTCTGGGAAAACAGGTACTACCTCTACTTCCAGGCATACAATAAAGTTGGTGGGCAGGTCTACTGCCCGGTGCGCGTCGCCTCCGCCGATTCGCCGAACGGCCCGTGGAAACACCATCCCGAACCGGTGGTCGGGCCCAGCCCAGAAGGAACCTGGGGCAACATCAAGATCAACGATCCGTGTCCCGTGGTGCACAACGGCCGCATCCTGATCTACTACAAGGGCGCGCCCATCGAACGCGGCGACGAATATGTGCTGCGCATGCAGGGCGTATCCTTCTCCGACAATCCGCTCGGCCCGTTTGTGGCGTCGAAGCTCAACCCCGTCATCAACTCCGGTCATGAAACCTGCATGTTCCCGTGGAAGGACGGCGTGGCTGCGCTCGTCGCGCTCGACGGCCCCGAGAAAAACACCATCCAGTGGTCGCCCGACGGCGAAAACTTCAAGGTGATGTCGATGATCCAGGTTCCGCCGGTGGCCCCCGGCCCGTTCTGTCCGACCGCCTTCGCGGGCGACGGCAACGGACGCGGCTTCACATGGGGGCTCTGCCACATCAATCCCGACGGCGGCGGCGCGGCCAACGAGTCGATACTGGCCCGTTTCGACTGCGACCTTTCGCTCGATGTCGATCGGCAAATCTTCAAGAAGAACAACCTGCGCTTCAATCCCGACACCTACTTCCAGAAAGGCGTTGCCCTGCCGGAATACCTGAAAAAGGAAATCCTGCGCGAGCAGAAGACGCTGGATAGGAATTCGGTATTTAAAAAATAGAAAAAATTCTGGAGTGCGGCGGGAAACAAAGTGCCACGCCGCTCTCGGTGGCGGAGAAAGCGGCGTCGCCCGCGGTTACTTTTGCGAACATACCTATCGAATAAAAGCAATCCCAGGTCGATTCGGTATTTTCCAACAAATTTCGCATCTGATTTCTTGTCTGGCTTCCAGTTCAAAGTCAGCGCGATTACTTGTTGCTCCTCTGGAATATCGCCATAGAACAGCTGGTTGTTGTCATCGCGGAAATTCTACTCTCGTTCCGTATTTGCGTTTGAAGGAAGTTCATTAACCATTTCCACTTTCACGCCGGATTTTGTTTGATCATCAACAACATACCGCTGCAACAATATTTTCTGCTCACCGCTTAATCGAGGAAAGTGATACATCCCGTCCGTTTCCCAGGATTTGGTCCCGGCTATAATGCCAAGACGGCTGATGAAGGTTTGCAATAGTTGGTCATGTGGATATCTGTATGTTACATCACCTTCGGTGAAAGTCACCCAGACATCATATCCCAGCCATTCCCTCTTGAAGATAAGGCGAGTCGCTTCCTGTTCCGGAGCAACAATCGCATCCTGATGCGTTGCTTCCCACTCTTCTTTGACTTCCTTGAATACAGCTTTAGAGCCGCCGCAATGAGGACATGAACGAACGCCCTTATTGAGGAAGCTGGATACCAGATAGGCTTTCCCGCACTTTGGGCACATAACCGCGCAGTTGTTGCCGTGGCAATCGGCCACTTCCACTTTGGCCTCTTCGTCCTGCCCGTTCTTGTCGTTCGGGGACTCCACCTCTGCCGACTTGGTATACCCCTTCAATGCTGTTTGCAACTGCCGACCTTTGGTTATAACCTTTTCATTGACTAGTAGATCGGGATGCAGATCGGTTTCGGCATAGCCGATGGGCATGCTTGATTTTTTGCTTACCACCCATGAGGTGTATTGACGCCGGGGCCCCAGAATTTCTTCCCAATCCAGTTTTTCCATGACACCAAAGCCAAGGTAGCTTTGTACCGCTGTATAGGTTGCACGAACCTTATTCTCATTCAAATAATCCAGTGCTTTGCGAATGTCGCCTTTCATAAATTTTCCTCCTTTGTCATGCTAGTAATTACTATGTCATACTATGATGACAAGAAAAATATTCATTTTGATGCCCCTCTCCTGCGCCCATTCGTTTCCAACCATTGGAACCCCCGCCGCCGATTTTTCCAATGACTGGAACCCACGGCTTGTGGTAGCTTCCCGCAATGCACGCAAGTTGCAATTCATTCGTGGAGCTGGTGAAGAACCGGACGAGCTGCCGGGCGTACAAGACTGACCCGGTGCCGCGGGGGCATATCGAGCTGATGCTCGAAGCCGCGCGGCTGGCGCCGTCGGCCTGCAACAAGCAGCCGTGGCGCTTTGCGGTGGTGACCGATCAGGATACGCGACTGCGGCTGGTGAACGAGGCGTTCATTGCGGGCATCCCGATGAAGTGGGCGGAGAACGCGCCGGTGATTATTGCGCTGGGCATGGAACGGTCGCTGGTGACGCACAAGATCGCGCCGAAGATTTCGGGTGTGGAATATCCGCTGCTCGACCTCGGCATTGCGGGCGAGCACCTCGTGCTACAGGCGGAAGAGCTGGGGCTTGGCAGCTGCTGGATCGGGTGGATTAAGCCGAAGGAGGTCCGGCAGATCGTCGGCTGGCCACGCGGTATTGAACCGGTGAGCCTGATCACATTCGGCTGGCCGGCGGACGGCGAGCGCAAGCACCGTCCGCGGCTGTCGGCGGACGAAATTACCAAGTGGATTTAGGCATTTTTTATAAACCCATGCCATCATGATGGAGGGGCGCACGCTGTGCGCCCGGGCAGACAGCGTCTGCCCCTCCAGTACAACCCCAACCGCTGAAATAAGTTTCTAGTTCTTCTGCAACTCAACCCGGATATCCATGCCGTGGATGCAGTCGAAGCGCAGGATGGTTTTATTTACTCCGGTTGATACGACCTTTACCTTATCCACCGGCTTCTTCAGCTTCCATTTTCCTCTAAGCGTGATTTCGACGGGACGCGGCTGGCTGGCCAGATATTGATTCATGTTTTTGGAAATCAGTTTCATTGTGGGCGTTTCGGCATCGGGCGGCAGGAGGCCGAGGTCGGGATTGGCGACACCAAGCTTCAGGGTACTGCCGGTCTGTTGCGCCATCACAAGGCAGGGCTGGTCGGCTTTTCCAATGATTGGATCCTTGATTTCCAAGGGTTGGAAAAACACATAGGCCGCCAGTTTGTCGTCCGGGAAGCGGACATGGTGCAGGCGGTTGTCCTGTCGTACCACTTCATATTTTTTCTTCTCCGCGCCGCGCACCCCAATGGCCACTTCGTAGGTGGCTTTTTTCGGTGCGAGGCCGTGGTCGATCCATGCCATGGCCACATTGCCGGATGTCGGGCGCTTGCCGTCATCGCGGTAGGATTCGCGCATTCCGGAAAACAGCTTGAGGTTTGTGGTGTCCGGCAACCAGTAGCGGTTGCCGGCGGGGTCGACCAGATCGGACTTGGAAAGCGAGCCTCCGGGAAGGGTGGATTGGAACAGCGTGGTTTCGACGGGGTGCTTTCCATCACCGCCAGAGACGCCGGCACCCAGCATGAGGATGAAGTCGTCGACGAAGAAATAGCTTTTCCTGGCCTTGAGGCTGAGTTTGGTTCCGTCTCCAAACTTCCGCTGGTCGATGATCATGCCGAAGACTCCGTTTTTTCCGTCAGCCGATGCGCCGCCGAGGAAGGTCTCGGGGCTGAACTGGCGATGTTCGAGCGGTTTCTGCGGCTTGATGGGAAAGTGCACGGCGGTGGTGCCGGGCATGCGGTACCAGTCCCAGCCCTTGTTGAGGTCGTAGCCGCTGGCGATATCGTTGACGGGGTCTCCCTGCGAAAAAATGGTCAGCGATCCGTGGCTGAGATACTGGCCGTAGACATTCTCGAGCTTGTCGCCGTTTTCATAGTCCCAGATATATTTGCTGTATCCTTTGACGGCGGCCATCCAGTTGCCGCGGCGGTGGATGGCGAGTCCACCGTAGGGTTTGCACCAGAACCCGCTCGGGTCGGGTTCGGGAACGATCTGTTCGGCTTCGAGCTGTTCAAGCATGTCGAGGGCATACATGCCGCGGAACATCTTGCCGCGCCCGCCGGTGAAGAGGAAGTCGAGGCCGACTTCATCGGCGTCCCACAGGCGCGCGAAGATCGGTTTTATGTCGGCGTCATCCAGGCCGAGGGCGGAGGCATAGATCAGAGTGCCGGGGAAGAGGTAGAGTGCCGTCTGCCGCATGTTATCGGGCATGCGCCCGCGGATGCCGAAGGGCATGGCGTATTTCTGGCAGTAGAGGCGATAGGTCTTGATGAGCTCCTTGCCGTTTTCGGCGGACTGCTTTTCCACGGCGTAACCGGTTCCGTTGAGGATGTAGACGCCGAAGGCGGCCTGCGGGATGAAGCCGCCTGTGTAGGCGTTGCCGTAGATGCCGCGATGGTGGTAGCCGGTAAAATCCGGTTTGATGGTGTCCGCCCAGCCGGGAATGACCTTGAGCGAATCGGTGTAGACCTGCTGGGCTTCGCGCAGCATGTTGCCGCGCCGCGCCGGGTCGGTTTCAAGCAGGGCGGAGACGAGCGTGGTGTCGGAATAGTTCTGGATGGCATCGGACTGGACGCGGTGCTCGAATTCGGGCGGGTTTTCGTAGGATTCGTAGTAGCGCACATGGCCGGAGGTTGTTCCCAGCATCTCAAGGTGCCGTACCAGTGCACGTGCTTTTGGGTAGGTCGGCGTGTCCTTGAAATACGGCTCCATCAGCAGCACGGACTGGCAGTAGGCGCCCATGCGCAGCTCCATCTTCACAATGTTGCCCGCGCCGTCCACCGGCTTTGCGTCCTCGGCCCGGTCCATACGCTTGTCGCTGTAATGAAAGGTCATGCCGTCGCGGACGCCGCGCGAATGGAGATATTCCAGGCATTGGATGTAGCACTTCAGCACTTTCGGGTTTTTGTAGTGCGGGCTGTCCGGCGCATCCACGCAGTAGCCGTAGGCGAGGGAAAGCAGGTATTGCTCGAGAAGAGTTTCGTAGACCTTCGATTCCTCGTCAAAGCCCGGTTCGTGCTGGAAGATATGGAATGTTTTGTCGGCGTTCTTAGTGAAATCATGCCGCATCGCATTCCTGATCGGGCGCTTGATTACCTTGAGGAACTGGTCGGCCGCGGCTGCGCCGTACTTGCCGGTAAAGGTTTTGTCGGTGCCGGTCAGAAACCGGACATAGCGCTCCTTGATCAGCTGGTGATCGTCGCCAAATACCGTACCGACTAGCAATACCGAGCACAACAACCCCATCATGAATTGAATCCGCATTCCGTTCCTCCAAACTGCAATATCGCAAAGGTTCCAGCCGTTGGAAACAATTTTCCAATGGCTGGAGGCTGCGGAGTGTGCTACCGTTCGCGGGATTTTCAAGAAATAATCAAGGAGGAAGTGATGAAGGGCTTGATGTTGCTGGTTGCGATGGGTGTACTGTTTGCGGGATTTGTATCGGCTGCGCCGGAATGGGACGACGTGAAGGTGATTCAGGTGAATACGGAGAAGCCGCACGCGACGATGATGGTTTATCCGAGCGCGAAGGCGGCGTTGAAAGCCGATCCGGAGAAGTCGCCGTGGTTTGAGTCGCTGAACGGGAAATGGAAATTCCAATGGTCGGAAAACCCGGAGAAGCGGCCGACCGAATTCTATCAGGAGTTTTTCGACGACAGCGACTGGGACGACATTCCGGTTCCCTCCAACTGGCAGCTTCAGGGATACGGAGTGCCGGTCTATAAGAACATGGGGCTGGCCTTTCCGAAGGATGCTCCAAACGCGCCGAAGGAGTTCAATCCGGTCGGCTCCTACCGCACCGAATTCAAGATTTCCAAGGGTTGGAAAGCCCGCAAAATCTATCTGCACTTCGACGGGGTGGATGCGGCGTTTTATCTATGGATCAACGGCCAGAAGGTCGGTTACAGCCAGGGCAGCCGCACTCCGGCGGAGTTCGATATCACGAAATATGTGAAGCCGGGCAAAAACCTGCTGGCTGCGGAGGTTTACCGCTTCTGCGACGGCTCCTATCTGGAAGACCAGGATTTCTGGCGGCTGAGCGGTATTTTCCGCGACGTCTATCTTTTCTCCACCGCGCCGCAGCACATCCGTGATTTTAGCGTGGTGACCGACCTTGACAAGTATTACCGCGATGCGGAACTGAAGGTGGTTGCCGAGGTGCTCAACCCGAACGGGTCCGTTGAGATGGAACTGTTCGATGCGGACGGCAAGAGCGTGGTCAAAAAGGCTGCGAAGGCAACGGGGAGTGTCGCGTTTTCCGTGCCGGTTGCCGCGCCGAAGAAATGGACGGCGGAAACACCGAACCTGTACAAGCTGCTGCTGACGCTGAAAGACGCAGATGGCAAAACGGTTGAAGTGATCCCGCAGCGCGTCGGGTTCCGGGAAACGGAAATCCGGGGCGAATCGTTCCTGGTGAACGGGGAGCCGATCCTGCTCAAGGGGGTCAACCGCCACGAGCACAATCCCGATATGGGCCATGTGGTTACGCGCGAAACGATGATGCGCGACATCGTCCTGTTCAAGAAATACAACATCAACGCGGTGCGCACCTCGCACTATGCCAACCACCCGCTGTGGTTCGAGCTGTGCGACCAGTACGGCATCTACGTGATGGACGAAGCCAATCTGGAAACCCACTTCGCGGGCAACAACTCGAAGAATCTAGTAGCCAACGGCCCGGAGTGGAAAGAGCAGATGGTCGACCGCATGCGCCGCATGGTGTCGCGCGACCGGAACTATGCCTGTGTGATTATCTGGTCGATGGGCAACGAAGCGGGCGACGGCCCGAACTTCAAGGCCTGCATCGACTGGATCCACCAGGCCGATCCGACCCGTTCGGTGCATTACGAGGGTTCGGCGCGCAGCGACGGAACCAACTCTGACTGGGGCTCGAACATGTACGCCCTGCCGGGCGTGGACGGCAAGCCGGGACGGCCCTACCTGCTGTGTGAATACACACATGCGATGGGCAACAGCAACGGCAACCTGTCGGAATACTGGGATACGATCTATGCCTCGAAGCGCCATCACGGCGCCTTTGTCTGGGACTGGATGGACCAGGGTTTGCGTGTTCCCGTGCCGGATGGGAAAATCGATCCGCTTGGGCGCAAGGACGCATTTGCCTACGGTCGCTACTGGGCCAACTACCACGGCAACGCCTACGCCGAAAAGTACGGCAACGACACCGGGCAGTTCTGCATGAACGGACTGATTGCCGCCGATTGGACGCCGCATCCCGGACTGGAGGCGCTCAAGCATATCTACCGCAACATTCACGTGAAGCCGGTCGATCTGTCCGCAGGCCGTATCCGCGTCAAAAACTGGTTCGACTTCATCAACGCGGGCGACATTGCGGAAGGCCGCTGGGCGGTGGTTTCCGAAGACCGGAAAATTGCGGAAGGAAATTTCCAGCCATTGGAAATCGCGCCGCGCGCGGAGCGGGAGATCACCCTGCCGTTGCCGGCCATTGTTCCAGAGCCT
>JAIPIO010000103.1 GCA_021734595.1 Kiritimatiellales bacterium | reverse complement strand
GCTCAAAGTAGGATCCACCACGGCGCCGTTGGATTTACTGCCGGACGAACCTATCCAGTTGCGTATCTTCGTGGATCGCAGCGTGGTGGAAGTGTTCGCCAACGACCGGCAGGCTGTGGCCAAACTGCACGGCTACGCCGCGGGCGATGTCGGCGTGTGCCTGTTCAGCAAAGGCGGGCAGATGAAGGTCCGCGAGTTGAAGGCCTGGACGATGGCGGCCTCGAATCCGTGGTAACCGCAAGAAAGATTTTGAGTTTTGGGTAAGGAAGAGCGGACGTGTTTCCATGAAAATGGCAGCAGAATGACCCGAAATTAAACGAAATGATAAGAAAGAGCAATGCCAATGAAAATAACTAGATCGCTTTGGAATCGCGCATTCGCTTGCATTCGGATGGTCCCCATGGCTTGCATGGAGTGCTGTTCACTCTTGGGCATCACTCACGCGTCTGAACCGCCATCAGAATTGGCGTTGTGGTACGACAAGCCGGCAGCGAAATGGCTGGAGGCCCTGCCGGTCGGCAATGGACGGATCGGCTGCATGGTGTTCGGCGGTGTCGAGTCCGAGCGGCTGCAGTTGAATGAAGTCAGCGTCTGGTCGGGCTCGCCGCAGGACAGCGACAACCCTGACGCCTTGGCCGCGCTGCCGGAAATACGCCAGCTCCTGTTCGACGGCAAATACGACCAGGCCAAAGAAGTGTCCGCAAAGAAGCTCATCTGCAAGGGGGTCGGGACGAGAGGGGCAGCCTCCGCGAATGATCCCTTCGGCTGTTTCCAGACGCTGGGTGATCTGACGCTGAAGTTCGACGCCCAAGGCGGCGCTAACAATTACCGCCGCACGCTGGATCTCGAGACGGCGGTCGCCACGGTGAGCTATCGCGCGGGCGACGCCACATTCAAACGCGAGGTCTTTTCCAGCGCGCCGGACCAGGTGCTGGTTGTGCGCCTGACCTGCGACAAGCCCGGCAAGCTCGGCTTCATGGCCGGCCTGACGCGGCCGGAGCGTTTCGCCACGGCGGCCGAGGGCAGCGACCGGCTGGTCATGCGGGGCCAGATGAACGACGGCCTGAACGGCACGAACGGGATGAGATACATCGCGCGGGTCAAGGCTGTCGCCGAGGGCGGCACGGTCAATACCGACGGAAACAGCCTGCGCGTGGCGGGGGCGAATTCGGTCACGCTGTTTTTGACCGCGGGCACGGACTATAAGCTCAATCCGCCGTATCGCGGCAATCCGCATGAAAAGGTGACTGCCAGCCAGCTTGCGGCAGCCGCAGCCAAGCCCTACGACGAGTTGCGCAAGGCGCATGTGAGCGATTACCAGAAGCTTTTCCGCCGGGCCGCGCTCGACCTGGGCGGCCATGAAGCGCGCAAGCTGCCCACCGATCAGCGGCTGGCCCGCATGGCAAGAGACAAGACGCCCGATCCGGATATGGAAGCGTTGTTTTTCCAGTTTGGACGTTACCTGGCGATTTCAAGTTCCCGCCCCGGCAACCTGCTCTCCAGTCTGCAGGGGATCTGGACCGAGTCAATCCAGACCCCGTGGTGCGGTCAGTATACGGTGGATCTCAACGTGCAGATGAACTGCTGGCCGCTTGAAAGCGCCAATCTATCGGAATGTTTCCAGCCGACATTCGATCTGATTGATTCGTGGCGCGTGCCGGGCGCCAGGACGGCCAAGGTGCATTACAACGCCAAAGGATGGATCGTGCATACGGTCGCCAATGTGTGGGGCTTCACCTCCGCGCCCGAGCATCCCGCCTTCGGAATGTATATGGGGGTAGGCGCCTGGCTCTGCCAGCCGGTGTGGGAGCACTACGCATTCACCGGCGACCGCGAGTATCTTAAACGCGCCTACCCGGTGATGAAGGAGTCGGCGGAATTCTATCTCGATTGGCTGGTGAAGCATCCGAAGACCGGCAAACTGGTCTCCGGCCCGTCCACCTCGCCCGAGCACGAATACATTGCCGCCGATGGCCAGCGCGGCTGGCTTTGCATGGGGCCCTCGATGGACCAGCAACAAATCCGGGATCTGTTCGGCAACGTCATTGAAGCCGCCAGTGAGTTGGGCATAGACGACGCATTTGTTGGCCGTGTTCGCGATGCAAGGGCGCAGTTGGCAGGTCCGCAGATAGGATCCGACGGACGGCTCATGGAGTGGCCGGAGGAGTTCAAGGATTCCGAAAATGGTGGCCACCGGCATCTGTCGCACCTGTTCGGATTGTATCCCGGATCGCAGATCACGCCGCGCGCAACTCCGGAATGGGCCGCCGCGGCCCGGAAATCCCTGGAAGTCCGCCTGGCGAACGGCTCAAGTCAGGTCGAGTGGAGTTCCGCTTGGACGATCAACCTGTTCGCCCGGTTCCTGGACGCAGAGAAGGCCCATGAGTATATCCTGTGGCATCTGAACAGAATGATCGCGCCTAACTTGTTCGACTTGTGTAACGGTACTTTCCAGATCGACGGAAATTTCGGCTACACGGCGGGTGTTTGCGAAATGCTTTTGCAGAGTCAGGAAAGAACAGAAGACAGAATTCAGAATCCAGAAGTCAGAAGGAAAGAAGCAGAGTTTGTGCTGGATCTGCTGCCCGCGCTGCCGAAGGCGTGGCCGAGTGGATCGGTCAAAGGATTGAAGGCCCGCGGCGGCTTCGAAGTGGATATGACGTGGGAGGATGGGAAGATTGTAACGTTGACCCTCAAGTCCGGCTTGGGCAAGCGCTGTCGGATCAGGTCGGCGACTCCACTGCAGATGGAAGAAGGCTGGTTCAAGGCTTCAGTAAAACCGATTGACGCGAATGTCATCGATTTCGATACGAAGGCGGGAAAGACTTACACGTTGGCGGCGTTGCCCGGCAACTTTAAAAGCAACAAGTAGACAAACTGCTCAGATACTCAGGAATCAAACAAATGAATACAAGAATTACTGGACTGATGGCGGTGGTTTTAGGCGCGCTGGCTGGTGATCCGGCGAATGGCGCAGGGGTTGAGCAGTGGACTGTGTTTGAAACATCCTACGAGAGCGCGAAGGCGTACTCGAATGCGTTCACAGAGGTGGAGGTCGATGTCGTCTTCAAGCAGGGCGATAAGCAGTGGAAGGTCCCGGCCTTCTGGGCAGGCGACAAGAAGTGGACGGTGAGGTTCGCGCCGCCAGAGCAGGGGAAATATACCTATCGCGTGGAATGTACCGACAAGGCAAACAGCGGCCTCAATGGAAAAGAGCAAACGCTTTCTGTCGCGGCTTACACGGGTGACAACCCTTTGCTGAAGCACGGCTTTGTGACGGCTAAGCCCGGCAAGCATTACTTCGAACACGCCGACGGCACGCCGTTCTTCTGGCTGGCCGACACGTGGTGGAAAAACCTCTGCAAGCGCATGGCGTGGGAGGGTTTTCAGGAACTCACCGCCGACCGCAAGGCCAAGGGTTTTTCCGTGGTGCAGATCGTCTGCGGACCCTATCCCGACGAGGACTTCTTCGCGCCCAGTCTGGAGAATGAGGGCGGACAGCAGTATCTGGCGCAGGACATGAGCGTGGTCAATCCGAAGTACTTTGACTATGCGGACCGGCGGCTGAAGCATCTTACGGATAATGGAATTGTGCCTGCAATTGTAGGGGCATGGGGACGCGGGGACTGCAACAGCATGCAGAAATTCGGGGCTGCCAGCATCAAACGGCACTGGCGTTACCTGATCGCGCGTTACGGCGCCTATCCGGTGATCTGGATCCTGGCAGGCGAGATTCCGGAAGAGACAAAAGCCGGGAAAGGCCCTTGGGCTGAAGTGGCGACCTATCTCCGTAACATCGATCCCTATCATCATCCGCTAACCTGCCACACGGGTCATGGGCGGAAACTTGCCAAGGATGACATCCCGGTGATCGACTTCGACATGGTTGGCGGGAACCACGATGAGCATGCTGCCGTGGCGCCGCAATCCGTGGCAATCGTTTCCTCGGCCTACGCGACCAAGCCGCCGATGCCCGTGCTGGTTGGCGAGACCTGCTATGAGGGGCACATGCAGCAGGGCTTCGGGGATGTTCAGCGCCGGATTTTCTGGCAGAGCGTCCTGAGCGGTGCCGCCGGACACACCTATGGCGCCGCAGGGATCTGGCATGCCGGCGTGGAAGGCGATCACGGCAACTGGGGCGCATGGGGTCGCCAGCCCTATGACTGGACGACCTGGAAGGAAGGGATGAACTATCCCGGCGCCACCCAACTCGGGCTGGCCAGGAAACTGCTTGAGCAGTATCCGTGGCAAAAGTTTGAGCCGCACCCGGAGTGGGCGCCGGGCTGCTTTGCCGCCGGCATTCCCGGCGGGACACGCATCATCTACCGTCCGAGAAAGGGCATCTACGATTGGAGCGGATTTACCGTGAACAACCTCGTGGCCGGATTGCCTTATGCCATCTTCTATTTCGACCCGGCCACGGGCCGACGCTTTGACAAGGGAATCGTGCCCCCCACGTCCACGTCATGGAACACGCCCAATGTGCCCTCGCCCCAGGATTGGGTCCTGGTCATGGAGGCGCCGGACATGGGGGCGCCGGTGATCCTTCCGGGTGCAACGGCAGGCAAGGCCTACACCGGCCGCCTATTACCGGAGGGCGCCGTCTTTGCCAACCGGACGGGTCCAGGCTGGTTGACGATACAGCCGGACGGCCGGGTTTCGGGTACGCCCGGAGAGGACGATGCCGGTGCCAATGCATGGATTGTTTCGGTGACGAAGGCCGGCAGTCCCGCTGCGATGATCCAACTCCAGATCACGGTGGCCGGTGCGGCGGGCGTTCACTTTTCGGAGAAGTTCAACCGTTACAGCGGAAACCAGAACGCGACGCAGGACCAGAGCGGGTTGAAGGTGGCCCACAGCGGTACGGTGGCCGGATGGACCCACGCGGGAGCCGGCGCCATGCATGCGGTTGACCGCGCCAATCAAACCGGGCAGTCGAATCCGTCGGACTGGGCTGTCATGATCTGGCAGGACAACGTCATCACCTCCAAAGCCTTCGCCGCGAATGTCGCTGGAAAGACTTACCGCGTTAACTTCGATGTCAGCGCCGCTGTTTATAACGGAGCATCCCAGGCGACGCAGGCCGGCGACGCCTTGCTCATCGAGGTGCTGCGCGCTGACAACAGCGTGCTGGCCAGCACCACAAAGGTACCCGGCGCATGGACCGGCAAGATGACGTTTACCACGGCGAGCCTCGACTACAAAGGCGATGGCTCGGGCGATCTCCGCCTCCGCATCGGACCGGCCGGAGCCGGGAAGAGCGGGCGCTTCCATGGCGCGATTGACACTATCATTGTGAAGGAGATGAAATGAGAACAAACAAGGCAGCACTATTGATTCTGGGATTGGGTATACTGGCGCGGGCATCTGCACAGGGCGCAGCATTTGAGCAGTGGACTGTGTTTGAAACATCCTACGAGAGCGCGAAGGCGTACTCGAATGCGTTCACGGAGGTGGAGGTCGATGTCGTCTTCCAGCAAGGCGAAAAACAATGGAAGGTTCCCGCCTTCTGGGCCGGCGACAAGAAATGGACGGTCCGCTTCGCGCCGCCGGTGCAGGGAAAATACACCTACCGCGTGGAATGCTCCGACAAGGCTAATTCCGACCTCAACGGGAAAGAGCAGACGCTCTCTGTCGCGGCCTACAAAGGCGACAATCCGCTGCTGAAGCATGGCTTTCTTCGGGTCAGCGCGGACAAGCGCCACTTCGAGCATGCCGACGGTACGCCGTTCCTCTGGCTGGGCGATACGTGGTGGAAAGGGCTTTGCGGCCGGATCACCTGGGAGGGCTTCCAGCAGCTTGCGGCGGACAGAAAGGCCAAGGGATTCAATGTGGTTCAGATCATCGGCGGCGGTCCCTTCCCGGACGAACCGTTGTTTGATGAGCGCTGGAAGAACGAAGGTGGGATGCCGTACGAAAAGGACTTTGAGCACCTCAATCCGGCTTATTTCGACAATGCAGACCGCAGGATCAGGCATCTTGTGGAAAATGGAATGGTTCCCGCCATGGTGGGCGCCTGGGGTTGGCACACGTCAATGATTTCCAACGAGACGATCGATGGAGGGAAGGGGCAATGGTTTAACCGTCACTGGCGCTATCTGATCGCGCGCTATGGGGCGTATCCCGTCATCTGGATCGTCGCGGGCGAGATGCGGCATCCCTATCTGAATGATGTGGCGAAGTATGTCCGCGAGAACGATCCGTACAAGCACCTGATGACCATGCATCCGCCCGGTGTGCCGGAGATGCAGTCGGGCCGGAAGGTTGTGAAGGATGAGGCCCTGGTGGATTTTGATTTTCTCCAGACCGCGCACAACGAGTGGGCCAGCGCTCCGATCACCGTGTCGCAAGTCACCATGTCTTACTCTAAAACGCCGCCCATGCCGGTGGTGAACGGAGAAGTGACATACGAATGGCACAAAAACCAGAGCCGGCATGATCTCCAGCGTTTCATGTTCTGGACCTGCATGCTTAACGGCGCCGCCGGTCATACCTACGGGGCGGGCGGGATCTGGCAGATGAACACCGAAAAGGTTCATGGCAGCACGGCTTATGAGACCATCCCCTGGCATGTGGCCATGCATTACCCCGGGTCGGCCCAGCTTGGCCTAGGCAAGAAACTGCTGGAGGAGTATCCGTGGTGGCGCTTCGAGCCGCACCCGGAGTGGGTTGAACCTCACAGCACTACTCTGTTAGAACCGCATGCCGAGTGGTATGACAATCACCGGAAGTGGGCGGAGCTGAAAGGACGTTGGGATCTGCCATACGCGGCCGGGATTCCCGGCGAAGTGCGCTTTATTTACATTCCCGGCAACGATTCGTATCGGGTGAAGGCACCCCTTGTTAAGGGGCTTGAACCGAATGTACGGTATCGCGTATTCCTGTTCGATCCGACCTGGGGCAAGCGAATTGACTTGGGAGTGGTTGAGCGGATTGCCGGTAGTAATGAGTATCAACCCTCGCAACTGCCTTCACCCCAGGATTGGGTGTTGGTGCTGGAACGGGCGAAAAAACAAACGAGAAGGCGATAAATGGAAAAGGGGTTGTCAATGTCGTTTGGGCTGGGCCTGCTGTTTTGCACTGCCGCGAAGAGTGTGATGACTGAGGCAGGAGGGTATAGGCTGGCCAACGATAAGATCAGTGTCACGGTTTCCGAGGCGGGCAAGTTGGACTCGGTCGAAAACCGGCTGGCGGGGGACACCTACCGGTTCAACGCAGATACTTTTTTGCTGGAAACGGATCAGGGAGTGTTTTCAAACGCGACCAGCCAGCCGTCCAAAGTGACCGCCGGCAAGGATCGCATGGCCTTCAGCTACGCATTCAGTCCAGGCATCAGCGTGGACTTGGTTTACACGCTGAGCAATGACAACGGATTTTTCCGCCGCACACTCAGCCTTTCCAACGCCACGCCGCTGCGGCTGAAGAATCTGGTTCTTGGCGCCACCGCGTTCGCAAGGCCGGCGGCAGAGGTCGTCCACTATGTCACGTTCATCGCCGCGCCGACGGTGGAGTTCATCCGTCATGACAAGGGCGGACTCTTCACCGGCATCGAGAATCCGTATTTCAAGGCGGATGTTTCCGAACAGGGGGTGGCGCTGGGTTTCGAGCTGACGCTCAATGGCGGGAAGGTGGCGCCGCTGCGCTGGGATGATCCTTCCCACAGTGCGGTTTTCGATCTTACAGATCTGGTGAAATATGGAGGGGAAAACAGCGTCACTCTCTTCCTGAAACGCATGGCCTCGAATCACTTTATGGGGCCGTATCTCATTTATCCTGAAGAAGGCTCCACAGACAAGTTGTTGCCGGGTCCGGGGGCGGCTGACCTGCGGGTTGTTTACAAGCAGTCACTGGTGCCGGCCCTTCCCCCCCGTTATCGCAAGAACGCCGGGCCGAAGGTGATCGAAGCGAAAATGATGGAGAATGTGACGCTGAGGGAAGCTGCCGAACTGCGGGTCACACTCGACCTGCCGCCGGAAAAGATCAAGCGGGTCATGTTCTTTGAATCCGGCTTTGGCTGGATGGGACAGCATGGTCTCGGTTATAACAAAAAGGCGCAATGCTGGACCGCCAGGGTGACGCCCGGCCCTAGAGCCGCCATTCAGGAAAACGACTTCATCTACGTCTGGACCGAAGGCACCGATGGCTTGCGCAGTGATTACTATCCGGTCAACGTCGGCTGGGATTTCACGGCGGCGCGAAAGGCGAAGGTTGTTGCCGGCGCGATCGAAGCAGAGTTCCTGAAAGTCCAGTCCAAGAGCAGGAGCAAGGTCGAGCCTCAGGACATGGCTCCCTACGGCAATCACTGGAGCGGCGGTAGCCAGATGGTCTGGTGGGGGGGATTGGAACAAGGCGACAGCATGGTGCTGGAAATTCCTCTCGAGAAAGCCGGGGTGTATGCCTTGGCCATGCACCTGTCCAAAGCCGAGGATTACGGAATATTCAGCGTCCGGTTGGACGATGGTCCTGAGACTGAGGCGATGGACTTCTTCCATTCGAAACTACAGCCTCCAACGATCATCACGCTCAAGCCCATGACACTGGCGAAGGGGAAGCATTCCTTGAGGATCACCTGTCACGGAAAGAACCCGAAATCCAGCAATTCCCTGATCGGTATTGATTGCCTGGAGTTCAAAGAAACAACGCGTTAAGCTGGGGCCCGATTGAAACAGCCCAGACAAGAAACATCATGAAGACAATGACCACGAGTTTGGTGATCAGTTTCGCAACGCTCGCTCTTTGCGGCGCGGCGGTGGCAGGCACCGACAAGACGCTGGTGGGTTCCACAACGGCTCCATTTGAATTGAAGCGCGGCGAGGATATCCAGCTGCGTATTTTCGTGGAGCGCAGCATTGTGGAGGTTTTTGTCAATGACCGGCAGGCGGTGGTTAAGCAGCATGCCTATGCGCCGGGCGATGTGGGCGCGTGCCTGTTCAGCGAAGGTGGCAAGATGGAGGTCCGTGAGTTGAAGGTCTGGACGATGGCGGCCTCGAATCCGTGGTAACCGTAAGGGCGATTTTGAGTTTTTGGTAATGAAGAAACGTTAAACAAAGATAATAAGAGTTAATGATGAAGAAAGTACTAGTCAGTATGGTGGTATTGGGATGTTTGATTCTCAGCAGTATTGCGGCAGATAAGTCGAGCTATCCTGAGGAAAAGCCGGAGGAAAAGAACCAGGCGAGGGAGGATCCCGTGAAATCGCGAACATTCAATGTTTTGAACTACGGGGCGGTGGGCGACGACAAGACGGACAACACCGAAGCGTTTTCGGCCTGCCTGAAGGCGGTGATCGCGGCCGGCGGCGGGAAAATGTTTATCCCTGACGGGATCTACCGTGGCAGAATTGTCATTCCCGGAACAAAAGAGTGGATCACCGTGGAGATCGCGGGCGAGAGCGACCCAACCCCGGTCTGGGGGACGATCGGCACGTTTCCGTTTCCGAAGAATGGCACGATTATCAAATGCCTGTCGGAATCGGGGCCGGCGGTCATCTCTTCAGCCAGCGTCCCCGATAAATTGTACATGCAGTTTTCGGGGATCAACGTGAGCCTGCGGAACCTGGACGTCCGCACTTACGACAATCCCGGCATCGGCGGCATCGATCTGCTGAACGCGGTGCAATGCAAACTCGAGAACGTCTCCGTCAATACCGACATCTACAATGTGCAGGCGTCCAAGCCCACCCGCGGTACGGCCGGCATCAGTACGCCGGCCTGCAACAACGGGGCCCTCACGATCCTGCGCAACGTGATCGTGACCGGATATCATACCGGGATCGTGGTCAACGAGCATACCGACGGCGACAACATCAACTTGGGTTCCAACATCAACGGCTTGGAATTCGTCCTTGCGCATCATGCCTCCCGCTTCGGCCGGGTGTGTGCGCAACGATGCACGCACGCAATCGCAGTGACGGGCAAGCACGGCTTTTCGATCGAACAGCTGGATATCGAGATTGCCGGTCCCGGTCAGACCGACGACAATAACAAATGGCAGGCAACGGCATACGATATCAATGACCCCAACAGCCTCGGAAGCGCTGACCTCAAGTACTGGGTTGTCGAGGGGAATGTGGGTGCGGTCGAGAAGTTTACCCGCAACGGTGGTGCCTCGATCCGCGCCCGTCGGATTGGCTCTCTGGCAGTCGGTAACAAGTAACTAGGAGCAATTATGAAGAAACCGGTGATTGTGTTGTTATTTGCCATCGTTGCGCAGAGCGTCCACTGCGCCCCGTCGCCCTATCAATCGCCCCATGCGCCGGCGACGAAATCGGCGTACCTGACGTTGCCGCCGGGTGCGGTCGAACCGCAGGGTTGGTTGCGCGACTGGTGCGAACAGGTCCGCGACGGGTTCACCGGGCGGATGGAGGATGTCGATCCGGCCTTCAAGCAGGCGTGGGCCGCTGATTACCGTATCACCGGCCCCAATTTATACTGGGGCAAAAGCGGCTGGCCGTATGAGGGTGGCGGGTACTGGTTCGAGGGGCTGGCCGGAATGGCGGTTCAGTTGAAGGATGAACGCTTAATCTCACTGGCGAATCGCCGCTTCGATGCCGTCGTGACCAACATGAATGAGCGCAGCATCCTGTTCTACTGGTGGCTCGACCGCACCAACGCCGAGGACGTGAAGGCCGCTGAAGGCCGTTATATGTCGGAGCCGGAATGGCCGATGTGGGCGGCGGGTCTGCTCGGCCGGGCGCTGGTCAGGCAGTACGCTGCGACGGGCGACGCGCGGGTGCTCGAGGCGCTCGAGACCGCCTATGCCGGCAACCGCGAATGGGTCAAACTCGGCTGGGCGGGATCGAACCCGTGGCCGGCAATTGCGACCCACGGTTGGACCGGGAACCCGAAGATCGCCGAGGCGTTGACTGCCTTCTACAACGAGTTAGGGGACGAGAAGAAGAACTCCTCTCTTCAACTACATCCGAATTGGAGCCGGTACCGGCGGATGCCGGCACCGGCTGATGGCAACGATCACGGCGTGCATTTTCTCGAAAGCACCACCGCGTGGGCGCTCGGTTATCTCTGGACCGGCAAGCGCGAGTTCCTGGAGGCGTGTCTGGCTTGGCACCGACAGGTCGAGCGCGACTGCATGCAGCCGCATGGGGTACCGGTGTTCGACGAGTTATACGGGCCGACCGGCGCGGGACGAAAGACCGAGACCTGCGACGTTGCCGGATTCATCTGGAGCAAGAACATGCTGCTGTGGATCAGCGGCGACGGCGCGTTGGCCGACCAGACCGAGCGGGCGTTCTTCAATGCCGCCCCCGGCGTGTTCGGCCGCAATGGTCAGACCCATCTGTACCTGCAGCCCGCCAACTACCTCCATGGCAGCGGCCAGAGCATTTACGGGCGGTCGCACTATCCGCTGTGCTGTTCGGCGGCGTTAAACCGGATCCTTCCCGAGTACGTCGGAGGGATGTGGTTGGCGAGCCAGGATCGCGGCCTGGTCGCGGCCTGCTACGGGCCGTCGGTGCTCAACGCGGTGGTGGCCGACCGGGTCAAGGTCCGCATCGCCAGCGAGACGGGTTATCCGTTCACCGAGACGATTACGATGAAAGTTGAACCCGAACAGCCCGTCGAGTTTCCGTTGTCGCTAAGGGTGCCAGGATGGTGCGCGGCCCCGGAGATCCGGGTGAACGGCACGGCCATCACTCTCGCGCCGGCCCAGGGGTTCCACCGCATCCAGCGCAAGTGGAAGGGCGGCGACCAGGTCACGATCCATCTGCCGATGCGGGCGGCGGTCGCGACAGGCTTGGATCGGAATCCGAAAGGACCACCGGCACCGTTTACGTCGGTCAGTTATGGTCCGCTGTTGTTCGTCCTGCCAATTGCCGAGACCAAGGACGGCAAGGGTGCCGATCCGGTGGTGCCGTGGAAGTTCGCCGTGGCCGGCACGACCATCAAGGTCGAACGCGACACCATGCCTGCCCGGTGGGAGTGGCCGCTGGCCGCGCCGTTGCGTTTGAAAGTGCCGGCGCAGGCGTTTGACTGGCCGGGCAACGATCCCAGGGCCTTGCCGGGCCTAGTGGACGATGCCAGCGCGACGGAGGTCACTCTCGTGCCGTATGGCTGCGCCAAGTACCGGGTCGCGCTGTTTCCGGTAACCGCAACGGCTTGGCGGGCGGCGGGTGGCATTGAACTGCCGAAGAGGCAACTGGCCAGGATGCTCAAGCTCCGTGAGGGTAAAGGTGTCACCTACGCCTCGGACCTGAAATGGACAAAGGCCAGCGCCGGCGCCGAGACCGTGCTGGTCGATCAGAATTACAAGAAACAACCACTGAACATCGGCGGCCAGAAGATCCAGAAGGGCATCTGGACCCATGCATTTCAGGATGGCAGTCCGGCCGATACGGTGTTCGACCTTCAAGGCCGCAACTTCGTCGCGTTCCGCTCGCTGGTCGGCCTGGACGAACTCGGCGTGTCCGGCAGCATCCAGTTCCAAGTATTGGTGGACGGCAAACTCA
>JAIPIO010000102.1 GCA_021734595.1 Kiritimatiellales bacterium | reverse complement strand
GGAGCCGCGTACCCGGCTGGCGCTATGCCGGGCGGTTCAGCGGCACCTGGAACGCAGTGTGAGTGCATCGTTCGAGCCGATGGCTCCGGGTGAAAAAATAACGTTGCCGGTGGTCGGCATGGATGAGCATGCCGACGAAGCGGGCGGCGCCGCGGAATTGACGGGCTTGCAGAAGTGGTATAATGATCCGACCGTGAAACTAGTTTTAGAAGCCTTTAATGGCGAAATTGTGGATATACGGGAATAGACCGAAAGGAACTGGAAAAATGAACATGATGAAGATGATGAAGCAGGCGGCAACGCTTCAGAAGGAGATGAAGAAGAAGCAGGCGCAACTCGCTGCCACCGAAGTGCAGTTTTCCAGCGGCGGCGGAATGGTTGCCGCCGTGGCCACCTGCAACATGAATATCAAGAGCATTAAGATCAAACCCGAGGCGGTTGATCCCTCCGATGTCGAAATGCTCGAAGATCTGGTTTTCTCCGCCGTGGACGGTGCGCTCAAACTGGCGCAGGAAACCATGAGCAAGGAGATGGGCGAACTGACTTCCGGAATGGGCCTGCCCGCCGGCATTGATCTGCCGTTTTAGAGGAATGGAACAATGGGTGTGAGGTTGAGTGGATTCCTGTCTTGGGTTTTGATCGTTGCCAATCATCCAGCAGTCCCGTAATCCTCCACTCCAAATCTGCCATGAAGCATCTGATTCCATTGGATAATCTAATCGCGGCGCTGAGCCGGCTTCCAGGCATTGGAAAACGCACGGCCGAGCGCATGGCGCTGGCCTTGGTGGAGGACAGCTCCGGCCTGCCGCGCATACTGGCCCACGCCCTGCTCGAAGCGGATGAAGGCGTCGTTTGCTGCTCGCGCTGCGGCAGTGTGACCCTTGCCGCTGAAAATCCATGCGAGCTGTGTGTCAGGCCCCGCCGCGACAGCCATATGATCTGTGTGGTCGAACATCCTGGGGACATCATTAAGATTGAAGAGTCCGGCGGTTATCAGGGCCGCTATCATGCGCTGATGGGCAAGCTGTCGGCCATGCAGGGGAAGGGTGCGGCCGACCTGCGGGTGGACACGCTGCTTAAACGCCTTCCCGATGAGAAGATTTCCGAGGTGGTCATCGCGCTGGGCACCGACGTGGAAAGCGACGCCACCGCCAGTTACCTGCGGGAAGTGCTCTCCACCCGCGGGGTGAAGGTATCCCGCATCGCCTTCGGCCTACCGGCCGGCAGCGCCATCGAATATTCCGATGCCACCACGTTGGCGCGCGCGATTTCCGGGCGTCAGGAAATGAACTGATTTTCTGTCAGTCCAGACTTTGGAAACAGAAAAGCACGCTTTTTCCAATGGCGGGAAAAAAAGTTTAACCGGGGGGGGTTGACTTCCCGAACAATTCGGTTATCTTATGCGCTCCTTTTTCAAAGGAAATCTTGTTCCTGCGTAGCTCAGCGGTAGAGTAGGTGGCTGTTAACCACTTGGTCGTTGGTTCGAATCCAACCGCAGGAGCCATTTTTTTGCCCTCGCCTTTTCCCATACGCGCACCACCTCCAAAAAAGATCCGGCCGTTTTACGGGATATTGAAATGGTGGCGGAGAATGGACAGGATGTTCCATCCTTCCATCTTGACTGTTTCATCCATTTTCCCCAACCTTGCGACTTGTAGATTGTTGTGCTGACGGATCGCTACGAAAGGGTATCCGGAGAGCATGAAAAGCAGGTTCGCCAGGTAGTCGCCGTTTTTTTTATGAGTAAAAGTATGCGTAAAATAAATTTCATTTCATCTTGCTGGTTGCACCTTTCTTTTGCCGTCGCGGTTGCGGCGGGGGTTGCCGGTTGTTCGGATAAAACAGATGAAAAACGTTCCGCCCGTCCGCCGGCTCCGGTTGAGACCGCCCGGATCGAAACGGGACCCATCCGGGCCTTGCGCACCTTCAGCGGCGCGCTGGAAGCCCGGGCTGCGTTTGTGGTTTCGCCGAAAATCGGCGGACGTCTCGAAGCCATGCTGGTCGATATCGGCGATCCGGTTGCCCGGGGTGCCGTCGTCGCCAAGCTGGACGATGCGGAGTATCAGCAGGATCTTGCCCAGACGGAAGCCGATCTGCTGGTGGCCAAAGCAAATCTTGCCGAGGCGCAGAGCTCACTCGAAATCGCGAAGCGTGCCATGGAGCGGGCCCGGACGCTGAGTGAGCGGGGGGTTGCATCGGATGCCGAGCTGGATGCGGCCCAAAGTGGACTTTTGGCGAAAGAAGCCGGTGTCGAGGTTCACGAGGCCCAGATCACCCGGGCCCAGGCGGCGGTTCAATCCGCTAAAATCCGGTTGGGATATGCGGATGTCAGGGCGCTTTGGGCGGGCGGCGACACCCGTCGGTTTGTTGCCGAGCGTTTTGTGGACGAAGGTCAGACCGTCAGTGCAAATACACCGCTGCTGCAGATTGTTGCCATTGATCCGCTCTCCGGCGTTTTTTTCGTCACGGAAAGAGACTACGCCAATCTACAGATCGGACAGCCCGTTGATATCCGCACGGATGCCTATCCGGACGGGAAATTCATCGGGAAAATCGAGCGCATCGCGCCGGTCTTTCGTGAAACGTCCCGTCAGGCCCGCGTTGAAATCTCCGTGCCCAACACCGACCTGAAATTGAAGCCGGGCATGTTTATCCGGGCGCAGGTCGAAGTCGGGCGGCATGAGAACGCCACCATTGTGCCGGCGGAATCGATTGTTACACGAGCCGATACACAGGGCGTCTTCCTTGCAGCGTCTGACGGGACGATCGCGCATTGGCGGTCGGTTGAGGTTGGTATTCGGAACGGGAAACACGTGCAGGTTTCCGGGGATGGGTTGACGGGCCGCGTGATCACGCTCGGGCAACAGCTGATTGAAGATGGTTCGGCCATTGCCATTGCCGAAGAGCGCGCCGGGGCGCCTGGAAAAACAGTTCAATGAATCTTCCTCGTTTCAGCGTCCATCGACCAGTCTTTACGACCATGGTCACCCTGATCCTGATCGTGCTCGGAGCGGTTTCGTTCAGCCGTCTGCAAATCGATCTGCTGCCCAGCATCGAGCTGCCGACCGCCTCGGTCCGCACGGAGTACGAGGGTGCAAGCCCCGAGGTGATGGAACGGTTGATTACCCAGATTATCGAAGAAATCGTTGCGACGGTACCGGGGGTTGAGGAGATCACCTCGACTTCGCAGGAGGGCCGCAGCTACGTGAATGTAACCTTTGTCTGGGGCACGGATCTCGACTCCGCCGCGATGGATCTGCGGGCGACACTTGAGGATGAACTCAACGAACTGCCTGACGACATTGTCCGACCGCGCATCAGCAAGTTCGACATCGATAGTTATCCGGTTGTGCTCATCGGGATTTCAAGTCTGCTTGATCCGGTTGAACTGACGCAGTTGATCGAGGACCGCATCCGCTACCGCTTCACCCAGATACCCGGCGTGGCGCAGGTCGACGAATGGGGCGGCTTTCCGCGCGAGATCCGGGTGGAGCTCGATCCGGACAAGCTGAATGCGCTGGGGCTCTCCCTGAATCAGATTCTCGACGCGATCCGCAATGCCAACATCGATTTGCCGGCCGGACAGATCGAAGATGGACGTTATGAAGTTACCCTCCGGGCCCCCGCACAGTTTGAAAGCGTCGAGGAATTGGAAAACACGGTGCTCATGATCCGCGACGGCGCGGCGATCACGGTGGGAGAGGTCGCCGAGGTACAGGATACCTATGAAAAACTCACGCGCATCATCCGTGTGAACGGGGAGCGGGGCATTCGCGTCGCAATCCGGAAGCAGGCTTCGGCGAACACCGTGGAGGTTTCCCGCCAGATCCTGGAAGAGATCGACGTACTCAATGATGAATTTCCCCAGATCAAGATCGTGCCGGTGACCAACCAGGGGAACTTCATCGAACTCTCGATCCGGAACGTCGCCCGGTCGGTGCTCTACGGCGGCGGCCTCGCAATTCTCATCCTGCTCTTCTTCCTTCGGAATATCCGGAGCACGGTGGTCATCTCGCTTTCGATTCCGATTTCGATCATTGCCACTTTTTCGCTCATCTATTTCGGCGGTCTCACGATCAATCTCATGACCCTGGGCGGGCTTGCGCTCGGTGTCGGCATGATGGTGGACAGTTCGATTGTTGTGCTGGAGAATATTTTCCGCCGACGGGACGAGTACGGCGAAGCATCGGCGCAGGCGGCGGCTGTCGGTGCCTGGGAGGTGGCTCCGGCCATCACCGCAAGCACGGTCACGACGCTTGTGATTTTTCTTCCCATCGTGTTTGTTAAGGGCGTCTCCGGGCTTCTCTTCCGCGAGTTGGCCTATGTCATAGCCTTCTCCCTGGTTTGTTCCCTGCTGCTTTCACTGAGTCTGGTTCCCATGTTTGCCTCCCGGTTGCTTGAATCGAAAGGCGGACAGCGTGGGTCTGCGGGCTGGATCAGGAATCTGAAACGGAGATCGGAAGCTGGCTTCGACCGGCTCAACTCGGGATATCTGAAGCTGCTCAACGGTGCCTTGGCCCACCGCCCGTCGGTAATCATCGGTGCCGTTGTTCTCTTTGCCCTCAGTATTTGCATCATACCGCTCATTGGCACGGAATTCCTGCCGCCCAGCGACGAAGGCGAGGTGAGCATCACTGGCGAGATGGAAGTCGGGACCCGCCTTGACCTGGTTGATCGCCAGACGCGCATCATGGAATCCATGGTATATCCCGCCGTACCGGAAGCGGTTTCGACGGTGGCCACGGTCCGTGAAAACGAGGGCGATATCCGTATTTCACTGGTTCCGGCGTCTCAGCGCAAGCGTTCGAACGTCCAGATCGCCAACGATCTGCGGGAACTGCTAGACAGCAGGATTCCCGGAATGAAGATCCGCACCCGGGCACCGCAGGGACAATTTCTGCTGGAGCGCATTATTGGCGGAGTTGATGGGATTGCCGTTGAGATCCGGGGTTTCGAGCTCAATACCCTGCAACTGCTTTCGGAAAAAGTCGCCGACACGATCGAAGGGATCGATGGAATTACGGACGTGGATCTGAGTTTCGAAGCCGGCGTGCCCCAGCAGGAGTTTATTCTTGATCGCCGGAAGATCGCCGATCTTGGCTTTTCCCCGCGGGACGTGACTGAAGTCATCAAAACGGCGATTGCCGGTTCCAAGGCGGGCAACTACCGCAGCGAGGGCAATTCCTACCGGATTCTCGTCCAGCTGAAGGACGCGGAAAAGCGCTCTCTTAACGAGGTGCTGAACCTCACGCTGCGCACGAAATCCGGTGAAACGGTTGCCCTGCGCAACCTCGTTTCAACGGTCGGCAGCCGGGCGCCCCTCAAAATTACGCGGAAGGACCAGCAACGCCAAGTCAAGGTTATCGCCAATGTGTCGGATCGGGACCTCGGTTCGGTCGCCGCGGATATTCAGGCGCGGCTCGCGACGATTCCGCGACCGGGAAACTACGATCTTCGCGTCGCAGGTAATTTTGAGGAGCAGCAGGAGTCCTTCCATCAACTTTCCCTTGCACTCCTGCTCTCCCTCTTGCTGGTCTATATGGTTCTCGCCTGCCAATACGAAAGCCTGCGCGACCCCTTTGTTGTTATGCTTTCCACGCCGATGGCGGCCATTGGGGTGCTGCTGACGCTTTGGCTGACCCATACAACCCTGAACCTGCAATCCGCCATCGGATGCATCATGCTGGGTGGCATTGTGGTGAACAACGCAATCCTTCTTGTCGACCAGGCCAGCCGGTTGACGGCTGAAGGCCTTACACTTAAAGAAGCTGTTGTCGAAGCCGGGCGACGGCGTTTCCGCCCGATTCTCATGACGACGCTTACTACCATCCTGGGTCTGCTACCGCTCGCTCTCGGTATCGGTGAAGGCACCGATGCCCAGGCACCGCTCGCCCGGGCCGTTGTCGGCGGACTGATCGGGTCGACCTGCATCACCTTGATTCTGATACCGGTGGTCTACACGCTCATGCACTCCGAGCCCCGGAAGGAGGGGCAACCATGAATTTTGTGAAACGAGCGGGGTTCTGGATCTTGTTTTTCATAGCGGGCTGCGTGTCGGCGCAGGAGGACGCCGCGACCGCTTCGCCGCTTAAGCTTACGATCGAGGACGCGGTGTTTATGTGCCTGCAGCACAATCGCGATTTGGCGGTGCAGCAAAGCAATCCCGTCATCGCCGGCGCATTTGAACAGATCGAACGCGGCGTGTATGATCCCGAACTTTTCGCCAGTCTGGGCACCACCAAGGAAAATTCAACCGAAACCGCACGATCGACCGGTTCCCAGTTCGAGGTCGCCGGCAACGATACCGAGGCTGAAGTGGGCCTTCGCCAGCGCCTTGCTCTCGGGACGGAACTTGAAGTCGCGGCGAGCACCGAACGGACCAAATCGAACCGCACCCCCGAACAGCAATCGTCCCGTGTTGGCCTGACCCTCACTCAGCAGTTGCTGCGCGGCTTCGGCCCCGCCGTCAATCTGGCCAGGATCCGCCAGGCAAAGCTGGACACACAGGCCAGCCGGGCGGAACTGCGCGGATTTACCGAGGCGCTCGTTGCCGATGTGGAGATGTCCTATTGGCGCTACGTCGCAGCGCGTGAAGCGATCAGCGTTTTTCAAAAATCCCTCGAGGTTGCGCAGTCCCAGTTGGAGGAGGTGGAGTCGCGCATCGAAGTGGGAGCCTTGCCGCGTAACGAAGCGGCAGCCGCCCGCGCCGAGCTTGCCCTGCACAAGCAGGACTTAATCGTCGCGCAAAGCCTCCATACCGAGCAGCGCTACATGCTCGTCCGGCATATCTACCCCGGCCTGTCGGCATACCGTTCGCAAGAGTTGAACGCCACCAGCCGGCCGGATTCCGATCTTTCGCTTGACCCCGACATCGACGAACGAACCAACCTGGCGTTAAGCTCCCGCCCCGAACTCGAAGAGGCAAAACTCCGCCTTCAGCGCAACGAACTGGAAACGGTCGTCACGCGCAACGGCAGGCTTCCCCGGTTGGAGCTTTTTATCAACCTTGGAAAGTCGGGTTACGCCGACACCTTTCAGGAGAGCTTCCAAAACCTGGATGGACCCAACTACGACGTCACGGTTGGTATCGAATTCAGCCAGGCCATCGGCAGGCGGGCCTCGCAGGCGCGCAACACGGTTGCCCTGACGACGATGCGGCAAGCTGAGGAAGCTCTGGCCAACTTACGCGACCTCGTACGCTTCGATGTCCTCCTGGCTATCAACGAGCTGGATCGGGCCCGGAAACAGATCTCCGCATCGGCTGAAACCTGTCTCTTCCGGGGCCAGATTCTGCAGGGCGAGCGCGATCGCTTTGAAGTGGGTTCTGCGACGGCGCTGGATGTCGCCCAGGCCCAGCGCGATCTGGTCGAAAGCCAGATCGCGCAAATCAAGGCCCGTGTCGCCTATCAGATTGCCCGCGTCCGGCTCTACCTCGCCGAAGGCAGCCTGCTGGATCGGCGCGGCATTGTGGTTGGATCCATGTAGCCCGAACCGGACGGAAGCGCATGAAAAATGTGTGCGGGGGCTAAAACAAAAAACCCCTGCAAAAACGCTGTTTTACTGGGGGTTTTAAAGAGTGGTGGTGGGGGATGGATTCGAACCATCGAACTCGTAGAGGGCAGATTTACAGTCTATCCATGAAATTTACAATACCCCTATAAATAAAGGTTAATATGCGTATATAGAAAAATATCGGTGGGTTTATGGTGGGGTTATCTTGACAGAGTAACCCCTTTTCGCATACTGTTTGGATCACCACGAAACAGAACAGCACAACGGAAGGGGCTACAAATGGAAACTACCAAAATCACGACAGAACGCAAGCGCGGTAAGAGAGGGTTGGGTCGTCTCTACATTCGAAACAAGCATGGCAAGGAGTTCAAGGCCAGAACTCCCATTAACCCAAGCGAAAACCCCAATGGCTTATGCTACTGGCTGGAATACCAAAAGCCGACCGGCAAGCTGTCGAAAGACGAGGAGACGGGGAAAGAAACACCGCTGAAGAAAAAGACGCGCGTTAAGTTGCTCGACAGCAACGGCGATCCGATCACCACCATTAGCGCCGCCGAGGATGCACGGGAAAGGATCGTTCTGCAATATGTCACGGCAAAGAGCCGAGCTGATCTTATCAAAAAAATCGACAAAGAGTTAGCCGAAGCCAAAGCAGAGCTTGAGGGAATCGAGGTCATACATGCAAAGGCCATCGAGGATGCAAATCCAACGCTTACCATTGAAGATGCTTGGGCGAAATTCGAAGGGCATCATAACTTAGATTGTGGCGAAACTCTAATATACAACTACCGATCCCACTGGAAGCAGTTCAGAAAGTTCTTGGGGGCGGATTATGTTTACATGAAGGATGTTTTCGCCAAGACCGCAGAGGAGTACGCTAGGCATCTGCTCAAGCGCAGGGTGAGTCATAACACCTACAATAAGCATATAAACTTTCTGAAGCTCATCTATAGCCTTCTGTCTGATGAAATCGGCGCAGAGGTCTCTCCGTTCGCCGGTATCAATACCAAGAAGCTGTCTGCTGCTAAAAAGAAAGGTGCTGCGCGTCTCAAAAAGCGTAGGGAATTGAGCCGTGAAGAGCTCAGCAATGTTATAGACAAGGCAGAGGGAGACTTGCAGACCCTACTCATGCTGGGGGCTTATTCTGGGCTTCGTTTGGGAGATTGTTGCACACTTAGACATAACGAGGTCTTACTTGATAAAGGACTTATCAAACGAGTGCCAAACAAAACTCAGGGCGACCCGATACAGATCGGTATACCGCTTCGCTTGATCAATAGACTTTCAGAAACTCCCAAGTCACAGCGGAAAGGGTACGTGTTGCCGAAATTCGCCGAGGCCTACAACTACGCAAACGAAGATGGGAAGCACTCTCATCGCACCCGTATCACAAACCGTATTCAAAAACATTTTGAAACCTGCGGCATCACAACCCATGCGGATGGTACAGGGTTTAAACTTGTTCCTGATGGCGATGGGGGATTCGATAAAGTCTATACCGGCAAGAGGGCTATTGTAGAGGTAGGCTTTCATTCGCTAAGACATACCTTCGTCGGGCTCCAGGCAGAGCAGGGGACTTCAATGTCAGTCATCCAGAAGATTGTTTCTCATAGCTCACAGGCCATGACTGACCATTATCTGCATATCTCCGAGGAAGCAGCCATAGGCGCGACATTAAAACTTGATGACTGTGTGCAAGACGCAGAGTTTGAAGTCCTTCCCGAACCGCTACCCGACTGGGCGCGGGAGCTGGCCGAAAAGCTGAACGCAGAGAATTGGGAAACGATCAAGGAACAACTGCTGGCGAATGCAGGAGGTGTGAAGTGAGCCTGACAAAAAAACGAAAAGCGGAACTACTGAAAAGAATCCAAATCATACCATTTTGGAAAGATGGAAAGATATTGACGGATTGGGATATGGAACAAATCCCTGCCACAACCTATTACAAATCAAAAACCGCTTTACGCGAAGCCGAAGGAAATATCCCCGACGAACACATCAAAGAAGGCGTTGATGGCTTCTACAATGCAGGTCCCGATGAATACAAATGGCAAGCCTCTTGGGCAAAACTGCCCCGCGAAGAGCAGAGGCAAGCAAGAGATGATGAAAATCGCAAATGGAATGGAATTCCTTTGGACAAGGATTTGCCCAGCGATAAAGAACAGCGGGAAATAATTCTTGCCAGGCATTATAAACGGATCGACGAAGAGGATGAATATATCCGGGAAGTCACTCTGGATGCATGGGAAGAGCGACTGGACGAGTTTCTTGCAAAGGAAAGTGACTGCCGAACAAACGCCGCCCGCGCAACCGGCAACGGCGAACGGCGTCAGTTGCTGCGCGAGGCCGATCTAATGCGAGAGCAGGCTGAACAATGTTGCAAAGAAGCCTGCGAATTATGTACATCTAAATCCGAGATCGCTGACATAAAGCGACGCCTCAGGCAAACCGTAGCCAAGTCACTTGCTAACGAATCTGATAACAAGGAAGGGCTCACTAAATTTGAACTCGCTCTAAAAACGGGCGCTGACTCGTGGCTTCCTGCATTAGAATACAATCTGTTATGGGCTCATTTTAAAGGCGCGGGCAAACATCATGCAAAGAAGGCAAGGGACACCCTTGCAATCAATGAGCAGAAGGGAAGAACCTATTACGGAATGCTTCACGATAAAACGAAAGACTGGAGAGCCTTCCGAGCCTTCTACGCCGAATATAAAAACAGCCAAGAGGCAACTGCCATAATCGAAAAATATACCTCAACCCAATAGGGTAGCTATGGGGCAACTGTTTTTTATTTAGAAAAAAGTTGTCCCAAATAGTTCCTTATTTCGCCCCTTTTCAGTGCAAAACAGCAACTTCATGCAAGTTTCTGCACCTACCCCATTGCGTCCCTATTTATAGGGTATGCTTAGCTTTTCTTCATCAAAGCGGCCGAATAGCGCGAGTCGCAGAAACGATGGAGGAAAATAAATGAGTGCTGGAATCGGAACCCTGGTTGAGGCAGTCGTTACCGCGACTCCTGATCAGCAAAAGCAGATCGAGGCCATCCTCAATGGCCGGCAAAAAAAGCGGAAGCTCATCACGACAAAGGCCGCATGTGCGTTGCTCGAAAAGTGTCACCCCATCACGCTGCGGCGATACGAAAAGCGAGGGTTGCTCCATGCTGTTAGATTCAGCCAACGGCGTGTGCGATGGGATGAAGACGAAGTTCTTGCCCTCGCGAATAATGGAATCACGATTGAGAGCGGGGCCGCCGCATGATGCACTGTATAAAATGCGACACCCCCGTTCCCACCACGCCGCACACTCCCGCCGACTTTATCTGCTCCGACTGCGAGGCGAGGGCGAAAAGATTCCGGGGTCGGATCAATATTCACCTCGACGGCTATACGAAACGCTGGCGGAAAAACTACGACGGTTTGAACATCGAGATGGTTGCCGATCTATTGGAAGCACTCGATAACCTGGGCAACTGGGAAGCCGAAAAGCTCGTCGCCGGCATCATCGGAAACGACGGCGAAGCGGAGGACTGGCAATGACCGCAGACAAAAAACTTATATTCGCCCTCATCAACCGCGAACGCCAGTTGTTCGACCTCGCTAACGCCCTGGAATCCGCCGGTGTCACCGCAAAGAATCTGGGCGCTCAATCCGACACTGTGCTGCTGGCCTTTGGGGTAAAACCCGACCCACTTAGCGACGAGCTGCCGGACATTATTTTTGACGGCTTCGAGGCTGGCGATTCTACAGAGGAAATCTACGAAAGATTGACCGTCCGGATCGGAGAAATCAATCGATGAAAGCCGAGGCGATTTATCAGGTTGTTGGTCGGCACAAAGCGCGGGGGCTTTCGGCTTTGGAGGAAGTCGGGTGTCCTTCCGCTTATCTTGACGTAATTCGCAAGCGGTTCGACTACTTGAAAACCGACCTTCTCGACATGGCAAACGATGAAAAACAGTCAGGTAATATGGCACGGATGAAAGGAAGAAACTATGAAAGCAACAATTGAAATGCACCCGAAATTCAAAAAACTCAAACGCCGCCTTGATCTGCCCTTATGGCAAGTCAAAGGTCTTCTTGAGGCGGTATGGAACCTGACAGCACAAACCGCTTATCGCGGCGATATTGGAAAACTCTCGAATGACGATATTGCTGCCTCGATAGAGTGGGATGGCGATGCCGACGAACTGATTATGGCCTTGCTGGAAACCGGATGGCTGGACAAGTCGGAAAATCATCGTCTAGTGGTTCACGATTGGGAAGATCACTGCGCCAAATACGTTAAAGCCAATATTGCCAGATATGGAGGCTTAGAAGTCTCCCCAAAGGAGGCTCCCAAAGGAGGCTCCCAAAGGAGGTCTCCCAAAGGAGGCTCCCAGACGACACTCCCTCCTAACCTAACCCAACCCAACCAAACCGTAGAAGAAGCAGATAAGGATTTCTTCGACCTCCTCGAAAACCTCAAAAAAGAACTGACACCCCAAGCAGCGATCGAGGCAATCCGAGCCAGTCATCCAGCTTTTAAATCCGTGCCGGAAATTCATCTCGCCGTCAGCCTTCAAGGCCAGCCCGACCGGCAACGTTGGGCCGAAGCCGTTGAGGGTCTTGCCGCCAAATATGCAGGAGCCGATCTTCCCCGCCCGAATGCAGCCCTCCGAAATTGGTTGGCCGGGAAACCTGGCGATGCATCAGGGGATCCGCTGAGGGGTTACGAATGAGCCATCAAACCCACCAGATGATTCTTGCCCGTGGAAACCGCGAGGTTGATTTAAAAATGATCGGGCATAACGCGAATCACGAACAGCTGCGCCAGCAGATGATTAACACGCACGGCACCGAATGGGTTGAGCAAATCGAGAGAGGAATAGCAAATGCGTAACGTCGAAGAAGAAGTCCTGTCCGCTCTGATGTTCGACGGCGGAAACATGTCCACCGCCATCGAGCGTGGCGTTTTGGCC
>JAIPIO010000101.1 GCA_021734595.1 Kiritimatiellales bacterium | reverse complement strand
ATCATCTTCTTCTGAAGTTTCGTATTCATGTACGACTCCTTTCGTTCCGTTGCGGGGATGCCGGATGCGCCCCCTTCGGAACGGAAGGTATAGGAAAAGGAAGGTTATTGAACTGCCGCGCAGCGGCTTACTGGAACCACTTTCCTTTATCCACTTCGTTCATATTTATTTATCCATCCCCAACGTCTCGCGTCACTCTGCGCGGGCGGAGCCTGTGATAGAATGAATGCGGTTCGATCTCTATCGGTATACATCACGGCGGTTGCCCACCTTCACGACACAGATGACCAGCTTTTCATCTTCGATCGAGTATAAAATCCGATAATTACCCTGACGCAGTCGATATTTCTCCTGACCGGAAAGTTTTTTTGACTGAGGTGGGCGGGGATTGTCCGCCAGACTTTGAATGGCGGAAAGGATGCGTTGAATATCTTTTTTCGGGACGTTACGGAGGTCTTTCGCAACAGATTTTTTAACGACGATCTTATAGGAGGCCATCGCTCTTCAATCCTTTAACGAAGGTTTCGAAATCAACGACAGGTTCGTTTTCACGTTTATCGAACAATGCGAGATCGCTTGCATCTTCTGCAAGCTCACCACGCACCGCATCGTTGATCAAATCCGATACGGACCGAGAGGTTTCCACCGATTGAAGACGAAGAGCTTTATGTAAAGCGGGGTCAAGATAGACGGTTGCTCTTTTGGTTAATGTACTCATTTTTACCTCCATTCATGAGCAAATGGTGACGCCGCAACGCTACAACGTCAAGACGTTTTTATCGAACAATTAATATACGGCTACCGTTATCTGCGGTTCATAAGGAAGAACGTCTAATGCGTAGTCGTTGCCCGTCATTTGGAAGCTTAATACAACATAGGAATAGTGGCGGAAAACTTTTTATAAGAAAGAAGAACTGGCTTAAAACATCCATAATACCAAAATATGCATCAGACGTAATATCCGTGTTCCTAGTGGCCATGAGGAACACTCAACGCATCCAGCATGAGTCCCGCCAAAAACCGGGTGCCGGTTTCGCTGAGGTGCACGGTGTCTGTCAAAGGTAGGGGCGCCCCGCACGTGCGGGGCGCAGGGCAGGCAAGGATGCCTGCCCCACATGAAGAGGGCCGAGCCGGATACCGATCACTGGAGTTATTGCCGATGAACCATTCCATCCGGTCATTATTTGCCAGCGATCAGATTTCCCAGAGGGACAGGCCGGTGGTTTGGTCGTGTCCGCGGACGAGCTCCGGTCCATCGAACACTTCAATCACGCACTCGCAGGCAAACACGATCGTGCCGGAAGCGAGGTGCCCACCGTAGGCGCGCCCGCCGCCGTTGGCGAAGGTGACATGCGCGTGAACCATCGGTTCGCCGTCTTTCAGGGAGATGTTGCCGGTGAGATTGGTGATTTCCAGATGCCGGTCGAGTTCGTATAGCTGATATTCCTTCTTGGCCTGATCGTAGTAGGACAGCCGCGCCTGCTTCACCGCGCCGATGGCTTGGACGCGCCCGAGACGTATGTTTTTCTCGCGGCAGATGGCGGTGATTTCCTCCAGCAGGTCGGCTCCGTATTCCAGTTTGCCGATGTAGACTTCCCTACGTTCCGTTTTCTTCACAGATGCCATTTTCCACCTCGCTTCCAGGGTCTGGAATCCACCGACCGACGAATTTCCAATCATTGGAAACCTATTCCTCTTCGAAATCAATCAAATCTTCCATCTACTGATAGATATTGACGTAGTATTTTTCTTTCAGGCGCTCCATCCAGCGCGAGCGCAAGCGTTTTTTCTCGGCGGTTAAAAGTTCGCTGGTGATCTCCTTGCGTACATCCTCGAACGGTTTAATGCTCGCCTGCTGCCGGGCATCGAGCCGGACGATATAGAGTTCCATCTCCGTCTCGACGATATCGCTGATTTCTCCCGCCGGCAGATTATTGAGTGTTTCCACCAGTTCCGGTCGCACATCCTTCGGTGCCATCCACGGAAAGGCGCCCCCATCGGCCGCACGACTGCCCTCGGAGACTTTTTTGGCCGTTTCGGCAAAGTCCGCACCTTCGAGCAGGCGTTGGCGGATATCCTGCGCCTCTTTGAGCTTAACCGCCTTGTCTTCCGCCGTAGTTCCCTTGTTCAGCAGGATCACGCTGAATTTAACCTGTTCGGGGATCTGATAATCCATCTGTCGCCGGTCATATTCGTCCCTGACCTGCTGGGGTGTAATGCGTGCCCGTCGGGTCACTTCCTCGTTATACATCACTCCGTAGATGATCTGCTGCTTGAGTACGTCTTTATATTCCTGCCGGGTTTTTTTCTGGTCGGACAGCGTCTGTTCGAACTTGGCGGCATCATTGTTGAAGCGTTCCCTGATCACGCGCTTTATTTCATCCTCCACATACTGGTCGGGCATCTGCCCGCCGCTCTCCGCGAAAGCCTTCTGAACCAGCGCCCGTTCAATCAGGTCGTCGCGGGCCTCCTGATGCAGTTTCTGGATCTCGCGTTCGAGTTCCGCGCCCTGGAATTTTTGATAAACCGCTGGCAGCATCGGGATCATCAGTTCGCGCACATCGCTGTCGGTAATGATGATGTCCTCTACCTGGGCCACATACCCGTCGATAAAGAAGTTCACCTGCTCCGGTTGCTGCAACGGCACCGCCACCTGGGACTGCAGTTGCGCGGATACGCATGAAACGACCATTAGGATTGCCGAAATCGTACAAATTGCTTTCATAACGAGCAACATAAAATATGGGAGCGCTTGGCGCAATGCCGAAAAGTGTTAATACAATATTTCTTTACGCTCTGTGCCCGATTTGTGGTACAACACGCGCCTATGGACGAAACTACAGAACAGAACGAAGCAATGGGCCGTGCCGGTATCATCGCCGTGGTCGGCCGCACCAACGTGGGCAAGTCGACGCTGGTCAACCACCTGCTTGGCGAAAAGGTAAGCATTGTGAGCGACACCGTGCAGACCACCCGCAATCTCATCCGCGCCATCCTCACCGAGCCGCGCGGGCAGCTTGTATTCCTCGACACCCCCGGTGTCCACAAAGCCAAGGGGGATATGGGGAAAAACCTCAATAAAACCGCGCGCGCCTCGGTTCAGGGAGTCGACGCGGTACTGCTGGTGCTCGACGGGGGTCACCGGCCCGCGCTGGAGGACGACGGTTGGTTCCGGCGCATTACTCAGGAAGAGGGGGCCTGCATTGCCGTATTGAATAAACGCGACCTCCCCGGCAACCATATCGAGGACTACAAGAAACTCTGGCAGGAAATCCGGGAGGAGAAACAGAGCGGAAAGGATCTGGTCTGGCTGGAAACCTCGGCTCTGCACGGTGATGGCATGACCGGCCTGCTCGACACCCTCTTCGAAACCGTCCCCCCGGGGGCGCCGCTATTCCCCGAAGACATCCTGACCGACTATCCCCGCAAACTCAATATTGCCGACGTCATCCGCGAAAAACTTTTCCACCGCCTCCACGACGAGCTGCCGCACGCCATTGCCGTCTGGGTCGAGAGTATTGATGAACAGGAAAAAAAATGGTCAGTGGAAGCCAGCATCTACGTCGAGCGGCACTCCCAGAAAGGGATCGTCATCGGCGAAAAGGGACGACTGCTCAAATGGGTGCGTGAGCAGGCCGAAAAAGAGCTCTACGAAATGTACGGGGTGCGCTTCAAACTCAAGCTTTGGGTCAAGGTCGAAAAAAACTGGCGCAAAAACTTCTGGATTCTCAAGAAACTCGGCTACGCATAGGAGGCAACCTGCGGTTGCCGGATTATTGGAGTATCGGATTTCTGGATTGTTGGAATATTTCTTTTTCCTCTTCAGGATCCATCAATCCAACACTCCACTCATCCATGTCGCTACAGCGAAAACGGAGCGGCGCCGGGGTGTCTGGTGTCGAGCCGGCCGGAGGTGAGGAGGGCGTCGAGTTCGTGAAGCAGGCGCTCCTTGTCCTGCGGGAAGCGGCCCGCCAACGGAAGTATGTTGGAACTGTGGTTGGCGCGGAAGATGACGTTGTCGAGTTCCAATCCCTGGATAATTCGCCGGATCTCCTCTACGGCCTGGAATTCCGTTACTTGCAGGAAACTGCCGGCCTGCTCTTCTTCGTACAGCGCGGTGCCGGGCACGGGAATAACGCGCAGCGCAGAGAGGAAACGTGGATTCATCCTGTTCGCGATCTCTGCCGTGGCGTCTGCGTGTTCGGCGCTGTGGGCCTGTCCACCGAGCCCGATCAGCAGCATGGTGGACATCCGCAGGCCGCAGGCCTGGGCACGGTTGGCGGCCTCGGCCATCTCCGCGGCGGTTTCGCGCTTCCTGACGGCCTTGAGCGTAGGGTCGTGTCCGCTTTCGAGCCCCATGTAGAGCGTGTTCAGCTTCAGCGCATGCAGCTCGCGCAACTGCCCGTCGGTCTTGCGGCGGATGGAATCGCCGTTGGCGTACATGTTCACCCGCGCCAGTTTCGGGAAGCGTTCATTGAGCAGTTGCAGTACGCTGCGCAGGTGCTCGAACGGAAGCGCCATCACGTCGCCGTCCGCCAGGAAGACGCGTCCGGCATCCGGCCACGTTTCCCCGGCATTGGAAACCTGCACCCCGACTTCTTCCAATGATTGGAAACGGTAGGGGACCTCCTTGTACATCCCGCAAAAGGTGCATCGGTTCCACGGGCACCCGTCCGCAATGCGCAGAATCAGGCTGTAGGCCTCGGACGGCGGGCGGAACAGTGTATGGTCCCTATTCATTGATGTAGTCGATGGCGAAGGAGCGCAGCGCGGCGGGCGGGGTGAAGCGGGTTTGCCCGAAATGCGGTCGCGGCCCGTCCGTATGGCGCGGCACGGATGCCGGGGTATCCGCCGCCGCGTGTCCGGCTTTCGTACCGACCAGCACAGCCGCTCCGCCGATAGCGGAGGCGCACAGGAAAAAACGTCTGGTGAGTTCCGTTGTCATAATCTTTATTTGAGACGCGGTATAGTACCTGACGTTCATTGCGACAGGAATGTTTTTCTTTTTCCAAAGGCTGGAAGATTAGGCTTTAATTTTCCCAGCCATTGGAAATAATCCTCTGAATCGCTCCAACCATTGGAAAATTAAATGCGCCAGATATTTTTACACATATTAATTGCGGGAATGTTGTTGGCCGGCACGGCAACAGTACGTGCCCAGAATCCCGCTCCGGCAGCGGATCCGTCGGTGCTGGTAAAGATCGACGCGGCCCTCAACGACGGATTCTATCAGATTGCCGAGCAGCAGGTTGCGGCATTTCTTGCCACCAGCCCCCCGGATGCGGAGCGGCATAAAGCCGCGCTGCTTATGGCGCATGCGCTCTGGGGGCAGCAGCGGCATGACGATACGCTTAAGCTGCTGGCAAGCTACGGTTACGAGCCGGGATTCATCTACTGGCGGGCGCGTTCGCTGTATGAGCTGGGCCGGTATGCCGAGGGCTTCAAGCTATTGAATGAAAACGATGCGAAGCTGGCCGCGAGCAAATACGCTTCGGTGGCCCTGCGGCTGAAAGGGCACATTCAACTGAAAGCGGGGCAGCTGGATGCCGCCGAAAAAAGTTTTGCGGAGTTCGCTAAGAAATATCCAAAAAGCGCCGAAGCCACCGAAAATGCGCTGGATCTGGCCGATATTTACCAGCGGCGGAATAAAACAACCGATGCGGTCAAGGTTTTGAAAGGCGTGGTTGGCGGATCGGACAAAGAGGCCGCACAGAAGGCGAAATGGCAGCTTGGGCACCTTTTGTCCGAACAGATTGATCCGAAAAGCCGCAAAGATGCGCTGGCCGTGTTAACGGAACTCGCAACCAACGATCAGGCGCGGCTTGCCTACCGGATTGATGCGTGGGTGGATATTGCCGCGCTGGAGGAAAAGAGCGGAAGGGTGCCTGAAGCCATCGAGGCATTGCAGAAGGCCGCCAAGCTTACGCTGGACGCCGGCCAGCGGGTACGCCTGAAGATAGCACAGGCCAGACTGCTGTTCAGCAGTGGCGATGCTGCTGCGGCGATGCGCCTGCTGGAAGAGTGCCGCAACGCGGCACCCAACGAAAAGATTGCCGCCGAAGTGCAACTCGAGAAAGCCGGCGTGCTGCTTAAAACCAAGGACTACACGGCGGCCGATGAGGCCTATCAGGTTTATCTGGATGTATCCTCCGATGAAGCCGGAATGGCGCAGGCCTACTACGGAAAGGGTTTGTGCCTGTGGGAACTCAAGCGCTACGCGGAAGCCGCTGCCGCATTCGATAAGGCGGTCAAGGGACTGCCCGACCCGGCGGAAAAGGCCGATGCTTTTTTCAAGGCGGGGGATGCGTACTATGCGACCGGGCAGTTCGAGGAAGCGCTGAAGCGGTACCGGGCGGTATGGTCCGGATTGCCGGGCAGTGCGCGGGTTCCAAACGCCCTCTACCAGATCGGGGCGTCGCTGTTGAAGCTGGAGAAAACAGAGGAGGCGCTGACCACATTCCAGTTGTTGGAAACGCGGTTCCCGAACAGCACGTTTTCGGAAAAGGCGGCCATGCGCGTGGCGGATGTGCTGCTGGAGGCCGAAGATTGGGAAAAGGCGTTGGAGCAGTATACGCATATCGGTCAAACCTACACCAACGGCCCGATGGCGGCGCTGACGAGGCACCAGAGTGGACTGTTGCTATACCGTCTTGGGCGGTACCAGGAGGCCCAGCGGACATTTGAATCGGTTGTGAAGGATTATCCCGACAGCAAAGATGTCCCGCAGGCTTCCTATATGCGCGGATTCTGCCTTTATCTCCAGGGGCAGGTGCAAGAGGCCGTCAAAACCTGCCAGGAGTTCATCCGCAAATATCCCGACTCGGCATGGACTCCAGAGGTGCTGTTTTGGCTGGCGGAGCAATCATACAACGACGGCAAGTATGACAAGGCGGAACCCCTTTTTCTGCGCATCGTTAAGGACTACAAGACCCATCTACTGGCGCCGCGCGCCCTCTACTGGGCCGGCCGCTCCGCAGCCGCTCAGGCCAGTTTTGTGAAGGCGATCGAACATTACAGCGCCGTCGCAAAGCAGTTTCCGGATAGTGATATACTGCCCCAGACCCGTTTCGCGCAGGGCGATGCGCTCAGCGAGTTGGGCGAATTCGCCCGGGCCATTCTTGCCTTCGAGGAGATTATCAAGAACTATCCGGACAGCTACCTCGTCAACTCGGCCTGGGGGAGGAAAGGGGACTGCCAGTTTTCCCTGGCGGCCGCCAATGAACCCGGACGCTACAACGAGGCGGTCCGCTCCTACCAGGCGATCCTGGACCGTCCGTCTGCCCCGGCTGCACTGAAGCTGCAGGCGGAGTACAAACTGGGGCGGTGTCTGGAGAAAACGGATCAGACGGATAAAGCGTTTGCGCACTGCATGAATGTGGTTTACACCTTTCTGGGCGAGAACATCGAGCGTTCGCCGGACAGTGTACTTTGGTTTACGCGGGCGGCATTCAGTGCTGCCGCCATCAAGGAAAAGGTCAAGGCTTGGAAGGATGCCGTACAGGTCTATGGCCGGGTGGTGGAAGCGCAGGTGCCCGCCAAGGAAGAGGCGGCAAGACGAATCGAGAATATCCGCAAGGAAAACTGGCTGCTGTTTCAAAAATCCGAGGAGATAAAAAATGCTGGAACTGATGGGTAAAGGCGGCTGGATCATGTGGCCGTTGCTGGTCTGCAGTATCATTGCGGCGGTGCTGTTTCTGGAGCGGGTGTTCCATCTGCACCGGGCGCAGATCAAGCGAGATGATTTCCTGGGCGGGATTTACACCATTGTCAACCGTGGAAACATGACGGAGGCCATCTCCATATGCGATCAGACGCCCGGTCCTGTGGCGTACGTGGTCCGTACCGCATTGCTGCATTATGACGAGCAGGGCGAAGTGCTCAAGCGGACGATCGACAAGGCCGGTCTTTCTGAAATCCCGCGGCTGGAAAAAAACCTTGGTGGCCTGTTGACCATTGCCCAGATTGCGCCGCTACTCGGTCTGCTGGGAACCGTGCTGGGTCTGATGATGGTGTTTATGCTGATGAATCATCACGCTCCGCTGGCGGAAATCGGCGACCTCGCCGGTGGAATCTGGCAGGCCCTGATCACCACGGCAGCTGGTTTATGCATCTCCATACCTTCATTTGCCGGCTACAATTTCCTGCTCAGCCGCGTGGATGCCATCACCTTGGATATGGAACACGCCGCCGAAGACATCTATCATTTCCTCACGTACGAGAGAGTGAACGGAAACACGGACCATGAGACCAATCAATCCACATAAAAAGAGCTGGAAAATACGCCGTTTCAAGCCGACCCGGAAACCGGCCGGTGTCTTCGGCATAGGCGTGGTGTTCCTAGATGCCGCATTGCTGCTGTTGGTCTTTTTTCTCGTGGTATCCCCGTTTGTGCTTCAACCGGGCATCAATGTAGTCCTTCCGTCCTCGCCGTTCACCGGAGGCGCGCAATTTGGTTCGATGGTGCTGGCCATCACCCGTGACGGCTGGTTCTATTTCAACGACGAACGCTGTCTTGCGGAAAATCTTGAAACCGCGTTCCGGCAAGCGGCCGAAGACCATCCCGGTGCGCCGCTGATTATCGAGGCGGACAAGCGCGTACCGCACGGCACGGTGGTGAAGGCCTGGAACGCGGCGCTGGCGGCGGGGATTAAAGAGGTTTCCCTTGCCACGCAGATTTCCGCCGCTACGGAGGATATCCAGTGAGTGCGGTCCGGTTGCTTCTGGAAAAGACAGAGCGCCCAATGCGGTATGCCGTCGGCTCGGCAGTGGCACTACATCTTCTTTTTTTCAGTCTGTTCCGTGCCGCCCCCCAGTCGTATACCCAGGACCATCCGGCACCGCCCAGCACGGGCTACCTCTTTTCGCCGACTGCCACCGCCGCCGCATCGGCAGCCGGCGACGCGCGGCTCGTCTGGTCGCCGGTGCTGTTTGCCTTCCCCTCTAAAATGGGCTTTAGCCGCGATCTTTTGCAGGAACGCCTCCACACCCGGCTCTCATTTAAACAGGAGCGGGAGGAGGAAAGTTTTCTGGTTGCCGAAGACGGGCTGCTTGTGGGAAAAGACGCGGTGCCGGTCGCCAAGTTGTCGCTCTCTTCTGCGCGGCGCCCCGGTCCACCACTTCCGGTGTCGCCGGTGGAACCAGGCGGGAGCGAGCTCTCCTCCCGGCGCATTTATATGGCTCCGGAGCTCAAATCCCGGCTGAAGGGCGGAGTGGAACTCTCGGCGGACCTCAATAAAGCGGGATGGTCTGCCTGGCAGGCGCTTGCCGACGTCACGGTATCCGAACAGGGCACCGTGCGCCATGTGTTTCTGGAAAAGCCGCTTCAGCCTCCCGAGCTCAACCAGGCCGTGCTGCAGACCATCTACCGCCTTACGTTCAGCCCGGCCGCTTGGCCGGTGCACGGGCGGATCGAAATCTACTCCCCCGAAATTTCCGCCAGCGGAGGCGATGCAAAATGATTGAGCTGCAGTGGATCAATATTCTTGTCCTGCTCGTCAGTGTCCCGCTGGTGCTCACGCTGGCCGCGGCGCTCTATTATAATTTCCGCACGCTGCCCCGCCGCCACGGCGCCGCCGACAGCATCTATGAATGCACCGCCTGCGGCCACGTCTACACCTTTGCCCGCAACCGCCCGATGGACCGCTGCCCCCGCTGCGGCAACCTCAACGAAGCGGTACGGATGTAGCGGACCTGGAAAACTGGATTTTTGGATGGTTGGATTTCTGGAAGGAAGGTGAGACCATGGGGCTCGATGGTGTTGAACTTGTGATGGCCGTGGAGGAAGAATTCGGCATTTCGATTGCCGATGAAGAGGCTGAGAGGTGTCGTCATCCTCGCGATATCATTTACCTCGTCTGCTCGAAGGTTCGGATGATCGGGGAGAAAATCTGTCAATCGCAACGCTCTTTCTATTTATCCCGGCGCGCATTGGTTCGGACGTTTGGCGTAGAACGGTCCGCAATCAAATTAAATACACCTGTTTGTGAATTGATCCCTGTTGATAACCATGCTCTCTATTGGAACAGGTTGAAATTCGCAATGGCAGCAAATGAGTGGCCAAAATTAGTTCGGCTCAGATGGATATCCAATACGATAGCAGCGATCGGTTTTCTTGTGTTCCTCGCTGTTGCGATAACTCTGCAATGGAATATGTACTTTATGCTTTGGCCGGTTTCTGTAATTGCAGGCATGCTTGCGGCATTTGCCTCATCTTGGATTAGTCTGCGGCTAACGCAAAAATGGGAAAACCGCATCCCAATCCACTATCGAACGGTGAAGGATTTGGTTCAACTGGCTCATCGTTCGGATGAGATGGAGTGGACGCGCAAAGGCATTGCGGAGGCGTTGAAGCAGGTTGTCATTGATCAGTTAGGCCTCAAGGATGAGGACTATTCCGAAGACGCCGATTTCGTGAAAGACTACGGAATATAGAGTTTGGCTTTCAGGAAGCCCGAAACCATCATTCCAGCAATCCAACCCTCCACTAATCCAATCCTCTACGTAAGCGGGCCGCCGGGTTGGTCGCGGATGACGGTATCGACGGCGTGTTTGGCAGGAGTGGGGTGGTCGGACATGTAGTGGAGGCCGCAACTCTCTTTGCGCTGCTCGGCAGAGCGGATGATGAGCTCGGCAACGTCGGCGATGTTGCGCAGTTCGATCAGGTCGGCGGTGACTAGATAGGAATCGTAGTACTGCCGGATTTCCTCGCGCAGGTTGCGGATGCGGCGGTGGGCGCGGTGGAGCCGCCGCCCGCTGCGCACGATCCCGACATAGTCCCACATGGTTGCGCGGACTTCGTTCCAGTCGTGTTCCACCACCACGGCTTCCTCGCTGGATACGGCCTGGCCAAGCTTCCACGCAGGGATTGGAACGTCGCGGCTGAATTGTTTCCAGACGCTGGAAATTTCCATGGCGGCGTTGTAGCCGCAGACCACCGCTTCGAGCAGGGAGTTGCTGGCCAGCCGGTTGGCGCCGTGCAGGCCGGTGCTGGCCACCTCGCCGCAGGCGTAGAGACCGGGCAGCTCGGTGCGGCCGGTTACGTCGGCCACCACGCCGCCGCAGGAATAGTGCGCGGCTGGAACGACGGGGATGGGGTCGGTTGCCATATTGATGCCATAGCCTAGGCAGGTGGCATAAAGATTGGGAAACCGTTCCTTCAGGAATTCCTTCGACTGGTGCGTGATATCCAGATAGACATACGGATCGCCGTGTTTTTTCATCACATGGTCGATGGCCCGCGCGGTTACATCGCGGGTGGCCAGCGAGCCGCGGGGATCGAACTTATCCATAAAGGCCTCGCCGCGGATATCCATCAGCTTTGCGCCTTCGCCGCGGACGGCCTCGCTGATCAGGAACGATTTGGCGTTAGGATGGTAGAGGCAGGTGGGGTGGAACTGGATAAATTCCATGTTGCGGACCGGTAGGCCGGCCCGCCATGCCATGGCGACGCCGTCGCCGGTGGCCACATCGGGATTGCTGGTGTAGAGGTAGACTTTCCCCGCGCCGCCGGTGGCCAGCACCGTGCAGGCCGCCTGGACGGAAACAATCTGGTTGTTTTCCTTGTTTAGGAAATAAGCGCCCGCGCAGCGGTTGTTTCCCTCGACCCCGATCCAGCTGGTCGTAACGAGGTCGATCGCCAGCCAGTTTTCCTGGATGGTGATGTTGCCGCATTCGCGTACACGGCTGAGCATCACTTCCATCACTTTCTTGCCGGTGATGTCGCCGGCGTGAAGAACGCGCCGGCGGGAGTGGCCGCCTTCCTGCCCGAGATCATATTCGTCTTCTTTGCCTTTGCGCCGTTCAAACACGAGTCCGAGCCGCTCCAGATCCGCAATGCGTTCGTAGCCGGCCTGTATGATGGCATGCACCGCATCGGGGTGGCTCAGCCCGCATCCGGTGGCAAGCGTGTCTTCGACATGCGATTCAATGGTGTCGCTAGGATCAATTACACAGGCGATGCCGCCCTGGGCGTAGGAGCTGTTTCCCTCGGCGGCGTTTTCCTTGGAAACCACCAGCACGCGCCCTTCATCGCTGAGATGCAGGGCGGCGGTCAGTCCGGCCAGTCCGCTGCCGATTACAAGGAAGTCATAGGATAACGTATTCATGGGATGGGGTTTCAGTTGTTTAGTGGTTACGTGCCGGGTTCGCGGTTGCCTATTGTCTGATCTGTTCTTTTTCCGCTTCGGCTTCCGCCTTTATTTTCGCGATTTGTTCAACCCGGGCCTGCTGTGCCAAGGACGCTTTTGCGGGATCCATTTCGGTGGCGAGCTGCTGGTCGGCCATGATTTCGGTCTCTGCAATCTTCGCCTTCATGCGGCTATCCACTTCGGCAATCGCCGCCTTCTGCTCGCCGGTCAGGGGTTTTTCCTCCCCGCCGAACCGCTCCATCGCCAGTTCATACGCGCTCTTCATCCCGCTCATAAAAACCACTCCTTTTCGAAGAACTATACGCTGTGCGGGAAAAAGATCAATTGAAGAACCGCTTCGGGATGCAGGATGAACGAAACGAGATAAAGGATACATTTTCCAATGG
>JAIPIO010000100.1 GCA_021734595.1 Kiritimatiellales bacterium | reverse complement strand
GCGGAAGACGCCCGTGCCGCCCGCGAGACCGCACGTCTGCACGCCAGCATCGTTGTGCCGGCCGAAGCCGACAAGGAGCAGACCATCATCGCGGCCGATGCGGCCAAGGAAAAAGCCATCCGCATTGCGCAGGGTGACGCCGAAGCCAAGCTGGCCCGGATGAAGGCCGAAGGAGCCGGGGTGAAAGCCATCCTTGATGGCAAGGCGCAGGGTTACGAAGCGCTCGTCAACGCCTGCCAGACCGCCAATCAGGCGGCCTCGCTGCTGCTCATCGAAAAACTGCAGGAAATCGCGACCATCCAGGCGCAGGCCATTCAGGATCTGCCGATCGAAAAGGTCATCGTCTGGGACGGCGGTGGGAAAGAGGGCGGCATGGCGAATCTCGGGGCCCGCATGATGGGCGCACTGCCGCCGATGCACGAGCTGGCAAAACAGATTGGTCTCGATCTGCCCGACTTCCTCGGAAAGATGAAATCCGATGACGAACCGGCGGCGGCGAAGGAAACAACCGAATAGGTGTGCTGAAAAGTTTGTCGGAAACATCAGACGGGTCGGACGGATAGGTCCGATCCGTTTTTATTTTTCCAAAGCCTGGAAACCTCGATCTAGCAGGCCGGTAACGGTCTTGGTGCGGGATTCTTTGTCGGGGCAGCCGAGGGCCACAGCGATGATCCGTTTTCCGTTGCGTTCCGCAGTGGCGGCAAGCGACCAGCCGCCCGCGCTGTGGTAGCCGGTTTTCAGGCCGTCGCAGCCGGGATAGCCATCCACCCGTTTGGCCAGTGCGTTGCGCGTGGCCAGCATGAATTTCCCGTCGCGCAGATAGGTCAGTTCTGTTCCGGTGTAGCGCAGCGCATCCTTGTGTTTCAAGACCTCCATGCTGAGCAGGGCGATGTCGTAGGCGGTGCTGATGTCCGGCTGCCGCCCATCGCCGGGCGGCAATCCATGGTCGGTGTGGTATACAGTGGAATTCATCCCGATTTCCCGCGCGCGCCGGTTCATCATTTTGATAAACGCATCCATGCTGCCAGCCACGTGCAGTGACAGCGCCCGGGCCGCATCGTTGGCGGAATGAACAATCAGCGCATAGATCATTTCATCCACGCTGAAGGTTTCCTTTGGATCAAGGTAGGCCTGGGAACCGCCGATTTTTGATACCTCCGCCGTGATCCGCACCATGTCGGAGAGCGCGATTCTTTTGGCTTCGGCCTGTTCGAGCACAATCAGCAGGGTCATCAGCTTGGTGACGCTGGCGGGGTAGGCGTATACGCTGGCACGGTCTTCAAAAAGGACCCGTCCAGTGCGGGCGTCCACCACGATGGCACCCTGATAGGGGTCGCCGATGAGTTTCGAGTAGACCTTGTCGGTCCGCCGGTCGGGGCGGTTTTTCTGCAGATGCCCGGCGGGGGAAACGGGAGGATCCACCTTCACGATGGTTTTGCCGGTGTCCATCGAAACGATTTCCAGCGGCTCCAGCGGGGGATCGAGGACGGAAAGGATTGATTTGGGTTCGGGTTCCGGCACCGGTTCGGAGATTTGTGCGGGTTTCCGGATCTCCGCAGCGGAATCTCCGGTGTTTTTTTGCCGCACGAGGGCAACGAAAGCCAGCAAGTGGAGTATAACGAGTATGCTGGCGATTAATATGGTACTGCTTTTTTTCATGCACTCCTGAACGCTGTTTATTTCTTCCCTTTCGCACCGGATTGGTGTAGCAAAGCTGGAAGCAGAGCATGAGAAGGAATTTATGAGCGAGATACAATCCCAATATGTAAAAAAGATTCTGCGCGGCGTCGGGACGGCGCCTGTCGAATGCGGCGAAGCGTTCGCCCCGTCGAATATTGCGCTTTGCAAATACTGGGGCAAGCGCGACCCCGTATTGAACCTTCCCGTGAATTCCAGCCTGTCGGTTTCGCTCGGCAAACTGGGCACGCGGACGGCAGTCCGTTTTGCCGACCGGAACCGCATCGAACTCAACGGCAAGGAAGTTTCGCCGGAGGATACCTTCGCGGTCCGGATATTGGAATTCCTGCAGCTGTTTTTTCCAATGATTGGAAATGTCCATTTCGATGTGCGCACGGCAAACAACATTCCGACGGCGGCGGGGCTGGCATCGTCCGCCTCGGGATTTGCGGCGCTGGTGCTCGCACTCGACAATCTGATGGGGTGGGGGTTGGATCGCAAGCAGCTATCGATGTTGGCACGGCTGGGCAGCGGCAGTGCCGCGCGCTCCGTATATGACGGGTTTGTCTGCTGGCACGCCGGAACAAGAAAGGACGGGCGCGATTCGTTCGCGGAGCCGATTTCCAGTGATTGGAAGGAATTCCGGATCGGCATCCTCGAAATTTCCAAGGATTGGAAACCGGTCAGCTCGCGCGCCGGCATGAAACGGACGGTGGAAACCTCGGAACTCTACCGCAGCTGGCCGCGGCAGGCGGCGGACGATCTCGAGATGCTGCGGCTGGCCATCGCCGACAAGGATTTTCCAATGCTTGGAAAAACCGCCGAAAACAACGCACTGGCCATGCACGCCACCATGCTGTCGGCGTGGCCGCCGCTGATCTACTGGCAGCCCGAAACCATCGCCCAGATCCACCGTGTGCATCAGGTGCGCTCCGAAGGGCTCGATGTTTATCTGACGATCGACGCCGGCCCCAACCTCAAACTGCTGTTTACTGAAGAGACTGAGAAACTGGTAAAATCGTTCTTTCCCGGACTGCAAGTCATCTGCCCAATCGACTGAACGATTTATGATGAGAAGCAGCATTAGAGTTTGGATTTCCGTTTTTTTGTTGAGCAGCACCATGATTGGACAGGGTGGCGTACCAAAAGGGGTCGTCTTGGTGCTGATCGATGATATTGGCTATGGGGATATCGATGTCCTGTATCCCAGTACGCTGGAGACCCCGCATCTGGACACCTTGCATTCCGTAAGTGTACGGCTTACCGATTTTCATGTGGGCCCAACCTGTTCGCCTACCCGGGGGGCCTTGATGACCGGGAGGCGGCTGAATTATGCCGGGGTATGGCACACGATCGCTGGTCGGGAACTTATGCGTGAGAATGAGCAAACCGTGGCGGAAATGTTTCAAGCCAATGGCTGGAAGACCGGGATTTTCGGCAAGTGGCACCTGGGTGACGGCTATCCTTTCGCCCCGCGGTATCGCGGATTTGAAAAGGCGGTTGTCCATGGCGGTGGAGGTGTTTCGCAGGGACCGGATTACTACGGGAATGACTATTATTCGGGCGTCGACCGGGATGGTGACCCCACAACTGCTGATGTTTATCTGGATGACGGGGTCCAGGTGGCGGCTGATCGCTTCTGCACGGACTATTGGTTTCACCGGGCAAAGGAGTTTATCACCGCGGCTCTGAGTGAAAACAAACCGTTTTTCTGTTATCTTCCGACCAATGCCGCCCACGGACCCTATAATGCCCCGTTTGGTTACAAATCGGGATTTGACGGATTGATTGAAAACTTTGACGACAACATGGGTGAACTCGATAACTATCTTGATTCGCTGGGCATAAAGGATGATGTCCTGCTGATCTTTTTCACGGATAACGGTACGGTAGGAAATACGCGTTTTGGCGAACTAAGGGGCAAAAAAGGCAGCCGGTATGACGGCGGTCATAACGTTCCCTGTTTCTGGCGGTGGAAAAACGGAGGGATTGGTGGATCAGCGGCATCGGCCCGGGATGTGGCTTCGTTGACAGCCTGCATGGATCTGTTTCCCACCTTTATGGATCTGTTTGGACTGTCGAAACCTGCCGGAGGTCAACCGCTACATGGAATCAGTCTTAGGGAGATGCTCCAGAATCCTGCCCATGTTCCGACGGAGCGCACATTGGTGGTCGACTCGCAACGGCAGGCCAATCTTGTTAAATGGCGCAATACATGTATTCTGAAGGATGAAGTCGGCGGCGGTGCCATTGCGCACAAGTGGCGGCTCATCCGTGCGAATGATGGCGATGCCCTGGAGTTATATGACTTTCTCGTCGACCGGGGAGAAACCAACGACGTTATTGCCGCCCATGCGCCGGTCGTAACGGAGCTGTCAACGGACTACGACGCGTTGTGGTCGGATCTGCTGGCGCAGGGATCGGACTATCCTCCTTTCGTCATGGGCCCCGTGACGGATAATATACTCCATGCTCACAGTTGGATCGGGGAAAACAGTTCGCCGTGGAGTCAGGGAACCATCAGGAGTGCCAATGACGGCTCGCGTACATCTGCAGTGCGCTTTGACCGGGTCGGTCGCTACCGCTTCGAGCTCCGGCGCTGGGCACGGGAGGATGGAGGAGCCCTGGATGGACTCGATGCGAACGGTGCGGGAACCGTGGTTCCCACCGTTAATACTCGCCTGGCCATTGCCGGAGTGGGAGAAGCGGTTCAGCCGATCACTCCCGGCGATGCCATGTCGGTATTTGAGATGGATGTTCCATCGGGGCCGCAGACCACGCTGGAAGCGGCATTGCTGGATGGTTCAAGCAATGTGCTAAAGGGCGCCTACTATGTTTACGTCAGCAAAGTAGGTGACGCCACTGACAGCGATTCAGATGGCATTGCCGATGTGATCGAGCGCGGGGATCCGGGCGGGGCTCCCAGTTTTGCGGAGGCTTACGACCTGCTTCGTTTCAGCAGTGTCTTGGATCTGGTGGCAGGACGCAATGCCCAGCGGGTTGGTAACGGGTTCGCCGATACCGTTGCAGCAATGTCCGACGGGGTGCAAACCTATCGGCTGGACGGCGCAGGGGACTTATGGGCTTCTCCTGACTTCGGCTTTGGAGGTGCGGCAGCCAATCTCGGAACCCTGTTCGCGGGACCGAATGCACGGGCCCTGATGAGCGACGGCACCTATTACTACCTGCATCTTTCGTCGGCTGCCGGCGGGGCGGACAGCACGGCCTATGCCGCGAATGAAGTGGTGCGCTTCTCCGCGGTCGCCGATTTGCTGGCGGGGACCAACGGCGTGGTGATCACCAACGGGTCCAACGGCTCTACGGCGCTGATGAGCGACGGTACGCTGTTTTACAAAGTACGGGCCGGATACGAGCTGCAGGGTACGACCAACCTCACCCAGCTCATCACCGCCAATGGTGCCGTGCAAGGCGACCTGTTTTGCAGCAACAATCATTCCAGCCTCTTTTCTGACAGCAGCAATTATTACATTCATGTTACTTCGGTGGTTTTGCTGGATTCCTCTTCGCCGCCTCCGCCCGATACGGACGGCGATTTGACGCCGGATTATCTGGATACCGATTCGGACAATGACGGAGTTTCGGATTTCTCCGAAGCCGGTTTGTTCCAGGAAGACCTGATCGATTCCGACAGGGACGGCATCCCGGATTATCGCGATAATGATGCCGTACCGCCGCCCTTTGTCCACTGGAAGCAGGAGCACTTTGAACGAGATTGGGAAAATGAACTGAAAAGCGGAGCATTGCGTGATGTGGATGGAGACTCGCTTTTCACATTGTCGGAATACGGGCTGGATATGAATCCCAATTCGAACGATGTCCGTTCAGCCTATCGGTTTGCGACCACCGGCAGCAATCCGGTCGTTTGGTTCAAACGCAATCCGGATGCAACAGATCTAACCGTCAGCATCCAAGGGGCGACCAACCTGATCACCGGTTTCGGCGTGGTAGGTCAAAGTGTGACGGGAACACCTTACCAGGCATCCGCGCCTCATATTGGGATTGAGGAAAACGTGCAACCGGACGGTTCGATCGATGTTGAACTCCGTTCGTCACAACCCTCCGACCAATTCTTTATGCGATTTGACTTCGAACTAGTGCCATGATGACATCAACTACTTCACGCGGATCGGAGAACCTGAATGCCGGAACTTCCTGAGGTTGAAACCATTGCGCGGCAGCTGCGCGCCCGTGGTGTCGAGGGAAAGGAAATCCTTTCGGTGAAGGTTAATTGGGCGCGGACGGTGGAGCCGCTCCCGGTGGCGTCCTTTTCACGGCAGGTTCGCGGAACAACGATTGACAAAATTTCCAGGGTCGGGAAGTGGATGATGTTTTCGCTCAGTTCCGGCAAAACCATTATGATCCATCTGCGGATGTCCGGAAGCTGTTCGATGACGCCCGGTTTGTACGACCGTTTGGTGCTGAAGCTGTCCGATGGGCTGACGCTGTACTACCGCGATACGCGCAAGTTCGGCCGCTGGAAGCTGGTGGATGATCCACAAATAATTCTCGGCAAACTTGGTCCAGACGCACTGACGCAGCGGTTTACGAAGAAGTATTTCCGTGCGGCGATGCGGGCGCGCCACCGAATGATCAAACCGCTGATCCTCGACCAGTCGATTGTGGCGGGACTGGGCAACATCTACGCGGACGAAGCATTATGGGAAGCGCAGATCCATCCGGAACGGTTGTCGGATTCGCTCGGCGATGACGAACTGGATAGGCTGTTCAAGGCCATCCGGCATGTTTTGACGATTGGCGTGCGCAATCGCGGCACCTCGCTGGGCGATGGGAAAACCAACTATCGCGATGTAGCAGGGGACTCGGGTGGTCATCGTGAGCAGGTCAAGGCCTATGGCCGCGGAGGAAAACCGTGTGACCGATGCGGTACCGCTCTTGAAAAAACCGTTGTTGCCCAGCGCGGAACCACCTTTTGTCCTGCTTGCCAACAACTCGATCAGTAGGAATGATTTGTTGCAACGAATGTTGGAAAAGCAACGGATGGTTTGCGGGGTCGATTTGTTGCTGAACAATTAAATCTACGTTTTTTATGGAAGCGGTTCGACTGTTTTTTTGAGTAAAACAGAGAGGTTCTCGTTCATGATCGTGAACCTTTCTGCTCTAAAAATCTCCAGTCTGCCCTTTGTTTACGGGGGTAATGTGAAAACACGGGAAAAGCATCCAGATTTCTGTTTACAAACAGTACAAGGATGGTACCGTATAGGTGTTGTTTGGGAAGTGAGTGCATAAAAAAGGAGGAAAAAATGGAAAACATAGAACAGGATTTGTTTGATTTCGAGATGGTTAAGGTTGGACAGGAAGTTCCCGATTTCTCGATGAAGGCGTTTCAAAACGAAGAAATCAAGGACATCACACTGTCCGATTTCAGGGGCAAATGGGTTGTGCTCGTATTCTACCCGGCCGACTTTACTTTCGTCTGCCCGACCGAGCTCGAAGACGTCGCCGCCCTGTACCCGGCATTTCAGGCCGCCGGCGCGGAAGTTATCAGCGTAAGTACGGATACTGCGTTTGTCCACAAGGCGTGGCACGATACTTCCGTAGCCATCGGCAAGGTCGATTACCTGATGGGTGCCGATCCGACCGGCGAAGTCAGCAGACTGTTCGATGTCTACATCGAGGAGGAAGGACTGGCGCTGCGCGGAACCTTCATCATCGACCCGAACGGCGTGTTGAAGACCGCCGAAGTGCACGACCTTGGCATTGGCCGCAGTGCGGCGGAAACCCTCCGCAAGCTGGGTGCCGCAAAATTCGTGCACGAACATGGCGACCAGGTTTGCCCGGCAAACTGGGCTCCAGGGGCAAACACCCTGACGCCGGGACTCGATCTCGTTGGTAAAATATAATCTCCCATGGTTAGTTCAAGTATGCAGGGCGATCCGTCAGGGTCGTCCTGTTTTTTTTTGGACGGGTTCCAATCATTGGAAGCGGATCATCAAAAAACTTCCAATGGCTGGAAATGTGGTTTATCAATAGAGCCGTTATCCGGGAGAAACATTGATGAAACGATCAAATATCATGGTTGGGTTGCTGAGCGTGCTCGTGCTTTTTGCCGTCGCGACCGCGTTCAGGGCGGCGCAGTCGGTATTGATTCCTCTGATGATTGCGTGGCTGCTGTCCTACATCTGCGGTCCGGTAGTGACCTATCTGGTGCATAAAAAAGTTCCGCTGGGACTGTCTGTATTTGCCGTCCTGATTCTGGTGCTGGGTGTTTGCTATCTGGGGGGCGCATTCCTGAGCGGGCGGGTACGTGCCGTCCTTGCTGAATCGCCCAAGTATCTGGCACAACTGAATACGATCTACGTGGACATTACCTCCAACGTCAACCTGCCTGAGAATTATTTGGCGGATATCAACTGGACCAAGCATTTGGGACCAAGACTGGGGGCGATGTCGGTATATGTTGCAGGGTTCATGGGCAATTTTCTCGGCAACCTGCTGCTGGTACTGATTTTCCTTGTTTTCATGCTGCTGGGGAAACCCTACTTTAAATACAAGGTGGCAAAGGCGTTTCCGCCGGAGCGTGCCTCTGTTTTTACCAGTGTCACCACCTCGATCTCCAAACAGATTGGGCAGTATCTTTCCGTTAAAGTGGCTATCAGCGGCACTACGGGTGTGCTGGTCTGGCTGAGCCTGACGCTGTTGGGCGTCGAGTTCGCGCTCACCTGGGGGGCGCTGGCTTTCTTCCTTAACTTTATTCCAAGCATTGGATCCATCGTCGCCTCCATCCCGCCAATCCTGCTGGCCGTGGTGCAGTTTTACCCCTCTGCCTGGATGCCGATCTTTACCGGGATTGTATTGCTGACGATTCAGATGATCATGGGCAACGTTGTTGAACCGAAGTTGGTGGGCGATAGCCTGAATCTCAGCCCGGTGGTGATCCTGCTTTCGCTGGTGTTTTTCGGCTGGCTGTGGGGTATTGTCGGAGCACTAATGTCCGTTCCAATCGTCGCGGCCATCAAAATCGTTTGCGAAAATATCAAGGTTCTCAATCCAATCAGCACGTTGATGGGGTCAGGTAAAATCTGCATGAAGGAAATGCAGGCGACGTAGTGGCTGGAATATGATGGAAGAGCCATGGCCGATGAATGTCGGCAGGTGATAAATCCTTGAAAGAGGACAAGGCATCCGGGTTGCCGGCTAGCGGTTTTCACAACGTTTTCATGTTTTTATTTGAAAGGAGAAGTATGTATTTGCCGGATATTTTTGAGCGTAAAGAGGTCATGGAATTGATCAAGCTGGCGCTGGTGGAGGATTTAGGTCACACCGGGGTGGACGTTACCTCGGAGTCGCTGGTGTCGCCGGAAGCGCTGGCCGCAGCGCACCTGGTGGCCCGTGAAAAGTGCGTTGTGGCCGGTGTTTTAGTAGCCAAACAGGTGTTCCTTGAAGTCAATCCGTCGCTGGAAATCGAAGAGTGCGTCGCCGATGGTTTGGTTGCCGAAGCGGGAACAACCGTGCTGGTGGTCCGCGGTTCGGCCAAAAGCATCCTGACGGCCGAGCGCACCGCGCTCAACTTTATCCAGCGCATGTGCGGTGTCGCCACCATCACCGCCCGCTACGTGAAAGCGGCGGATAATCCGGATGTCGATATCCTCTGCACACGCAAAACGACGCCGCTGCTACGCCCGTTCGAGAAATATTCCGTTCGTTGCGGCGGCGGAGTCAACCACCGCTACGGCTTGGTCGATGCCGTGCTCATCAAGGACAACCATCTCGCCTCGTGGGAACGGACGCACGGCATCGGCGTCGGCGAAGCCGTCGCCGCCGCGCGCGCCAAATATCCCAACCTCAAGATAGAAGTCGAAGTCGATACCATCGACCAGTTGAAGGAATCGCTCGAAACCAGTCCCGACTGGGTGCTACTTGACAACATGCCACCGTCCGTTCTGCGCGAATGCGTGGCGCTTTGCCGCGGTATCTGCAAAACCGAAGCCTCCGGCGGCATCAATCTGGACACGGTTTATGATATTGCCCAGACCGGTGTGGACGCCATTTCCGTCGGGGCGCTCACGCACTCGGCCCCGTCCATCGACCTTGCCTTGGATTTTGTATAAAGTGAATTTTACAAAATAATGGACAACAAAATAATTTTGTATTGAAAAATACGTGTGGCCGCATGAGGAATTCAAATGCCTATTAAATGTTGTTTTGATGTTAATCCGATTTCACAGCAACGATTCCACGAAATTGATTCCCAAGTAATGCGGTTGGCGTTTGATACCCAAAATAAATTGGGGCGGCTTTGCAATGAATCCATTTATCATGAGGAATTGATGCATCAGTGTTCTTCAACTGGATTATCCGTGGTTTCCGAAGGTGAAATTATCGTTTCATATGATTCGTTTAGTAAATCCTATTATCTCGATGCCTTGATTGACCAAGGCGCGATTTATGAACTAAAAGCGGTTTCTGATTTAAATGGACAGCATGAATCCCAACTTCTGAACTATTTGTTTCTTTCGGATTTGCAACATGGAAAGTTAATCAACTTTGCGTCGGCTTCAGTTCAGTATCGATTCGTATCGACCAATATAAATAGGGAAAAGCGTTTTTCCTTTGTAATTAATGATGATGCGTTGGAGTCTCATATTTCTTCCAGAAAGATTCTTCGGGAGATTGTCCTGAATCTGCTAACCGAATGGGGTGCATTTCTTGATATCGGCCTCTATCGAGAAGCGATGTTTCATTTTCTTGGTGGTGAAGAGCAGTTGATTCATTCTGTTGATATTTCAGTGGATGGAAGAATCGTTGGCCATCAGAAAATGTGCATTCTAAATGAAAACATCGGTTTGCACCTTTCATCGGCAGTTCGTTATCAGGAATCATATAGAAAACAATTGTCCAGATTGCTTAATCATGCCAACTTGGCACGGATTCAATGGGTGAATTTCAATCGTAATGTCATTCAATTGATTACTCTAAAGAAATAGTTTTGTTGTCCATTGTTTTGTAAAAATGAATTCAATACTCGTCATAGATATCGGCAACACCAGCACCGCTGTTGGATTCTATCGGAACGGCAAAGTCAGTAAGGTTTCCCGGTGTGCGTCGCGCCTCAAGTCGCCCGGGGCAATGGTTCCCATGGTTTCCGCAAAGCCAGTCGACAGGGTTGTGATTGCCTCCGTGGTTCCGGCGGTGAATGCCAACTGGAAACGGGTCATTAAAAGCGCAGGATTGCCGGATCCGCTGTTTGTCAGTCATGTACTGAAACTCGGTGTTCCCGTCGATTATCCGGATCCTTGCAGCATCGGGGCGGATCGGTTGGCAAATGCCGCTGCTGCGGCCAAACTCATGGGTACACCATCGGTGGTCTGTGATTTTGGCACGGCGCTGACCTTCGATGTGCTGGATGCAAAGCGCGGATATATCGGCGGTATTATCTGCCCGGGGCTGCCGCTGATGTTTGATTACCTGGCGGAAAAGACCGCGTTGCTGCCACACGTTAAACCGGTAAAGACGAAGGCCGTGGTCGGGCGCAATACAACCCAGGCCATGCAGATTGGCGCGCGCCTCGGCTATCGTGGGATGGTGCGCGAAATCCTCCAAAACCTGAAAAGGGATCTTGGTGTGCGCAAGCTGCCGGTCTGCTGTACCGGCGGCTATGCCGGCTGGATTTTCGAGGGTTGGGATGTGGAGGCGCTCATCGATCCAAAACTCACCCTCCGGGGGCTGGGCATCATCGGGGAGTTGAACGGGTGACCATGCAGAAGTGGTTCCTCAAACTCTGTCTGTTCGCAGTCTTCCTTGTTGTTGCTGTGCCGCGAATTTCGGGCGAGATTTGCAGCTCTTCATTCAATATATCCGGTCTGCTGGAGTCGGCGGTTCGCGAAAGTGATGACGCGCAGGAACAGGCGGTGCTTCGCGGGATGCTGTGGCAGGATGAATTTGTTCAGGATGACGACAATCTCCACTTTATTTTCAGTGACTATCTGCTGATGCTCAATGAACTGGCCCAGCGCCGGCCCGGCGCGGTTGCCGATGGTGCCCGCGAAATGCTCTATGATGCTTTTGACCGCGGTTCGCTAAGCCTGCCGGAGATCTTTGAACCGGATGCGGCCGGAAAATGGGATTTTATCTCCATCCTTTCTCTCATTGAAAGGTGGGGCATCTCCCGTACGCCGTATCTTGATTTTTACCGCCAAAATTTTCCGCATGATCTAAACTTGGATTACAGTCGGCAATTCGACGAGGCACTGGAATGTCTGAATTATGATGATCTCGGCGATATTCTCATCGATACCTCTTTTGCGCATTTTTTCAGGAAAAAGTTTCCCGATTCGGAATTCGACGTTCCGGAAACCGGCTTTACCCGTTATCTGGCGCAGGTGGCCGGGCTGCCCTATACGCAGAAATATACCAAAGACAAGGATGCCTACTCCGATCAGAACTACTATGTTACCCATGTCGTTTTCACGGCCATGGATTATGGACTGGAGCCGATGCCCGCTGGCGCATTATCCCGGGAAATACGGAGCTACATCGAAAGTGAATTTGCCTGTGTTCGCCATCAGGTCGGAGACATCGATCTGATTGCCGAATTTGTCTACTGCGCCAAGGCATGCGGCCTGGATGGCCGGCCGGAAGTGCAAGAAGCGGTTGATTATCTGCTGTCCCTTCAACACGAAGACGGAAGCTGGGGAACGGATGAGGATTTTGAGGGCGACGCCTACGATATCTTCCATCCCACCTGGACCGTCATCACCGCTCTGAATTATTAGGCGGATCCTTCTTGCGGAACTTTACCCGGAGATGTTTCCGCCGGTTGTGGACGTATGCCGCTGTTTTGGGGAACCGGTCATGCAACCAGTCTCTGGTTTTTGCAAAAAAGGGAATGTGGTCTGCCAGC
>JAIPIO010000099.1 GCA_021734595.1 Kiritimatiellales bacterium | reverse complement strand
GGACAAGATCATGTCGTTGATTATGTGCGTCGTGTCGCCGCAGATATGCAGCTTGGCCAGGCCGCCGGCTTCATGAATCTTCTCAATGACCCGCTGTTCATACGGCAGCGCAAACTCGCGGTACTGGGCTGGTGAAATCAGTGATGCGGCCGCATCGCCCGCGCCGATCATCGGCACTCCCACCTCGAACTGGGCCAAGCTGAAATCGATCACGATCTCTGTCAGAAACTCCAGAACGGCATGCGCCAGCGGCGCGTCATCAAGCATCATCAGCATAAACCCGGTAACCCCGCAGAGGGAGCAGGCTTCCGCAAACGGCAGGTCAACCCAACCCAGTGTCAGGCAATCGTTGCCGACGGCCCGGGCGATGAATTCCGCACTGTCAATGCGGTCTCTCATGCGCGAGCCGGCGTTGAGGGGATCGGGCCTGGACAGCCTGCGCAGTTGTGCTTCCGTCTCAACCAGCGGGCATACCGCGAACGGCGGTTTGTCTTCGGGATAGGCCATCTCGGCGCCGAGATCGGCGCTGATTCTGAAAGCGTCGGAGCAGACCGTGATGGCATCCACACCGAACCGGTCCCGGACATTCAGCTGGGCGTCGGCCATCGCGCGGCCATTCGTGGCATATTCACGGTACGTGATGCCGGCCCGCTGCTGAGCGAAGAACATGAGCAAGGGAAACACCGGTACCCGATCCACTGGTTTGCCGGCGACGGTCGCCAGGCATCTTTCTCTGCTGTTCATGGTTTAAGCACTATACACAGGCAGCCACGCGCATAAAGATGCAAATTCCACTGCATGGCTTGACGGGCGCAGCCCAACCTTGACAAAAATCCGCCAGCCAATACACTTTTCCAATATGAAACCACTCTGGAAGGGAGATGATTATGGCTGGAAAATACCTGTTTTCGTTTGGACCGTGGAATATACATGAGGGCAGTGACCCGTTTGGCCCCACCGTGCGCGGAACAATTGCGTTTGCCCAAAAATTGAAGATATACAAGGAACTCGGCTTCGACGGCGTGCAGTTCCACGACGACGACGCCGTGCCCGATATGGACCAGCTCAGTGCCGCCGAAATTGAAAAAAAGGCTGGCGAGGTACGTGCGATACTGGATGGCGAAGGCCTCACGGCGGAATTTGTGGCTCCGCGCCTGTGGGAAGGACCGAACACCATTGACGGGGGGTATACGTCGAATGATCCGGCCTGCCGGGAATACGCCAAAAAGCGGAGTCGACAGTCCATTGACATTGCCAATGTACTGGGCACCAAGCTGATTGTGCTCTGGCTGGCGCGCGAAGGCACCTATATTCGCGAAGCCAAGGACAGCAAGGTGGCCGTGGACCGGTTGGTCGAGGCCATCAATGACATGCTGGCTCACGATCCTGATATCAGGATTGCCATCGAGCCCAAACCCAACGAGCCCATGGATCATGCCTACATTCCAACAACCGGTCATGCGATGGCTCTGGGATATCTTACCAGTGATCCCGCCCGTGTCGGTGTGAATATTGAAAGTGCCCATGCAATTCTTGCGGGCCTGGATCCTTCCGATGAAATGGGTTTTGCCTTGGCCTATGATCGGCTCTACACGGTGCATCTGAACGACCAGAACGGGCTGAAGTTCGACCAGGACAAGAGTTTTGGTTCCGTGGATTTGCGCCGTGCCTTTAATCAGGTACGCATCCTGGAACAGTATGATTACGGACAACGCGGGGAAATGGTGGGGCTGGATGTCAAAGCCATGCGCACCCAGAAAGAGGGCATGGCCACCAAACACCTGAGCAACAGCCGGGAGGTGTTCCTGGCGCTGCTCGATCTGGTTCGCCGTCTCGACCGGACCGCGGTGGACCAGCTGATTGCCCAGCGCGACTATGAGGAATTGGATCTGCTGATCATGAACCATCTGTTGGGCAAGTGATTTCAGCAGCCAAGGCTGCGCCTTGCCGGATGATCTTCCAATCATTGGAAGGTGTTCCCCTTGCATTTCCCAGAGGTTGGAAACCGGTGCCGGGATTTTTCCAATGCTTGGAAATTTTCTTCCAACCATTGGAAAATGGAGGGCGGCGCTTCGCCGTCGCCATGGATGCGATCCGTCAGCCGACGGACATCCCTCCACGTCGATGCAGGCCCGGGCAGGCAAGTCACATCGATGAGATCTTCTGCCCGAAGTCGAGCAGGAGGTACTTGCCATCTTAATGAATGCGGCGTAGCAGCCATGCTCGCCCTTGAGGAAAACCTTGTTGCCTTCGGTTTTGATCTGGGGCTGCTTTAGCCAGTCAAAGTAGTAGCGCAGATTCTTGAGTTTTTTCTGCTGCAGCTCATCGCGCCATTGTTCCGCGCCGTGTTTATTTTTCATTGCGCTGATCAGTTCCGGTGCCAGCAGGTGTTCGACGATGTAGTCGTAGTCGCCCCCCTTTGCCTTCAGCAGGGCGGCAAGCAGTACTCATAAAATCCTGACCATCGGTATTCCTCTTTTTAATCAGCGTAAGAATCAATTGCTAACTGTTTTGTCGCGCCGGTCAATTTCCGGCGCATTCAAATCCGTGATGTTGCCACACCCGGCGGTTAGTTTTATTTGCCAGGAAGTTCAGGAACTGGATGGCAACCGTGGGGTTCGGCGATTCGCGGAAAACAATGCCGACCATATCAACCGACACATTCCGGTTCTCCGGTATGGAAACAGTATCAACGCAGTCGCGCAGACGTTGCGCCATCGAATCCCAGACAATGGCGGCATCCAGGCGGCCAGATGTTATTAACGCCGGGAAGGTGCGCAGGGAGGGAGGGTGGCCATCCAGTCTGACGGTAGGCGCTTGGATTTCCAGGTCGTGGCGTTGCAGCAACAGCCGGGTTGCGTCGCCAAGTTGGCAGCCGGTCGGGGGTTCCGTGAACACCTGTAGGCCGGGGCGCGCAAGGTCGGCGAGTGCTTCGATATTCCGGGGATTTCCCCGCTGAACCGCAATGGTTGGCCGCAACGTGATCAACGGTATTTTCTGTGCCACGCAGTTTTGCTTCTCGGCCTGGTGGACATGCCTGAGATCCGCCGCAATGTAGGCGTCGGTGTCCTGCTTTTCAATGGCTTCGGCGAGCATTTTACCGGAACCGCCGACGAGATACCGCACTTGCATTCCCGTTTGGAGTTGGAAGAGCGGTATCAGTGTTTCAAGTACAGGCCGGACGTGCCCGCCCGACCTTATGACGATGGTATCTGTCTGCGGTTGGTTTGCGGTTCCAGCCTGTCGAACACCCGTGCAGCCTGTCAGCGCCAGCGCAACGGCAATCAATAAACGCGATGGTTTCATCCCTTATCCTTTATCCCAAGATACGGCAGTCGTCGACGATGCGGGACGCTTTTTCACACGATTCAGCAGAAAGTTTCCCGAGCGTATCGTAGAAGAGATTCCAACCGTTGCGCTCAAGCTGGTACTGGCTTTGAAGTTCGTTTTTGGCAAACTTCATGGCGCGCGCGAGGCGCGGGTAGCTGGAGAGCAAAAAGTCGGAGCCCTTGCCCGCTTCGCCCGCGAGGAAGAATCCAATAGCTTTCATGCAGAAGCGCATCATCACGATCGTCACCGGGATGCGGCTGATGAAGCAGCCGGTGAAGGGGTTGACGATATCCTTGATGGGGCCGATGTCGCCCTCGTTGAGCACACGGGCGTATCCGGAAAAATAGATGGTGCGGATGTAGTCGCCGATCATGTTGCCGAAGGAGGCGGCCTTGATGGCGTCGCCGGCGAAGGCCTCCTTGTCGTGCCGCATGATCAATCCATCTTCATGGACGTACGCCAGCTTTTCGCCGGCTTCCATCAGTACGGAGAGGATGTAGCACTGGTCTTCGGCGCGGCCGATGAACGACGGCGTGAACGGGCGGTGCCGAAGCAGGCTGTCAACGAGGATGCCGTTGGTGCCGCCGGTCACGTGGATGCGCTGGATGCATTCGGTCTTGCCGTCGATCCCGCTTTCGCGATAGCGGGTCATCAGCTCGCCTTCGGTGGAGAGCGCCATGAGCATTTTGCTGTAGAAGAATTTCTCTTCCAGCGTAGCCGGACCGTTTTCGGGGAAGGGGACGTCGGGTGTGAAGAGGCCTTGGTGGATATCCTTCTCGTTGACGAGCGCGCCGGCGATCATGCCTAGCTCGGTTTCGCTGCCGTCGGCGGCGGTTCCGCGCGCGCCCCACAGCGGGGTTTTGAAATGCTCGAACGCGGATGCGCCGGACTGCTCGACGAGTTCGGTCTGCGGGAAGACCTGATCGAGATCAATCTTGAAGGTGGCCTTGACATCGGAATCCTTTGCCGCGTGCCATAGTGCGGCGATGGCCTTGAGGAAACTGTAGTGCCGGCCGTATTCGCCATCGACACCGAAGACTTCCAATCCTTGGAAACTTTGTTCCAATCCCTGGAACTTTTGCGCGGCAGGCACTAAAACCTTTTCGATCAGTTGCCGGGTATCGGCCTCGGTGAAAACGAACACATCGAGGTTCCTGAACCCGCCCGCCTTGCGGATTTCCGTTTCGATATACTGCCTGGCGACACCGTGAAGCCCGTTGTGGGTCACGGAAACAGACAGCACACAGGCAGCCTTTTCGCCCGGCATGTTGCCGCGCGCACGTTCAAACTCGATGGCTTCGTCGAGCCCGCGCAGGCCGTAGAGTATTTCGTTGCTTTCGGGTTTCACGCCGATCTGGATGGGGTGGTCGAACCAGTAGATCTGCTCTTCCGCAGCTGCCTGCTTGATTTGTTCCTTGAGCTCGTCGCTATATTCCAGCTCGTCGATGGAGATGGAGGCGGCGGGAACGGTCAGCAGCACGTTGGAGGTGAACAGCAGCTCGCGTCCGGGATCGGACAGCGGATCGGGATTCAACTCGGTGATGCGGATCTTCCGCCGGTGGCGCAGCTCGGTTACACGCTCATTCCGCGTTCCGGGGAGTCCGGTTCCCTCGGGGAAGAAAACCTTCCGTAGCAAATTTAGGTCGCCGGAATTTTCCGCCAGCGCCTCCAGGCTTTTTCCAAAGGCTGGAACGTTGCTTGCCTCGTCGATTTCACCTTCAATGGTTTCAAGGCAGTCGCGAAAGAAACCGGCTGCTTCGGTCGACGATTCCCGGAGCTGGGTCAGCGCTTTTTCATCACCCGCAAGGGCAAGCATAAAGACCGCAACCAAGGACTGCACTTCGGCGGTTTCGTCGAGCAGCCCGGTTGCATCGACCAGCGCGTCCGCGCCGGAGAAAAGATTCCGCATGGCATTTTCAAATTGAATGTTCATGCGCCGGATACTATCGCAGCCGGCAACATGAGGAAACCCAACGCGCGCACTATTTAGAGATGCTTATCGAGGAAGGCTTTGATGAGCTGGTAGCGTTCTTCATCGCTGAACACCGCTCCGCCATGGCCGGCGCCCGGAATGACGTGCAGCTCGGATACGAGCCCGGCCGCCTTGTAGCGTTTGTCCACCAACTGGCTCTGTTCGAGCGGAACGGTGTTGTCCTTGTCGCCCTGCAGGATCAGCACCGGCGGGTCGTCGGGGGTGAGGTAGGTGAGGGGCGAGGCATGAAGCAGTTGTTCGGGGTTGAATTTGTGGGCGGCGTTGAACCGTGCGCTGTTTTCAGAAAACACCTTCAGCTCGCTGGGGCCGTACAGGTCGACAATGGCGCGGACCGACCCCGCCTTGTCGGTATTTCCGCCAACACTTCCCTCCAGGTCTTCCACGCCGCTGCTCAGGCCGAGCAGCAGGGCGAGGTGTCCGCCGGCCGAGCCGCCGCCCACCGCGATGCGCGCGGGATCATATCCGTATTTCTCGGCATGGGTGCGCAACCACCGAATGGCACCTTTGCAGTCGTGGATCTGTTTCGGGTGGATATAGAGGTCTTCAAGGCGGTAGTTGATGCTGGCGACCGCGTAGCCCGCTTCGCTCAATCGGAGGATCGCCCGGTTGACCTGGGCCTTGTCGCCGTTTTTCCAGCCGCCGCCGTGAATCCATACCATCAGGGGAGGTTTCCTGTCCGGTGCCTTGGGTAGATAAAGATCCAGTTTGAGGGATTCGCCGTCGGCCACGGCATATTCCAGATCGCGATGAAGCGTCACATCCTCCGGGACACTGCGGGATGAGGGTTGCTGCTTCTGTCCGGAGCGCCCGCCCTGGCGGGACTTCCTGCCCGCCTCGAACTCGGCGCGGGTGAGGATGCCGTCCTGGTCGGTATCCATGCGGCTGAACAGTTGTTGCGGACCCTTGAATTCGCTCTTTGCCAAGGCGCCGTCTTTGTCCTTGTCCTGACGTTCCAGCAAGCTGTCAAAGGTGTAGCCCCCCTGGGGCGCCCCCTGGGCGGTGAGGATTGAAAGAAACAGGAAAATACCAACGCCGGTAGTCGATACGCTTTTCATGGGGTCTCCTTATTTTATGGTTTCCTGATCAAATTTTGACTTCAGAATCAATAGGCAGGTTTCTAACGGAAAAGCCGGGGGGCAAATTCCGCGAAGTAGGTTCGCCACACCGGCCAGCAGTGGGTGCCTTCGGTGAGATGCCATTCGTACTTAATACTGGATTCATCAAGCCGGCCGATGAAGGTTTTGTTTTCCTTCAGGAGGAAGTCGTCCTGACCGATGGAAATCCAGAGCAGTTTGATACGTCCGTTTGTTTGCGTTGGATTTTCCAGTACGGTTTTTACCGCGTCCTCGGACGGAACCGCCGCACTGAAAGCGCCGATCCAGGCGAAGGTATCCAGTTCGGTGAGGCCGATGGTCAGTGAATGCAGTCCGCCCATGGACAGGCCGGCGATGGCGCGGTTTTCACGGCCTGGCTTCAACCGATACAGTTTTTCCACCATGGGCAGCGCCGCTTCCAGGAGGTCGCGGCGGAGCTCCTCGGTGTTTTCTTCCGACCGGGCGTTGCCGAAGGATTCCGGGATCGGGTGGCCGTCCAGCATAAGCACAATCATCGGCTCGGCTTTGCCGGCCGCGATGAGGTTGTCGAGAATCCAATGGGCTTTGCCGTGTGTGGTCCAGGTGGCAAAGCAGTCGCTGTGGCCGTGCTGGAGAACCAGCAACGGGTAGCTGCGTCCGTTTGTTTCATAGCCGGGGGGCGTGTAGATTCTCATTTCCCGGAACCGGTTGATCGGTTGGGAGTGGTACGCATGGGAGTGCACCGTGCCGTGGGGGACATCCAGAAAGTCGTGGAGCAGGTTGCCGGGAATGGAGAGGATGCTGGTTCGCGGCGAGCGCTGCGGCTTGGTTTGCATATTGCCCGGATCAACCATCTTCACACCGTCCACCGTGATGCTGTATTCGTAAATCCCCGGTTCCACGGAATCCAACGTGGCCGACCAAACCCCCGTCTCCCCGCGTTTCATTTCGATTTTCCCCTTGGTCATCTGGCCGGAGAGCGTAACCTCGCTCGCCTTCGGCGCTTTCATGCGGAAGAGCACCTTGCCGTCCGGCTGAATCGTCGGCGAAACAATGGGGGTTGGCTGTTTTCGGCGGGTCGGCGGTTTTTCCGCCGCCTGAAGCGAAGGATACAGCGTCGCCGCCAGAATGGCGGCCATCAGGCAAGCGTGTCTTTTCTTATTCATAACACCTCTGTTTAAAGGTTGAAGGAATTTGTACAACGCAACAGTAATCCATTTTTCCCGGGTTTGGCAAGGCGAGGGCATCATGAAACGGGAGCGAATTCCAACGCCATCCGCCCCCGGCGGCGGTTTTCAGAATTACGGAAAAATTCGCTGAACTCCAGCGTGGATGCTGGCATACTCAAAGCTTCATTTTAACTTGGAGGATATGCGCTATGAAGAGACGTGGATTTATCGGCAGTATCGGGGCGGCGGCGCTGGCAGGCAAAACAATGGCTGCAAAAAAAGCGAAACCCAACTTCATCATTATTTTCATGGACGACATGGGCTATGCCGATGTGGGCTGCTTCGGCGCGAAGGGATATGCCACGCCCAACATGGACCGCATGGCGGCGGAAGGGCTCAAGATGACCAACTTCTACGCCGCGGCCTGTGTCTGCACGCCGTCGCGCGCGGCGCTGATGACCGGGTGCTACCCCGAACGCGTTGGCGGGCTGGGTGTGCTCTTCCCAGACCGCGATAAGGGGCTTTCGTGGAAGGGAATCAATCCAGAAGAAACCACAATGGCGGAAATGCTGAAAGGCGTTGGCTACAAAACCGCCATCGTTGGCAAATGGCATCTGGGCGACAAGAAAATGTTCTTGCCGCTGCAGCACGGCTTCGATGAATATTTCGGACTGCCGTACTCCAACGATATGCGTGAAGGCCGGAACGGCATGCCGCCGCTTCCACTGATCGAGGGCAACGAAACGATTGAAGACGAACCGGACCAGTCGCTACTAACCAAGCGCTACACCGAGCGCGCCGTGAAGATTATCAAGGAAAACAAGGATCGCCCGTTCTTCCTCTACCTGCCGCACACCATGCCGCATACGCCGCTCTATGTATCGAAGGCCTTTGCCGGGAAAACCAAACGCGGTCTGTTTGGCGATGTGCTCGAAGAGCTCGACTGGAGCGTCGGACAGGTGTTGAAGGCACTCAAGGATAACGGTATCGACGACAACACGCTGGTGATATTGACCTCCGATAACGGCCCGTGGCTGACGATGAATGAAAACGGCGGCAGCGCCTTGCCGCTGCGCGCCGGCAAGATGACCCGCTACGAAGGCGGGCAGCGCGAGGTGTGCATTATCCGCTGGCCCGGCAGAATCCAGGCCGGGCGCACCAGCGCCGAGCTGGCATCGACCATCGACCTGCTTCCAACCATTGGGAAAATCGCTGGCGCAACCTTGCCGAAGAAAAAACTCGATGGCCTCGATATTTCGTCCGTGCTGTTCAGCCCGTCCGCCAAATCGCCGCGCGACACCTTCTTCTTCGGCAAGACGATTGTGCGTCACGGCAAGTGGAAGCTTTTCCGTCCGGGCAGCTATGCGGAAATCAACAAGGATGCATCCGGTAAAAACAAAAAGACGAACGCGAAGTACGGCACCGCCCGTCTCTTCGACCTCGAGAACGACATCAGCGAAACCACCGACGCCGCCAAGCAGCATCCCGAGATCGTCGAACGGCTAGAGAAACTGCTCGTCGCCCACAACGCGGACCTTGATGCCAACTCCCGTGAACCCGGCACGCTCCCCAACTACACGCCGCCCAAGCCGCAGAAAAAGGAGAAAAAGGGCGCGAAGAAAAAGAAGAAGTAGCCATTGGAATTTCTTGAAACACCTCTACTAAACCAATTAGTCGGTGTGGCGCGTGCTTCCATTCCGATGGAGCGCGCTCTGTATGGGAATAGGCTTTTCGCGGAAAACCCGCTTCACGTGACCACGTTGGCACGCGGAACGTGACTCACGTGGCCCGCAGACGGGAAGCGGGTGCCACACCCAATGGGTTTTGCACGAGGCTCATTGGAGAAAATTTCCAAGGTCTGGAAGATGGTTTCCAATCCTTGGAAACGGTGCGCCCCGCACGTGCGCGGCTCCACATGGGGGGGGCGCGTTCCACCGCGACCGCGGACGGTGTGCCCCGTGCACGTGAGCCGCCCCGTTGGGGGCACAACGTGCCACTTCACGGGGAGCCGAGTTGGACTCGGCAACGTGGCCTCACTCGGGAAACCGTCTCTCCTAACCAAATGCTTCTCCCGCATCCCATCACGGACTTCATCAATGATTTTTGAAATTGACTGAATCCTCGGTATTTCCTAGGTCTGGAAAATTCTTTCCGCTGCCAATTGACGGAGCATCCACTGCGCGTTAGGATGTTGCCCGGAATTTAACCACAAACAACGGCGGTCGCTCATCAAACGTTCTGCTAAGATAGAATAATGAAAAAAGAAACAACATGGCGATTGGTCAGATTCATTACCTTCTTGCCGTTTCTTGCGTTTGTTCCCCTTGCGACGTTTACTATCCATTTGGATTTCTTCTTTTGGGGATTCTTTATTTATCTCACCCTTTGGGCAATAGCCTGTGCAATTGTAGAAGGCAAATGGTTATCCAAGCACTGGAAGAAAAGATTCATCCTGAGAATCATAGGAGTAGTTGGATTACAGATGATTATATCATTCGGTCTGGCTACATGGATGATGTGGGATATGTATGATGTTCGAGGAGCAGATGGTAAATTAAAAAGCGAGCAGAGCATTGACTCTACGCGGAAAACGCCCGTCGATTAGGTCGTTGTGTATGGCAGAGTAGACTCAGCTTAAAGGTTGCTAATGATATGAAAAAGAAAACAAACAAATACGAGCTCGAAGAGGCAATCAACAACCTTGATGTTTCCTTTGAATCAAAAAAGGCATTCGCATTCCAGTTGCGGTTAAGAAATGAATCAATGGGATTCAGCTATGTTGTTCAGGCAATCGGAATCATATTTCTCATTGGGTATTTTGGATCAATGTCCCAGTTACACTATCGAGAATTTGGAATACACATGATAATCCCATTTTGGATGGGTATTTTCTTTATCATCTATGCTCGGTCTAGAATAAATACTATCAAACTCCAGAGAGCTACAGTTGAATTGATATTGAGAAATAAAGGAAGTTAACGAAGGCAAGTGAGCTTATTCTGAAAAGGCCCGACAATTAAGTCGGAGCACGCGACAGAAAGGATACCTTCAGTCAAAGATGGATGTAATTCCCCGACCTTCTGGGTCGGAACCTTATATCCAACTAAAAAGTCAATACCTCGACCCTCTGGGTTGTAGGTACTTTATTAGTCCCCCGGATTTGGCTCGGATCTGGTGCAGAAAACTCCGCAAGTGTTTGCAGTATCGGCCCGGCTTGCATAGACTCTGCCGCATGAAAAATATAAAAAATCTCAAATGGCGCCCAGTGCTGTTGCTGGCTGTGGCGGGTCTGATGTCTGTTTCTGCGCGGGCGGCGGATCCGTATCCGCTGGGCACGCAGCTGCGGGTGCTGGCGGCGGATGTGGAGAGCGCGGACTACCAGGCGATGGTCGGCGCCATGCTGACCACGGACCTGGAGCAAGAGTGGAAACGGGCGGCCACGCCGGACAACTATATCACCTTCCTGGGAAAACATGGTGGCTTGAAAAGCGTTGCCGCCGACCCGGCGCTGAAAGCGGCGTACGAACGCCGCAAGCAGATTGCCGATGCATTCGTCGATCTGATGTTCGACGCCTACAAGAAGAAGAGAAGGAAGCCGGTGTTCACCGTGCAGGAGCTGGAACAGCTGATGGCGAGAACCGCTGTACGCCAGACACCAAAAGCCGCATTGGAGCGCATCGATATCGTTCCCGTAATGGTGGCGCCCGGCGCGGAAAAACAGTGGCCCGGCTATCGCGGTCCCACCGGGCAGGGGATTGTCATGGATACGGAGTTTCCGCTCAAGTGGAGCCCGACAGAAAATATCAGATGGAAAACAGTGCTGCCCAACCGGGGGCACAGCTCGCCCGTAATCTGGGACGACCGGATATTCCTGACCGCTGCGTCGACGGATGGAAAACTCCGCGAACTGCTCTGTTACGCCCGTTCCACCGGGAAGCTGCTCTGGAGACAGGCCGCGCCGGTTCCGGAGAAGATGGAGAAAATCCAGAAGAAGAATTCCTATGCTTCCAGTACGTCCGTGACGGACGGCGAGCGCGTCGTCGCGTTTTTCGGGAACGCCGGTTTTATCTGCTGCGACATGGAGGGAAACCTGCTGTGGGAAACGGATGAAGATATTCCGGCATTCACCATCACGCATGGGCCGGCAACCTGTCCGGTGATTTACAAGGACAAGGTGATCCTTATTCAGGACCAGAACAAAGGCGAGTCGCTGTTCATCGCCTACGACAAGCGGACGGGCAGGAAATGCTGGCAGCATGAGCGGCCCTCGGCCCTGGGCTGGTCGAATCCGGTTTTTGTGCGCTACAACGGCCACGACGAGATGCTTTACAACGGATGCTTCAACGTGAAGGGCTACCATCCGGAGACCGGTGAAGAGCTGTGGACGCTGGCGGGGCCGACCAAGGAAGCCGTGCCGATGATCGTCACCGGCGGCGGACTCATCTATTCCGCCTCCGGGCGCAACGGCACCGTGCTGGCACTCCGTCCGGGCGGCAAGGGCGATATCACCTCCACCCACCTGTACTGGCTCAACGAGCGGGGCGGGCCGCATGTGCCGTCGCCCGTTTATTATCAGGATCGTTTGTACATGGTCAGCGACATGGGCGTGATGGCTTGTCTTGATGCAACAACCGGCGGAGTGGTCTGGCAGGAACGGCTGAAAGGCCGCTTCACCATATCGCCCCTTCTGGCCGGAGACAAACTGATCCTGACCAGCGAGGCGGGACACACCTATATTCTGCAGGCGGGGGATCAACTGAAGATTCTGGCCGAAAACGACATGGACGAAGAGACGCTCGCCACCCCGGTCATTCTCGGCGGTAACCTCTTTATCCGCACGGCCTCCACCCTCTACTGCGTCGGCAAGTAACCGGACTCCGAATTTCCAGACATTTGAATCCGTTAGCTGACGGATTCCAATGTCTGGAAGCTTTGCCCGCCGCCGACTTTAAACTTTAAAACCATGCGCTCTTATGGTTTATTGCCGGGATGAAACCATCTGACGCTTTCGATCTCCTGCTGTCGGTTCCGCCGAATATGTGCAGCCATCTGGCGGAGTGCGAACCGCACATTGCGGATAACTGTTTCGCCACCTTCGATCCACCGGGCCG
>JAIPIO010000098.1 GCA_021734595.1 Kiritimatiellales bacterium | reverse complement strand
CAAGGCGGAGCGCAACTATATCAAGGCCATCAACAAGGGCATGCTCAAAGTGATGTCCAAGATGGGGATCTCCACACTGCACAGTTATCGCGGTGCCCAGATTTTCGAGGCCATTGGACTCAACAGTGAAGTGATCGGGAACTATTTCACCGGTACGGCATCGCGTATTGAAGGCATCGGGCTCGATGGAATTGTTAAAGAGGTCGAGACTCGGCATAAGCATGCATTCCCGGTGCGGGAAATTCCGAAAAACCTGAAGCTTGATATCGGCGGAGCCTACAAGTGGCGCCGCGGTGGCGAGGAACACATGTTCAACCCACTGGCGGTGGCAAAGCTGCAGGAATCAGTTCGCACCGACAACCTGGAACGGTACCGGGAATTTTCCGGGATTATCAACGACCAAAACAAGCATTTGTGCACGCTGCGCGGCCTGTTTGAATTTAATAAAACGCGCGACCCGGTTCCGCTGCGCGAAGTTGAACCGTGGACCTCAATCGTCAAACGCTTCAAGACCGGTGCCATGTCCTATGGATCGATCAGTCAGGAGGCGCACGAAACGCTCGCCATTGCCATGAACCGCATCGGCGGCAAAAGCAACAGTGGCGAGGGTGGGGAGGATACCGACCGCTTTGATCCGGAGATTAACGGTGACCTGCGCCGCAGCGCCATCAAACAGGTGGCTTCCGGCCGCTTCGGCGTGACCAGCAACTATCTGGCAAATGCCGACGAACTCCAGATCAAGATGGCGCAGGGTGCCAAACCTGGAGAGGGCGGTCAGCTTCCGGGGCATAAGGTGAAGCCGTGGATTGCGCGAACCCGCCACTCTACGCCGTATGTGACGCTCATTTCGCCGCCGCCGCATCACGATATTTATTCGATTGAAGACCTTTCGCAGCTTATTCACGATTTGAAGAACGCCAATCCGCTGGCGCGCATCAACGTCAAGCTGGTATCCGAGGTCGGCGTGGGCACCATTGCCGCCGGCGTGGCCAAGGGCAAAGCCGAGGTGGTGCTCATCAGCGGTTATGATGGCGGAACCGGCGCATCGCCGCAGTCGTCCATCAAGCATGCCGGGCTGCCGTGGGAACTCGGCTTGGCCGAAACCCAGCAAACGCTGGTGCTTAACAATCTGCGTAGCCGCATCCGCGTGGAGTGCGACGGCAAGCTGCTCACCGGTCGCGATGTGGCCGTGGCCTGCCTGCTCGGCGCCGAAGAATACGGTTTTGCCACCGGTCCGCTGATGACCATGGGCTGCATCATGATGCGCGTGTGCCATCTCAACACCTGCCCGGTCGGTATCGCCACGCAGGATCCCGAGCTGCGCCGCAAGTTCGCCGGCAAGCCGGAATATGTCGTGAACTATTTCCGTTTCGTGGCCGAGGAGCTGCGCCAGCTCATGGCCCAACTGGGTTTCCGTTCCATTGACGACATGGTCGGCCATTCGGAGGTTATCAATGCCAAGGAGGCCATCGAGCACTGGAAAGCCAAAGGACTCGACTTCTCGAAGATTCTGTACAAACCCGATGTCAGTCCCTCCATCGGCACACGCTGTATCGACTCGCAGGACCACAATCTCGGCGCGGCGCTCGACCACAAGCTTATTTCACTGGCGCAGTATGCGCTGCGGCGCTCCGAACCGGTGGTTATCAACACCGATATCCGCAATGTCAACCGCACGGTCGGCGCGATGCTCAGCTATGAAATTTCCAAGCGCTACGGCGAGGACGGGCTGCCCGAAAACACCATTCAGGTAAATTGCACCGGTTCTGCCGGGCAGAGCTTCGGTGCCTTCAGCGCCAAGGGGATTACCTTCCGCATCTCCGGCGATGCCAACGACTATTTCGGCAAGGGTCTCTCCGGTGCGCGGCTGATTATCCGCCCGCCGGAAGAAGTCACCTATGTGGCCGAGGAGAACATTCTTATCGGCAACGTGGCGTTCTACGGCGCAACGCGCGGCGAAGCCTTCATCCGCGGGCTGGCGGGCGAACGGTTCTGCGTCCGCAACTCCGGTGTGCAGGCGGTGGTGGAGGGGATCGGCGACCACGGCTGCGAATACATGACCGGCGGCCGCGCGATCATTCTCGGCCCGACCGGACGCAATTTTGCGGCCGGCATGAGCGGCGGCGTCGCCTATGTTTTCGATGAAGCCGGCGACTTTATTGAAAACCGCTGCAATTCCGAAATGGTCGACTTCGATCCGATCGACGAAGACGATATCGACTATCTGCGCGATATGATTGAGAAGCATTATGAGTACACCGAAAGTGCCGTTGCCCGGCGTGTTTTGGACAACTGGAAGGAATCGCTGAAGAAATTCGTCAAAGTGATACCCGTCGACTACAAGCGCGCGCTGGCCCTGCTCGCCAGCGAACAATACGCAGGGGAATAGGAACCGCGGATAATTTGAGATTTGGAAATTCAGAATTCTGATTTGTTTCGTAGTTAGATATTGGGATATAGAGTTTCCTCCGAAGGAGAGAACAATGGGAAAACCAACAGGATTTAAGGAATTCAAGCGGCAGACGCCGGTGGAGCGGCCGGTGGAGGAGCGCGTCGGAGATTTTAACGAGGTCTACGAACCGTTTCCCGAAGAAAAACTTCAGCGGCAGGCGGCGCGCTGCATGAACTGCGGCATCCCGTTCTGCCATATCGGCTGCCCGCTTGGAAACATCATCCCCGAGTTCAACGACTTGGCGTACAAAGGGCACTGGAAAAAGGCGTGGGAGATTCTCTCCGCCACCAACAACTTCCCGGAGTTTACCGGGCGTCTCTGCCCCGCGCCGTGCGAGGAAGCCTGTGTGCTGGGGATCAACGAGCCGCCCGTCAGCATCGAGAACATCGAAAAAAGCATCATCGAGCATGCCTTCCGTGAAGATTGGGTTATTCCCGAACCGCCCGAAACGCGCACCGGCAAAACCGTGGCCGTCGTTGGCTCCGGTCCGGCCGGGCTGGCGGCTGCCGACCAGCTCAACCGGGCCGGCCACACTGTCACCGTCTTTGAACGTGCCGACCGCATTGGCGGACTGCTACGCTACGGCATTCCCGACTTCAAGCTCGAGAAAACCATCATTGACCGGCGCACCGAAATCATGGCCGAAGAGGGCATTCATTTCCTCACCAATGCCGCCATCGGAACGGATGTGTCCACGGATGAACTGAAAAAATTCGATGCGGTGATCCTATGTTGCGGTTCCACCGAAGGACGCGATCTTCCAATCCTTGGAAGAGACCTCGAAGGCATCCATTTTGCCATGGAGTTTCTGCCGCAACAGAACAAGCTGGTGGCCGGGGATGAGTTGGAGGAAAAAATTTCCGCCAAGGATAAACACGTCGTGGTGATCGGCGGCGGCGACACCGGCTCCGACTGCATTGGCACCTCCATCCGCCAGGGTTGCAAATCCGTCGTCAACTTTGAGCTGTTCCCGCAGCCGCCGCTCTACCGGCCGGCGCACCAGCCCTGGCCATATTGGCCGATGAAGTTGCGCTCCAGTTCCTCCCACCGCGAAACCGGGCAGGATCCGCGCAATTACGCGCTGCTCACGAAAGACTTCCGCGGAGAGGACGGGCACGTGGTTGGCGTGACCACCGTGAATGTCGAATTCACCCGCGAGCGTCAGACCGGTAATTCCAACATGGAAGAGGTCGTCGGAACCGAAAAGGAATGGAAGGCCGATCTCGTGCTGCTCGCCCTTGGCTTTACCGGTCCCGAGCGCGACAACGTCATTCGCGGCCTCGGCATTGAGCTCGACGGACAAGGCAACATCAAGACGGGGGGCAATTACCAGACCAGCGTCGAAAACGTATTTGCGGCGGGCGACTGCCGCCGTGGGCAATCCCTGATTGTCTGGGCCATTTCCGAAGGCCGCGAGGCCGCTCGTTGTGCGGATATATACCTAATGGGCGAGTCCGACCTGCCTACCAAGGGGCCGGAAGACCTGCCGCGCCGGTAGGTGGCCGCAACCGCAAAGTCACGGAAAAACTCACGATCGTGAGTTGTTCCGTGACTGTTTTCTTTTCCAATGAGCTTTCTGCAAAAACCTGACGGAGACAGTTTATTCATAAAAATCAATAATCATACTCCAACGGGTGTGATAATCTATAATCATAATATACAATAATATAAGGAATTAATCATATCATACTCCAACGGGTGTGATTTTTAGGTTATGTCGACCATTATTTTTACACAGATTCCGATGTTTGGAACGTTTTTTCCACCTATTCGAAACCCCTATGGATCGTGGACGTCGAGGTCTTCGTCGGCGCACACCGCGTTCCTGACCGCAGTCAGCTCGGCATCGATCAACTGGTCGAGGGTGGTGTTGGAGCACTGCGCGAGGTCGCCCGCCATATTTACGCATTTTTCAAATACGGTCTCGGGCGCATCAGAGCCCGCTTCGGTCCGGGTTACCTCAAAGCAAATTTCCGCTTCCATGTTTTCCATTGCATAGGCGCTAACTTGATGTGCCATGCCCTGGTGCAGGAACTCCTGACGCGCGATCAATCGTCCATTCATAACCACCTCCTTTCAATCCTCTGGAGGTATACTAACCGTTTTTTCCAATGGGTGGAAACTTTGGTTTTCATTTTTCCAACCCTTGGAAAACGGGTACAGTCGCGTCCATGCAGAATGAACTGAAAGGATTGATAGTTCCGGTGCTGACGCCGTTTGATGAAAGCGGCGCCATTGACCGGCAGGCTTTTGTCCGGCATCTGGATTTTTTGACGCAACACGGTGTGCGCCGGATTATGGTGAACGGGACGACGGGTGAATTCCATGCACTTCAACCGGGGGAGCGGTTGGACATGCTGAAGCTTGCGCGGCGCGGCTTCCCGGGATTGATTGTCCTGCATGCGGGCGGGAGCGGCCTGGCGCAGAACATGGAAGAGATTCGCTGGGCAAACGAGCTGGGCGCAGATGCGGTGGCGGTGCTGCCGCCGTTCTACCCGGCGGGCCTTCCGGCGGCGGGCCTCATCGGCTATTTCCAGGCATTGGAAGCCGAAGCAAAAGTTCCGTTCATCCTTTATAATTTCCCGAAACACACCGGCAACCCGCTTACCCCGGAAATCCTCAAAGCGGTGCCGCATGCGGCGCTGAAGGATTCGGCGCAAAACCTGGAGCTGATGGATTCGACGCCGAAATATTTCATCGGCACCAGCACGAACATCTTTGAACCCGTCCAGCAGGGTGCGGCCGGCTTTGTTTCCGCTACGGCCAACGTGAGGCCGGAGCTATATGCCGCATTGGAAACCTTGTGCAGTTCCGCCCGCCCGGAAGAAGCCGCCATCATGCAGCATGAGGTTAGGGAATACAGTGCGTCGTTTAGTAACGGCGGAGTGCCGCTGCTTAAGAAAAGGCTGGGAGAGAAGCTGAACGGTTACCCGGCGAATGTCCGGTTGCCACTAATAGTTTAAATTACTTACATCAACTTTACAGTGATCTTCTTTTTGTCGCGGCCGAAGATGAAGTCGGCATCCTGAAACTCAGTGGCCAGCCACTTTTTTGCAGAGATGTTCGAGAAGCCGACCGGTTCCCGCGATGGTCCGAACCACAGGATTTTGTCGAAGCTTTGATTGTCATTGACGTCATGGTGGGCGCTGAGCGCGTAGCGACCATAGGGCAGATCTGTGAATTTGTATTCAATGGGGCCAGCGACGGGAACCGGAATCCGCACCTTCAGGATTGCCATGTCGGACTTGTGGGGGAATCCACTCCTGCCGCTGAACAGCAGGATGGAAATAGATCCTTCACGGGGTCCTTCCGTAGTGATTGTTACGGTCAGGGTCTCGGCGCGGGCGCAGACGGTGCCGATCAGGATCAGGCTGGTTAGGATGATTTTCTTCATACGATTCGGGCATTTTACACGTTCTCTTGCACTATGCAACAAGAACCCCTGTTGATCCTATCAACAGGGCCAAAAGCCAATTCGCTTGCTAATGCGTGCCGATGTTTTAGTATGGATTCAGTCAATCATGGGAAATGCAGTGAAGAAGAGGGCGTTATGAATATTGAAAAGACAGCAGAGTTGGTAGCTAAAACCTTGGATAGAATGGCCGCAATATGCGGAGAGCCGGTCTTTGACGAATGGGCGCTGGTTTCTTTGGGGGCGGAAGGATTGAGTCTGATTAAATATGAAGGTTCCCGTCCGGACGATTTTGCCGACTCGTTTACGGAAGACTTCGCCCCTCTGAAGGCAGAGTTCAATGCGCTGGAACCCCATCACGGGTCGTTTGCATTTTCGCATGAGGGTGCCGGAACCGGCTTTGATGCGTTTATCTGTGCGGGCGACCACCTGTTTCTGCTGTTTAACCATACGGCTAAAAGCACCACGGAAATCACGCAGTCGCAGGGCTGGATGAAATCGCAGGAAGTTTTTGCGGAACTCTACGAACGGTTCATGCAAGATCCACTCGAACTCTAGGAAAATCCTCGAATCAGAAACACAGCGTACGTCACCAACAGCGCCAGGGCGGCGGCGCGGGGCAGGCGCCCGAACAGCCCGGCAAAAAGCAGATGAACCACGTTTAATCCAATCTGCAGCAGCAGGGCAAAAAGAATGAATCCGGTGGCATCGATCGGCTTGAACAGACAGAACAGACCGAGGCATAGCGGAACACAGATGTGCGCGTCGCCCGACTGGGAAATATAGACTACGTCCAGCCGCCGCCGATAGCCGTAATAAACCGCCAGCAGTGCATTGGGCAGCACCATCAGCACCCCGCTCAACCACCCCAGCAAATCCTTCGGAACGGAGGTTGAATCCATCGCTTCGAACCACTGAACCAGCCAACTGGTGCTGATATAAATCAGGAAGGCGCCATTGAGCAGGAGCGCGGCGTCGAACACCATGCCGCGCGGATACTGCTTGTTTTGGATCAGGTTGCTTTTTTTTACGTCGTAGATATGAAAGCACTGCCAGAAAAGAAAGGTGGCCAGCATCACAATGCCGTCGAACCGGTCCATTTGGCCGTCTTTAAGCAGCGCCCAGCTGATCAGGCAGAAGAAGATGGCTGCCACTAGGTTCAACACCAGGGCAAGCCGGCCGGACTGCGCTTCGCGAACCTTTTTTCTGGAACCCTTCTTGGGAACCGGCTGCATGCTCCAGATCAGCACCGGCAGGCCGATCAGCAGGGTCATGTTGGTGATGTTGTTGAAGACGCAGTTGATGGCCACATCGTTGCCGTTGCCGCCGCGCGCGCCGAGGATCAGGGCAAAGATAATATTCCCGATGCCCGAACAGTAGGGCATGAAAAGCGTTCCCAGCACGGTTCCTTCAACTCCCTGCGCCGACAGTGCTTCCAGTCGCCAGATTATCATCGCGCTGGCCAGCAGAAAAACAGCCAACGCGACCCACGGGGCGTACACGCCGCATGCTGAAAAAAGGGAATGGATACTGCTCATTCTAGATCCGGCACATCTCCTTGAACTCGGCAGTGCGCTGTTCGATCTCCTCGCGGCTCAGTCGCTGGAGCCGGTCGAGGCTGAATTCCTCCACACCGAACGAGGCGGTGATGGTGCCATAGAGCATGGCCTCCCGGATGGCGTCTTCGTCGCAGCGGCCGGAGGCCGCCAGCGCGCCCATCAGTCCGCCGGCAAAGGTGTCGCCCGCGCCGGTGGGATCTTCAAAGCTGTCGAGCGGGTAGGCGTGCAGCAGGAAAACGTTGTGCCGGGTGAAGAGCATGGAGCCGTTACCGCCTTTTTTGATCAGGACATATTCCGGACCCATTGCCAGCAGCTGTTTGGCGGCCTTGCCCAGGGTCTGCTCGCCGGTGAACAGGCGCGCCTCGGATTCATTGAGGGTCAGCATGTGGCATTTCCCGATCACCTTGGCGAGGTCTTCCTTGTCGATGTTGATCCACAAATCCATGGTATCGATCAGGATGAATTTCGGGTTGCGGACCTGCTCAAGGACGTGGAGCTGGAGCGCGGGATGAATGTTGCCCAGAAAGAGGTAGGGGGCGTCCCGGTAGTCGTCCGGCAGTTCCGGCGAGAAGTTTTCAAAGACGTTGAGGTCGGTGGAGAGGGTGGTGCGGTTGTCCATGTTTTCCTCGTAGACGCCGGACCAGCGGAAGGTCTTGCCCTCTTCGACCTGAAGGCCTTCAAGATCAATATTCATGTTTTCCCACACTTGGCGGAACGCCGCGGGAAAATCCGTGCCGACGACGCCGACCATGCCGGTCTGGGTGAAAAACGATGCGGCTGCGCAGGCGTAGCTGACCGACCCGCCGAGGATTTCCTCGCGTCGGGCGGTGGGGGTTGCGATGGTGTCGATGCCGATGGAGCCGACGATGGTTAGGTCCACTTTTGGTCTAGTCATTTCTTTTGTTCCTTTTCTTAGATGGCGGTTAAAACGATCAGGATGCTCAATGTGCCGACTACGTAGGTGTGCAGATCGGTCGTGGCGAATGCCAGCGGGTCGTCATCCATTTTACCGCGCCAGGCCAGCAGCCAGATGCGGGTGACCCAGTAGAGCAGCAACGGGCAGAGGAGCCACAGCCAGCGCGGGTTGGTGTAGAGTTCCATCACCTTGCTGCTGTCCAGATAGAGGGTGAAAACAAACACGGCAATATAGCTGCTGGCGGCACCGAAGCAGGCCAGCAGGGTCAGGTCTTCCACCTGGTAGCCGCGCTCCCGGTTATCGGGTTCGTCGCGGCGGGAACTGGCCATTTCCCGCAGTTCCGAATAGCGCTTCACCAGCGCGAGGCTCAGGAACAGGAAACCGGTAAATTCGATGAACCACGAAGAAGCAACCGTCGCGGTGGCGAAGGAGCCGCCGATAACGCGCATCGCGTAGAGGCCCGCGAGCGTGAGCACATCCAGGATCGCCAGCTGCTTGAGCCGCCAGGAATAGAGTGTGGTCAGCACAAAATAGACCAGCAGGGTCAGCATAAAGTTTACCGGCAACGCCAGTGAAAGGCCGATGCTGAGCAGGAAAAGTGCCGGGATCGTGGCCATTCCGACCCACAGCGAAAGGTCGCCCGAGGCGAAGGGCCGATTGCGCTTGCGCGGGTGGTGCTGGTCGGCGCTGAGGTCGAAAAGGTCGTTAAGCACATAAATGGTCGAGGCCGCAAAACTGAATGCAAAGAAGGCCAGCACCGCCTGCATGAAGGTGCCGGTATCGGTGAATTTGTGGGCCAGCAGCATCGGAAGAAACACCAGCACGTTTTTCAGCCACTGTGACGGGCGCAGCGCCTTGAGCCAGAGTTTCAGGCCCGGTTTCCGGTCGTCGAACACATGTAGCGCCAAGGAACCAAACTTCTTTTTTGCCGCCGTGCAGGGGTTGACCATGATGATTTCCTGCGCCTTGTCCCATAGCAGGAAGTCGCTCTGTTCGTTGCCTGCGTAGGAGAAGACCGGATAGTTTTTCTGGATCGCATCCAGCTTGACCTGTCCCTTCAGGTTGACCTCTGAGTCGCTGGCCAGGGTTTCGGAAAAGATATCCAGGTGGTCCGCCACCGCGCGGGCGGTCCGGTAATTGGATGCGGTGGTCAATACCAGCGGACGGCCGGAATCATATTCGGCTTTCAGGAATTCGAGAAATTCCATGTGGTAGGGCAGGGTGGCGGCATCGATATCCACCCGGGATATGATCTGCTCTTTCAGGTACGCCTTTCCGCGCGCGGCCCATCCCGGCAGTTTCAGGATACAGACGGGATGGCGGCGCAGCAGCAGGAAAATGGCCTGAAGCAGGGTGTCCAGTTTTACCAGTGTTCCGTCCAGGTCGACACACAGCGGAATGGTTGCTGTTTCACTCATACGGCTCTCCAATCATTGGAATTAATATTCACCGCTTTTCCCATGACTGGAAAACCCATGGCTACCGTTTCCAGTCGTTGGAAAACTCTACGGTTGGTGATAGTACACGTTTACGTAGTTGCTTTGAATCTTCTCTTCCAGTTTTTTTCTGAGCCAGAAACGGATCTTTTTGCGCACGTAGGGGATCAGTAGCAGAAAGCCCGTCAGGTCGGTAAGCACGCCGGGCGTGATGAGGAATGCGCCGGCCAGTAGAATCATCACGCCGTCCATCAGCTGCGGGGCGGGCAGGTTGCCATTTGACATCTCGGTCTGGATATTCAGCAGGATCGCGATGCCCTGCCGCTTGACCAGCGCTGCGCCGACCGTTCCTGTCAGGATCACGATCAGGATGGTTGGACCCAGGCCGATGACTTCGTGCAGCCGGAACAGAAGCGCCAGCTCAATGACCGGCAGGCCGATGAACAGCGCTATGAGATAGGATAACGGCATGTGGGCACCCTAGGAATCCGAGGACGTTTCCTCTTCCTCTTTGGAACGCTTCATCAGGTCTTCAAAACCTGCTTCATTCAGGATGCTTTCGCGCCAGGCCTGCACCATCTGACCGGCTTTTTCGCCGCTCAGTCCACTGACCAGTTCGGCCCGCATCCCCGGAAGCTGGTTAACTTCATCGCCCGGGATCTTTTCCGCCACATAGGCCAGCAGGAAGCTTCCCCGCGTTGGAATCAGTTCGCACAGCTCGCCCTGGTTGTGGAAGATCGCGGTGGATTTGATTTCCCGCCCGAACTCATCGGTCAGCTGCGTGGAAACCGTGAAGGGTACCGTCTTCTTGACTTCAAGTTCGTACTTTGCCACGGCGTTGGTGAAGGCCACTCCGCCTGCCAGCGTTGTCTTGACCTCTTGGTGAATCTTTTCGGATTCGAGTACGTATGCCTTTTCCTCGGCGGTGGCCCGGGCCGCTGCTGTCACGTCTTCCTTGACTGTGGCGAGCTTCGGAATGAAGGAATCATATTTTTTCACCAGCGCCAGCACATAGACCGCATCGTCTCCAATGGCCGGGTCGCTGTAGTAATGGTCCGGATCATCCTGTAGCGTAAACGCCATCTGCGGGAACTGCGCCGTAGGGTCAACGCCCTTGACCGTCTCCGTCTTGGAGAACGCGGGTACGTTGCCGATAATCTTCAGTCCGGTTTTTTTGGCAACAGCTTCGAACGTCGCCGCTTCATCCGACATGTCCCCCACGAATTGATCGGCCAGATCAGTAGCTTTCTGCTGCGCCTTCTCTTTCATCAATTTAGCCGTCACTTCGTCCTTGACCGCTTCGAGCGGCTTGAACTGCGGTTCGGCACTGGGTTCGGCACCTTCCGCCGGTGCAATGATGTAGCTGTACTTGTTCTGCTCATAATGGTTCGTCGCCATTTCATCGGTCACTTCAATGCCTGCCAGATAGTTGCTGACCGGGAACTCCACATATTGAACCATGACTTTTTCCGGCATGCGGAACTGTTCCTTGTTGGCTTCGAAATAGGCCTCCACCTCCGTGTCCGACACGGCAACGTCTTTTACCACTGCGCGCGGAATAGCGGCGTATTCGACGGTCAGCCGGTCCATATACATATGGAACGCTTTTTTGATTTCAGCTTCCGTCACCAGCGCACCCTGCGCCGCCATGTTGTGCACCTTGCGGATAATCACCTGTTCGGTATACAGGCGTTCAAGGTCTTGTTCCGTCATCCGGTTGCTAGCCATGAAGCCGTTGGCAAAGCGCTTGTAGATATTGGCGTCAAACTGTCCGTTCTGGCCCTGAAAGATCCGCTCCGACTCGATCATGGCCCGGACTTCATCCGGGTGGGCGCTGATTTTCAATTGGCGCGCCTTTTTCAGGGTGGCCAGCCACTGCCATGCCTGTTCGGTGATGAATGTATCGACTTCCGGCGTGATTTCCAGACGCTGGCCGTACATCATGGAATTCATTGAATACAGAATGTAGATGCTGCGATAGGCACCGTTAAACTCCTGCCTGTCTATTTCCTTGCCGAACAGCGTTCCCGCGCGTTGGGCCTCTTGCTGCTCTTGCCGTTGCGCACTGCGGCGACCCGACCCCGGGGTGTAAACCCCGACGAACGCGACAATTACAACCACCAAAAAAATCCCCCAGACCACTTTTGACTGGATCAATTTATGAAACTTCGAAATCATCATTGTCATGGCATAATCCTCATTATCATTGATTCACGTAAAAGAATGGGAAACAGTACATGGTGCGCCGTGCCCGGTCAATCGGGAAGTAAAGCGTAACGGATAATTCATAAATGCCCCGTCCGGCGGCTTTCCAGCCATTGGAAATCCGGCCGGATGTTTTCCATACCTTGGGAAACGCCTTGCTTTCGCCGCGGGCTTTCCGCAACCTTACGGTATGAGAACGCTACCTTTGTCGGATATTATTGGTCTAGCTGTGTTCATGCTCCTGCTGGCCGCCTGTCGGACACCCGTGAAATCCGGTGGCGACGGGCGATCCGGGACCTTTAAAAGGAAAACCGCGGTGAAGTTCAATGGATTATCCCGGACCTACCGGTTGCATTTGCCCTCAACGGAAGCGCCCTCCGCAGGGTGGCCGTTGCTGGTAATGCTGCACGGGGCTTTTAACACCGCCGCGAAAACCGAGCAGGAGACCGGATTCAGCGAGGTGGCCGATGAACGCGGGTTTCTAGTGGCCTACGCCAATGGGATCGGGGTTTTCGGTCTGCTCCAGCACTGGAATGCCGGACACTGCTGCGGCAAGGCGGTCCGGGATGGCGTCGACGATGTGGCCTACATTGATGCCGTCATTCACGATGCCGTTGAGACCTGTCCGGTGGATAGCTCCAGGATTTACATGGTCGGGCATTCCAAGGGAGGGATGATGGCCTACCGCTATACCATGGAGCGGGCAGGCAAAATTGCTGCGGCTGCTGTTTTCGCCGGGGCACTCGACAGCAAG